>NZ_BIMR01000017.1 GCF_004306155.1 Cellulomonas biazotea
CCGCGGAGGATCATCGGTGAGGGGTGGAGGCTCAGGAGGCCGGCGCCGCTGCGCCGTTGTTCGCGACCTGCTCGGCCTGCATGCGCAGCGCGAGCGCGAGCCCGGTGCCCTGGAACTGGTTGCCGGCCTCGAGGGGCAGGTGCACCTCGACGCAGAGCGTCTCGTCCGTGGCGGCGGGCAGCGGGCGGTCGCCGGCCTGCGGGCCGGTGGCGGGGCTGCCGACGATCGCGGTGAAGTCGCCCTCGAGCGGCGCGGCGTCGGTGCCCGTGACCCGGCCCAGCAGCTCCGCACCGGCGACGCCGGCCGCGTCGCAGGACGGCGCCCGGTACACCGAGAGGCGGACGATGGTGGCGAGCGACGCCGAGGCGGCGGCGACGGGCTGGCCGTCGGGCGCGGCGAGCGTGGGCGACGGCGCCGCGGACGTCGCGGGGGTGGCCCGGTACTCGATCGCGTAGCGCAGCTGCAGCGAGCCGTCGTTGCGCACGACGACCGGCGTGTAGACGGTGTCGCCGGGCTCCATGCCCTCGTCGGGGAGCGCGAAGTCGACGGGCCCGACGGCGAGGTCGACGGTGCCCGTCGAGATCTCGGCGCTGGTCGAGTCGGTGTCGCTGAACAGCGCGGACGTCGTGAGCGAGGTGGCGCCGACGACCGCGAGCCCGACGATGCCGACGGTCGTCCACATCCGTCGCCGACGCGGTCGGTCCCGCTGCGGCGGGGCGGGGTCGATCATCTCCTGGAGCAGGTCGTCCATCATGCGGGGGGAACTCCTCGGCGGTGGCGCACAGATCGGGACAGGGCCGGACGATTCTCCATCGGCAAACGGGTGACGGGTGTTGAGGGGTTCACCCGAGATTCACTCGTTCGAGTGACGCGTGGCATGGGCCGTCCGGGGGCGGCGTCGGCCCGACGGGCGTGACCCGGCCGGTCGCGTCGACTCGTCCGCACCGCGGCGCGGCGTCGGGACGAGCACGCCGAACGACAGGTCGGCGGGCGGGAGCGCACGCGAGTACAGGAACCCCTGCGCCTGGTCGACGCCCAGGCCGGCGAGGATTCCGGCGGTGTGCTCGTCCTCCACGCCCTCGGCGACGACCCGCAGGCCGAAGGAGTGAGCCAGGTCGACCATGGCCCGCACGACGACCTCGGACCCCTCGCGGCCGCCCGCCTGGAGGTCCGCGACGAACAGCCGGTCGATCTTCAGCTCGTCGACGGGCAGGTCCCGCAGCTGCGAGATCGACGTGTTCCCGATGCCGAAGTCGTCGATCGCGACCCGCACGCCGAGCGTGCCGAGCCGCTCCAGGACGGGCACGACCCGCGACCGGTCGGCGACGAGCGCCGTCTCGGTGATCTCGACCTCGAGCAGCGCCGCGGGGACGTCGTGCTCGGCGAGCAGCCGCTCGATGAGGACGACCACGTCGGTCGACGTCACGTCGTGCGCGGACAGGTTGACGGCGACCGGCGTCGACCGGCCGTCCTGCGACCACAGCGCGAGCTGCCGGACGCACGCCGTGAGCGCGAAACGGGTGACGTCGTGGATGAGACCGGACTGCTCGGCGAGCGGGATGAACGCCGCGGGCGCGAGCAGGCCGCGCGTCTCGTGCCGCCAGCGCATGAGGGCCTCGAAGCCCACGGTCCGGCCCGTCGCGAGGTCGATCTTCGGCTGGTAGTGCATCTCGAGCTCGTGCGCGCCCGGCTCCTCGGCGTCGAGCGCGCGGTGCAGCTCGCCGAGCAGCACCAGGCGGGCGGGCGACGAGTCGTCCTCGTCGAGCGAGTACACCGACACGCCCGTGCGGTGGTGCTTCGCGGCGTACATCGCGACGTCGGCCGTCCGCATGAGCGACGACGAGTCGTTCGCGTGGTCCGGCAGGCACGCGACACCGACGGACGTCTCGACGTGCAGCGACAGCTCGCCGAGCACGAACGGCGTCGCGAACAGCCCCCGCACGCGCCGCGCGAGGCGCTCGGCGTTGGCGACGGACCGGACGTCGGGGAGCAGGACCGCGAACTCGTCGCCGCCGAGCCGGGCGACGACGTCGTTCTCGCGCAGCGCTCCGCGCAGCCGCTCGGCGACCTGCTCGAGGAGCTCGTCGCCGCGGTCGTGCCCGAGCGAGTCGTTGATGTCCTTGAAGTGGTCGATGTCGAGCATCATGAGGCCGACGCTGGTGCCGTCCTCCTTCGCCTCGGCGATCGTGCGGCGCATGCGCTCCGCGAGCATGCGGCGGTTCGGCAGGCCGGTGAGCGAGTCGAGGAGCGCGAGCCGCGCGTTCTCGAGCGCGGTGGCCTGCAGCCGGCGCGACGTCGTGAGCACGGTGCGGAACAGCAGCACCCACAGGGCGACGAGCCCGCCGGCGACGACGATGCCGACCGTGCGCGTCGCGTCCGCGAGGGCGGCCGCCGAGCCGGAGTGGTCGAGCATGACCTCGGCGGCGCCGACGACCTCGCCCGACGGCAGGTCGGACGACGGCGGGCCGAGCGTCTCGCCCGCGGTCACGGGGACGTAGACGTCGAGCACGTCGCTCTGCGTGCCGCTCGCGGTGCCGAGGACGTCGCCGCGGACGTCGTTGACGACGCGCGCGTCGGGCTCGCCGGACGCCATCGCGGCGTCGAGCCGGGCGCCGTCGGGGAAGCCGCTGGTCGTGCGGTCGGCCGTGGAGAAGATGAGGGTGCCGTCCTGCGCCCACAGCCGCACCTCGACGAGCGTGTCGGCGAAGCCGGCGACGGACGCCCGGACGGCGGCCGACTGCTCGGGCGTGAGGGCGGACGCGAGCACGAACGCCTCGGTCGGCACGAGCCCGGTCGCGTACGACTGCACGGACTCGGCGGACGCCATGCCGTCACGTGTCGCCTGCCGCTCCATGACGGTCGACGAGACGACGACGAGGGCGAGCCCGAGCACCGTCATCGCCGCGACGCTGACGACCGCGAAATAGCGCGTCAGCGACCACGGGCGGCGGTTACGGGGCACGTGGACCTCACGGCGGGACGGACGACCAGGGCGACATCGGTCAGCGCGGGAGGAGCGTGCGCTACGGGGCACGGTAGACCGAACTGTCACGGAACTGCGAGACGCGCTGGTCAGGGACCTGCCCGGCGCGTCGGGAACCGACGGGGGTGCCCGGGTGTTGCACGGGTCGACGCCACCAACGGGAGGACGACGATGGGTTACGAGGTCACGAAGAGCGACGAGCAGTGGGCCACCGAGCTCGACGCGCAGGAGTTCGCGGTGCTGCGCCGCGCCGGCACGGAGCGGGCGTGGACCGGTGAGCTGCTCGACGAGAAGCGCGTCGGCGTCTACCGCTGTCGCGCGTGCCGCAACGAGCTGTTCCGGTCGGAGACCAAGTTCGACTCGCACTGCGGGTGGCCGAGCTTCTTCTCGCCGCTCGCGCAGGACCGGGTCGAGCTGATCGTGGACCGCAGCCTCGGCATGGTCCGCACCGAGGTCCGGTGCGCGCGCTGCGGGTCGCACCTCGGGCACGTGTTCGACGACGCGCCGCAGACGCCGACGGGCGACCGGTACTGCATGAACTCGGTGAGCCTGACGTTCGAGGAGGCGTGAGCGGGGGCGATCGTCACGTGTCACCCCCGCCGTCGGCGTCCGGATGGTCGACACACCTGAAGTCCGGGCGCCGACCTGCCGATAATGCAGGCGTGGAAGAGCTGCTGACGGTGCGTCGGTGGCGCCGTTACGGCGCCGACCGGCTCTTCGTCACGCAGGAGACCGGGGCGCCGGTCGGCTCGGTCGACCTGCAGTCGGGGGAGGTCGTCGTCGAGCACCCCGCCCTGGAGGCCGGTGTCCGGCAGGCCGCGCAGGCGTACCTGCGCTCCGACGTGCGCACCGACACCGGCGCGCTGGTGCTGCCGGTGCCCGCGACGCCGACCGACGCGCTCGACGCCCTCGACCAGGCCGCGCTCGAGGCGTGGCTCGGGTCGGTGTCGCGCGACACGACCGAGCTCCCGGTGTACCGGGGCGAGCGCGGCAGCTCGGTCCGCACGCGCCTGTCCCGCCTGGTCGACGAGGGCTGGCAGGTGCTGCACGACGTCCCCGTCGGCCGGCAGGGCACGCTGCTGCAGAACCTGGTGGTCGGCCCCGGGGGCATCCTCACGGTGACGGAGAAGGACCTCACGGGGTCGCACGTCGTCGTCGAGGGCCGGGTCATGACGGTCGACGGCGAGCCGGTGCCGTACCTGCGCGACGCGCGGCTCGAGGCCGCGCGCGTCCAGGCGGCGCTGCTCGCCGCGGCGGCCTCGGGCGTCTCGGTGCGCGCGGTGCTCGTCGTGCAGGGCCAGATGGACGTCCGCAGCCCCGGCAGCCACGACGACGTCCTCGTCGTCCCGCGCTCCGAGGTGCCGAGCGTGTTCCGCCTGATGGCGCCCCGGCTGGGCGCGGACCGCGCCGCCGCGATCGCGACGCTGGCGGGTCGCCGCACCACCTGGTCCCGCTGACACCTCCTGGGTGCTAGCACCCAGACGATGTCCGGATCACCCGTCTGTCCAGCAATTTCGCCCGCTCGCCGGCACAACGTTCCGCGAGGATGGGTCTCGTGGTGGAGGAGAACTTCGCGAGGCTCGAGCGGGAGCTCGGTCTGCTGCTGCGGCGCGCGCACGCGTCGTCGGCGACGCTCGCGCGCGAGGTCCACCCCGACCTCGAGCCGTCGGCGTACGTGCTGCTCGGCCACATCGAGGAGACGCCCGGCATCCGCGCGTCCGACCTCGCGACCTACATCGGCGTCGGGCGCGGCACGATCTCCCGCCAGCTCGCCCGCCTCGGGGCGATCGGACTCGTGTCCCGCCGGCCCGACCCGGACGACTTCCGCGGCCAGCTCCTCGACCTGACCGACGAGGGCCGCCGCCGGCTCGCCGCCGCGCGCGCCGCCCGGCGCGAGTTCCTGCTGCGGGCGCTCGCCGGCTGGGGTGCGCGGGACGTCGACGCGCTCGCCGAGCAGCTCGACCGCCTCAACAGCGCGCTCGCGGCGATCCGCCAGCACGACTGACGAACGACGCGCCGCCCCCGGTGGGGAGCGGCGCGTCGTCCTACGCGGTGCGGCTGCGTCAGGCCACGGTCGCCGGGACCTCCGCCGCGACGGCGTCGCGCTGGTCCTGCTGCTCCTGCTCGAGCCGCTGCTGGATGCCGGACTTGTGCCCCAGCGGCACCTCCTTGAGGAACAGCACCGCGATCAGCGAGACCACCGCGACGGGAGCCGCGACGAGGAACAGGTCCGCGATCGCGTCGCCGAACGCCCGCTCGACGACGACCCGCACGGGCTCGGGCAGGGACGCGAGGTCGGGGATCGCGCTGGTGCCGCCCGCGCCGAGCGCGGAGGCGTCGATGCCGAGGCCCTTGAGCCCCTGCACGATGAGGTCGCCGACCCGGTTCGACAGCACGGCGCCGAGCGCCGAGACGCCGATCGCGCCGCCGAGGGTCCGGAAGAACGCCACGGTCGAGGTGCCCGAGCCGATCTCCCGCACGTCGAGCGTGTTCTGCACGGCGAGCACGAGGTTCTGCATGAGCATGCCCACGCCGGTGCCGAGGATGACCATGTAGAGCGCGACGAGCGTGAAGCTCGTGTCGTAGTGGATGGTCCCCATGAGGGCGAGGCCGCCGGTGAGCAGGATCGCGCCCGCGATCATGAACCGCTTGTAGCGGCCCGTGCGGCTGATGACCTGCCCGGACAGCGTCGACGACACGAACACGCCGACGACCATCGGGATGGTCAGCAGGCCCGACTCCGTCGGGGTCTTGCCGCGTGCGAGCTGCATGTACTGGCTGAGGAACACCGACGTGCCGAACATCGCGATGCCGACGGCGACCGACCCGACGACCGACAGGACGAGCGTGCGGTTCTTGAACAGGTGCAGCGGGATGATCGGCTCCGCGGCCCGCGACTCCGCCCACACGGCGAGCCCGAGCAGGACGACCGAGCCGCCGACCATCGCGGCGGTCTGCCACGACGCCCAGTCGAACGAGCTGCCCGCGAACGTGATCCACAGCAGCAGCAGGGCGATGCCGGCGGAGAGCAGGAACGCGCCCAGGTAGTCGATCTTCACGCTGCGACGCTGCAGGGGCGGCAGGTGCAGGGTGCGCTGCAGCACGACGATCGCGGCGACCGCGAACGGCAGGCCGACGAAGAAGTTCCAGCGCCAGCCGGGGCCGTCGGTGATGAGGCCGCCGAGCAGCGGGCCGCCGACCATGCCGATGCCCATGACACCGCCCATGAGGCCCATGTACCGGCCGCGCTCGCGCGGGCTGATGATGTCGGCGATGAGGACCGTGCCGAGCGCGGTCAGGCCGCCGGCGCCGATGCCCTGCAGGGCGCGCATGCCGATGAGCATGCCGGTGTCGTGGGACAGGCCGGCGAGGGCCGACGACACGACGGAGATGACGAGCGCGAGCTGGATGAGCAGCTTGCGGTCGACGAGGTCGGCGAGCTTGCCCCAGATCGGGGTCGTGATCGTCGTGGTGAGCAGGGTCGCGGTGACGACCCAGGTGAACGCGGACTGCTCGCCGTCCAGGTCGGCGATGATCCGCGGCAGCGAGGACGAGACGACGCTCGTCGCGAGGATCGAGACGAACATCCCGAGGAGGATCCCCGAGAGGGACTCGAGGACCTCGCGGTGGGTCATGCGGGGGGCCTCGTCGGTCGGGGACGACCCGACGAGGGCCCCTTCGGGGGGTGCGGTGCGGTCGGACATGGGTCTCGCTCTCGTGCTGGTCGGGCGCGCCGTGGTCGCGGTGCTGGGGAGGGCCTCGGCGTCGTCGGCGAGTCGTGCGGGGTGGGGACGGGTGCGGTGAGGACGTGCGGGCCGGCTGGTGCGGCCTCCTGGTCAGGTGGTCGTGGCGAGGACCGGTGACGGCGGCGCCGTGTCCTGGTCGCGCACCCGCGCGGTGTCGATCGCGGCGGCGATGCGGTGCAGGACGTCCGCGGCGTCGTCGAGCTCGGTCGCGCTCCAGCCGCCGAAGACGCTCTGCATCGCGGCCTCGCGGACCTCGCCCATGTGCGCGGCCATCGCCTCGCCCGACGGGGTCAGGCGCAGCGTGCGGGCGCGGCGGTCGTCCGGGTCGACGGTCCGCTCGACCCAGCCCTGCTCGACGAGGTGGCTGACCTGACGGCTGACGACCGAGACGTCGACGCGCATCGCGTGGGCGATGTCGCCGACGCCGAGCGAGCCGCGGCGGGCGAGGAGCCGGATGACGGGGACCTCGCCGCGCGAGCACGGGAACTGGCGGGACATGACGTGCGACGCCTCGCGGACGGCCCTCGTGAGGTCCTCCATGCCGCGCAGCAGGACCCGCGTGGGGGTGTCGCCGGGGGTGGCGTCGGGGGTCATGAGGGGCGCTCCTTGGTTGCGTGACGCAAAGACTGTACGACACAGCATTTGCGGCAGGCAACTTATTCCGGCGGGTGCGTCGCCCGGACGTGACGAAGGCCCCGACGTCGTCGTGACGTCGGGGCCTCCGGGTCGTGCGCGCCGGACCGGCCGGCTCGGGTGGTCGGCTCCCCGGGTCGGCTCAGCGGGTCGGCGCCGCGCCGCGCTGGCGCCGCTCGACCTTCACCGACTCCATGTCCTCGAGCTGCACGCCCTTCGTCTCCGGCACCTTGAACAGCGTGAAGAAGAAGGACAGCGCCGCGAAGATCGCGTACATCAGGTAGGGGATGGACGCGCCGAAGCGGTCGAGCATCGGCGGGAACGAGATCGTGATGAGGAAGTTCGCGATCCACTGCGCCATCGCCGCCACGCCCAGCGCGGCCGCGCGGATCCGGTTCGGGAACATCTCGCCCAGCAGCACCCACACCAGCGGGCCCCACGTCGCACCGAAGAACACGACGAACGCGTTGGCCGCGACCAGCGCGATCGTGCCCCACGAGCCCGTGAGCGTCAGGTCGTCGCCCGTGCCCGTCGACTGCGTGAACGCGACCGCCATCACGCCGAGCGACACCGCCATGCCCGCCGAGCCGATGAGCAGCAGCGGGCGACGGCCGATCTTGTCGATGAGGGCGATCGCGATGAACGTCACCGCGACGTTGGTCACCGACGTGATCGTCGAGACCATGAACGAGTCGCTCTCGTCGAACCCGACCGCCTGCCACAGCGTCGTCGAGTAGTAGAAGATCACGTTGATCCCGACGAACTGCTGGAACACGGACAGCAGGATGCCGACCCACACCACGGGCAGCAGCCCGAACCGCGGACCGCGCAGCGTCGCCTGCTCCTCCAGCCTCTTGTCGGCCTCGATCGTGTGCTCGATCTCCCGCACGCGGGCGGCCGCGTCCTCGTCCGGGCCCAGCACGTCAGCGAGGATCTTCTGCGCCTCGTCACGACGACCGCGCGCCACCAGGTAGCGCGGCGACTCCGGGATCATCAGGGCGAGGATCCCGTAGACCGTCGCGGGCACGACCGCGACGAGGAACAGCCAGCGCCACGCCTCCAGCCCGAACCACAGCTCCTCCGACGCGCCGCCCGCCGTCGTCGCGAGCAGCTGGTCCGACAGCAGGGCGGCGAAGATGCCGAGCGTGATCGCGAGCTGCTGCAGCGAGCCCAGCCGCCCGCGCATCGCCGCCGGCGCGATCTCCGCGATGTACGCCGGCGCGATGACCGACGCGATGCCGATGCCGACGCCCGCCATGAAGCGCCACAGGATGAGGTCCCAGACCCCGAACGCGATCGCCGAGAGGATCGACGACACGAAGAACAGGACCGCACCGACGAACATCACGCGCGTGCGGCCCCAGTGGTCGGCCAGCTTGCCGCCCGACCAGGCACCGAGCGCGCACCCGAGGAGCGCGACCGCGACCGCGAAGCCCTGCAGTGCCGACCCCAGGTCGAACTGCTCGCCGATCGCGTCGACCGCACCGTTGATGACCGAGCTGTCGAACCCGAACAGGAAGCCACCGACCGCAGCCGCGACGGCGAGGGCGATGGCCTTGTTGTGGTGGGGGTGACGAGCCTCGGCTCCCGGAGCCGCCCCCTGCGGTGGCTGTGACGCGTGGGACATCGTGCTGGCTCCTCCCGACCCCCTCGGGTCCCTCCCGGGGCAGGATCCACTGTGGCCCGACCTGCGAGGACGCGCACGTCGAGCGGCGGGCGCGCGGCTGCCGTGCGGTGTCCTGACGACACCGGCACCTCGGCGCGCGCGCGACGTCACCGGGACGGGGCAAGATCGTCCGACGGGTGGCCGGGCCGGGCCGCGCCCCGCGACCACCCGCACCGGAGGTGCCCATGACCGGATCCGCCCCGGGCGGCGAGCCCCGCCGCCCCCGCCGTCCCGCGATGCTCGACCCCCAGCAGGCCGACGCGCTCCCGGGCGACCTCGACCCCGCGCTGCGCGACGAGGTGGCCCATACGACCGCGGCCGCGCTCGTCCACCACGGCCGCGCCCAGACCGACCCGCAGGTCGTCGCGCGCCTCGTCGCGCTCGTCGAGCACGAGGGCCTCGACGTCGTCGCCGGGCTCTGGTCCGACAGCCCCGCGGACTCGCTGCCCGGCGCGCTGTGGCGGCTGTACGTCCTGCGCGAGTGGGTCCGGCGCGACCCCGCGACCGTCGCCGACCGCTACCGCCTCGGCGTCACCGCGGCGCCCGTGCACGGCGTCGTCGCGGGCGTCGCCGACGCCCCCGGACCTGCCGACGTCCGGACCGTCGCCGACGCGGTCCTGTCCGGCGTCTACACGGGTGACCTCGCGGTCGCGCTCGAGCGGGCCGCCGCGTTCTGCCAGGTCCTCGCGACGGGCGCGGCGTTCGACGCCGACCACCTCGACGACGTCGACCCGCGCGGTGCGGTCCGCACGACCCGCGGCGCGGCGTCGCTCGTCCGGACGGCCGAGGAGCTCAGCCACGCCGCCGCGCTGTGGCGGGCGGGCCGACTGGAGTGACGGCGTGCGCCCCGTGCGGGTGGCGTGAGGTTCGGCACAGCGCAGGGCGGCGGGGGCCGACGTAGAATCGTCGTGGCGCCGGGCCGCGGTAGCCCCGGGCTCCATCTCACGCCGCTTCGAGCGGCCGCGCGCCGAGAGGCGCTCCCGGTCCGGCGCCGCCCCTTCCTCACCTGCCTCTGAGCGGCGAGGGGCGTGCCCAGAGGTGCCCGACCCCGACCCGGACCCCGTGCGGAGCCGCCGTCGGGGTGGACCGCCCGGCCAGGTCCGAACGGCACCCCGCGACGTCGCACGGCTGTCACCATGTGTCCACGGGCCCGTCGCCCGCCGTTAGGCATTCGACTTCCCGTGACCTAGCCTGAACCCGTCCGTCCCCCCTGTCCCGGAGACCCCCGTGCGCCTGCGCCTGACCCCGCGCGACACCACGTACTTCGACCTCTTCGCCGACTCCGCCAAGCACCTCGTGACCGGCGCGAACCTGCTCGGCGAGATGCTCGGGGCGGACCGCGCCACCCGCAAGGAGATCGGCAAGCGGATCGCCGACGCCGAGCACGCGGCCGACGACGCGACGCACACGATCATGCGGCGTCTCAACCAGACGTTCGTCACGCCGTTCGACCGTGACGACATCTACCAGCTGGCGTCGCACCTCGACGACTGCATGGACTTCATGGACGAGGCCGCGGACCTCATCGTGCTCTACAAGATCGACGAGCTGCCCGCGCGCGTCTCCGACCAGGTGCAGGTGCTGCAGCGCGCGGCGGAGCTCACCGCCGAGGCCATGCCGCGGCTGCGCTCCATGGACTCGCTCTCCGAGTACTGGGTCGAGGTCAACCGCCTCGAGAACCAGGCCGACAAGTCGCACCGCAAGCTCGTCGCCCAGATGTTCGACGAGGTGACCGACCCGGTCACGCTCATGAAGCTCAAGGAGATCGTCGACACGCTCGAGGACGCGGCGGACGCGTTCGAGAAGGTCGCGAACACCGTCGAGACGATCGCGCTCAAGGAGTCCTGAGCAGGTGGACGTCCTGCTCGTCGTCATCGTCGTCGCGTTCGCACTCGGGTTCGACTACACCAACGGTTTCCACGACGCCGCCAACGCGATCGCGACCTCGGTCTCGACACGCGCGCTCACCCCTCGCGTGGCACTGCTCATGGCGGCGTTCTTCAACCTCGTCGGCGCCCTGCTCGGCACGCACGTCGCGACGACGATCGCCGAGGACATCATCAGCATCGGGGACGTCGGGCCGCACGAAGGCCTCGTCATCGTGCTGTCGGGCCTCATCGGCGCGATCACCTGGAACCTCATCACCTGGTGGCTCGGCCTGCCGTCGTCCTCGACGCACGCGCTCATCGGCGGCCTCACGGGTGTCGGCATCGCGTCCGGGGTCACCGTGCACTGGGACGCCATCTGGGACAAGGTCGTCCTGCCGATGGTGTTCTCGCCGCTCATCGGCTTCCTGCTCGCGTTCGGCCTCATGGTCGGCGTGCTGTGGATCGTCCGGAACCGCCCGCCGGCCCGCACGCAGCGCCGGTTCCGGCTCGCGCAGACGGCGTCGGCCGCGGCGATGGCCCTCGGGCACGGCCTGCAGGACGCGCAGAAGACGATGGGCGTCATCGTCCTCGCGCTCATCGCGGGCGGGTTCCACGACCCCGACAACATGACGATCCCGCTGTGGGTCAAGCTGTCCGCCGCCGCCGCGATCTCCGCCGGCACGTACGCCGGCGGGTGGCGGATCATGCGCACGCTCGGCCGCAAGATCATCGAGCTCGACCCGGCGCGCGGGTTCGTCGCCGAGTCCGTCGCCGCCGTCGTCCTGTACGCCAACGCGTACTGGCTGCACGCGCCCGTCTCGACGACGCACACCATCACCTCGGCGATCATGGGCGTCGGCGCCACCAAGCGGCTGTCGGCCGTCCGGTGGGGCGTCGCGAAGAACATCGGCGCCGCGTGGGTGCTCACCATCCCGGCGGCCGCGCTCGTCGCGGCGCTCGTCTACCTGGTGCTCAACCCGATCCTCACCTGAGCGTCCCGGCGCGAGGTGCGCGCCCGGGCCCGGCCCGGCCCGGCGTGACCCGGCCCGACCCGGTGTCAGGCGGCGTCGTCCGCCGGCCGGTGCGTCTCGACCGCGACGACCCGCGGGCCCTTCGGACGCTGGACCACGTGCGCGACGAGGACCTCGCCGGGCTGCAGGTACGGGTCGGCGGCCGGCACGTCGAGCGCCACGGACCGGCGCGCGTGCGACGCCACGACGCCGAACGCCGTCGCGAGGACCGGCCGGTGCGTGCACACCACGACGTCGCCCGCCCAGTGCAGCAGGGCCTCCAGGTGCCCGGCGGCCGCGTCGGGCGACTCCTCGTGGACGTCCTCGGTCCACGCCTCCGACCGGTGCTCGCGCACGCCGACGGCCGCGACGTACGGCTGGACCGAGTCGACGCAGCGCGTCCACGAGCTCGTCACGACGTGCCCGACCCCGAACGCCGAGAGCACGGGCACGAGGGCGGCGGCCTGGCGGGCGCCGTCGTCGGTGAGGGGCCGCTCTGCGTCCTTGCCCTTCCACTGGCTGCGCTTGCGGGCGCTGCCGTGCCGGGCGACGACGAGGGCGTGCGTCTCCAGGCGTCCCTTCTCGTGCGCGGCGACGAGCGCGTCGAGCGGCTCGCGGTCCTCGGCACGCGTGAGCAGCCGGGCGGCGGCCGACGCGTCGACCCAGCGCACCCGGTCGATCTCCGAGCGCGACGCGCGCGGGACCGGGGGCCGGCCGCGCAGCGCCACGGCGTCGCGCCGGCCCGCGACCTGCGCGGCCCAGTAGTGCACGCGCTTGGTGCGGCCGTCGGACAGCGTGTACTCCAGCCCGGGCAGGGGGACGCCGAGGACGACGTCGTGGCCGGTCTCCTCGGCGACCTCGCGGACCGCCGCCGTGACGGCGGACTCGCCCGGCTCGAGCTTGCCCTTCGGCCACGACCAGTCCTGGTAGCGCGGGCGGTGCACGACGACCACCTGCAGCCGCCGCAGGCGCACACGCCACACCAGTGCGCCGGCCGCCTCGACGACGACCGGCGGACGGGTGGGGCTCACCGCGACGAGCCCGGGCGGCGCCGCTGCCGCTGGATGAGCGCCGCCTGCAGGTCGACCAGCGGGGAGCCGTCGTCGGCCGCGTGCCGCCGGTGCCAGTCGCCCGACGCGTCGAGGTGCCACGACGACGTCGCGTCGTCGGTCGACTCGTCGACGAGGTCCACGAGCTCGGCGACCTGGTCGGGGTCGGCGACGCGCACCAGTGCCTCGACGCGCCGGTCGAGGTTGCGGTGCATGAGGTCCGCGGAGCCGATGTAGACCTCGGGCCCCTCGAACGACGACTCGGCGTCGGCCGTCGCGTTCGCGAACGCGAAGATCCGCGAGTGCTCGAGGAACCGGCCGAGGATCGAGCGGACCCGCACGTTCTCCGACAGCCCGGGGACGCCGGGGCGCAGCGCGCAGATGCCGCGGACGACCAGGTCGACGTGCACCCCGGCCTGCGACGCGCGGTACAGGGCGTCGATCGTGGCCTCGTCGACCATCGAGTTGACCTTGATCTTGATCCACGCCGGGTGCCCCTCGCGGGCCGCCGCCGCCTCGCGGTCGATGCGCTCGACCAGGCCCGCGCGCACGGAGCGGGGCGCGACGAGCAGCCGGTGGAACCGGGACTTCGGCGCGTAGCCGGAGAGCTGGTTGAACAGGCGCGTGAGGTCCTGGCCGACCTCCGGGTCCGCCGTCAGCAGGCCCAGGTCGGTGTAGAGGCGGGCCGTCTTCGGGTGGTAGTTGCCCGTCCCGACGTGGCTGTACCGGCGCAGGCCGTCGGGCTCCTGCCGCACGACGAGCGACAGCTTGCAGTGGGTCTTGAGCCCGACGATCCCGTACACGACGTGCACGCCCGCCTGCTCGAGCTTGCGCGCCCAGGAGATGTTGTTCTGCTCGTCGAACCGTGCCTTGATCTCGACGAGCGCCAGCACCTGCTTGCCCGCCTCGGCGGCGTCGATGAGCGCGTCCACGATGGGGGAGTCGCCCGACGTCCGGTAGAGCGTCTGCTTGATCGCGAGGACGTCGGGGTCGGCGGCGGCCTGCTCGAGGAACGTCTGCACCGACGTCGAGAACGAGTCGTACGGGTGGTGCAGCAGGATGTCGCGCTCGCGGATCTTCGCGAAGACGTCGGTCGGCGTCGCGCTCTCGACCTCGGCGAGCTGGCGGTGCGTCGTCGGCACGAACCGGGGGAACTGCAGCTCGGCGCGGTCCAGGTCGGCGATGACGTTGAGGCCCGTGAAGTCCAGCGGGGCGGGCAGCTCGTAGACCTCCTCCTCGGCCATCCGCAGCTCGCGGACGAGGAGCTGGCGGATGCGCGGGCTGATGCCCTCGGCGATCTCGAGCCGCACCGGCGGGCCGAACCGGCGCCGCAGGAGCTCCTTCTCCATGGCCTTGAGGAGGTTCTCGGCGTCGTCCTCCTCGACCTCGACGTCCTCGTTGCGGGTCACACGGAACGTGTGGTGCTCGCGCACCTCCATGCCCGGGAACAGGTGCTCGAGGTGCTCGGAGATGACGTCCTCGACGGGGACGAACGACATCGGGCCCTTCTCGGGCGACGCGGCGCCGGCGTCGGGGGCCGACGGGCGGCCGCTCGCGTCGACCGCGATGAACCGGGGCAGCAGCGGCGGCACCTTGACCCGCGCGAAGTGCTCCTTGCCGGTCGCCGGGTTCGCGACGACGACCGCGAGGTTGAGCGACAGCCCCGAGATGTAGGGGAAGGGGTGCGCCGGGTCCACCGCGAGCGGCGTGAGCACCGGGAAGATCTGCCGGCGGAAGAACTTGCGCAGCCGATCCTGCTCGCCCTCGCCCAGGTCGTCCCAGCGCACGAGCGTGATGCCCTCGGCGGCCAGCGCGGGCTGCACCTGCTCGGCGAACACGCGTGCGTGCCGGTGCTGCAGCTCGTGCGCCTTGTCGCTGATCGCCTCCAGCACCTGCCGGGGCGACAGGCCCGATGCGGCCGTCACCGCGATGCCCGTCGCGATGCGCCGCTTCAGCCCGGCGACCCGCACCATGAAGAACTCGTCGAGGTTCGACGCGAAGATCGCGAGGAACCGCACGCGCTCCAGCAGCGGCAGGTCCGGGTCCTCCGCGAGCTCCAGGACGCGCTGGTTGAACGCGAGCCACGACAGCTCGCGGTCGAGGAACCGGTCGTCCGGCAGCGGTTCCGGCTCGACCGCCGGCAGGGGGTCCTGCTGGGCCATGTGCTCGGCGATGTGCGCGGCCAGGGCGGAGTCGAGGGTCGGGGCGTCGGTCATGAGGCCATCGTGGCACCCGACGGTGAACGGCCGGTATCGGAACCGAGCATGACGTCCGCGGACGCGCGCACGAACCCCTGCGCGGCGTAGGTCCGGACCGCCGCCGCGTTGTCGGCCTCCACGTAGAGCACCACGGTCGACAGGCCGGCGGCGGCGAGGTGGTCGAGCGCGAGGGTCGTGAGCGCCGACCCCAGCCCCAGGCCCTGCGCGTCGGGGTCGACCCCGACGGCGTACAGCTCGCCGACGGGCTCGTCGGCCTCCTCGCCCGCCGCGTGCACCTTGGTCCACAGGAACGCCACGAGGTCGCCGTCGCGCTCCGCGAGCAGGAAACCCTCGGGGTCGAACCACGGCTCGCGCTCCCGGTCCCGCACGTCGTCGACCGTCATCCGGCCCTGCTCGGGGTGCTGCGCGAACGCGCGCGCGTTGACGCGCTGCCACGCCTGCTCGTCCTGGCCGGGCACGAACGTGCGGACGGTCGTCCCGGGCGGCAGCGGACGGCTGGACGGTGTGCGCGCCGCGAGGTCGAGGCGCATCTTCCACAGCTCCCGTACGACCCCGAACCCGACCGCGGCGGCGAACGCGCGCGCCACCGGCAGGTCGCCGTGCGCCCACACCCGCAGGTCCCGGCCCGGCTCCGCGTGCGCGAGCGCGAGCGCGGCGTGCAGCAGCGCGCGACCCGCTCCCCGGCGCCGGTGCGCCGGGTCGACGACGAGCTCCGCCGCCGCCGACGACGCGTCGGCCACGTCCACCTGGGCGTACCCGACCAGGTCCCCGTCGGCCGTGCGGGCCGTGAGGTGCACGACCGGCGCGTGGTCCGTCGTGAGCCGCAGGAGCGGCTGCTCGGACAGCGGCGCGACACCGTCCACCTGGTGGGCGCGTCCGGCCAGCGCGCTGACCTGCGCCGCCGTCGCCGCGTCCGGACGGGTCGTCGTCGTCCCGATCGTGACCTGCGCGTTCGTGTCGTGGGACATGCCGACATCCCACCACGAGCACCCGTCTGCCGCGCCCCGCGCACAGAGGAAGCAGGTACCGTGGACCGGCCATGGAGGACTCGCTGCGCACCCACGCCGAGGACGCCCCGACCCCGCAGACGCGCCGCTCCCGTCGTGCGCTCCGGGAGACGCGGGCGTCGGCCCGTCGAGCCACCGGACCGACCCCCGCAGCGGGCCTCGCCGCCGAGCTCGTCGACGTCGACGTGGTGGTCGTCGGTGCCGGGCAGGCCGGGCTCGCCGCCGCCTACCACCTGCGCCGCAGCGGCCTCGTGTCCGTCGGGCAGCCCGGCTGGGAGGACGGCCCGTCGTTCGTCGTGCTCGACGACGAGCCGGGCCCCGGCGGCGCGTGGCAGCACCGGTGGGAGTCGCTCACGATGGAGCGCGCGCACGGCGTGCACGAGCTCCCGGGCATGCCGCTCGTCGTCCCCGACCCGACCGAGCCCGCCGCGCGCGCGGTGCCGTACTACTTCGCGCAGTACGAGGAGGCCTACGGGCTGCACGTGCAGCGGCCCGTGCGGGTCACGTCCGTGCACGACGAGGGCCGGGCACCCGTGCCCGTCGACAGTGCCGGCACCCCCGCCGCGACGCCCGGGCACGGACGGCTGCTCGTCCACTCGCACAGCGTCGAGCGCCCCGCCGACCGCGTCGTGTGGCGCGCCCGCGGCCTCGTCAACGCGACCGGCACGTGGGGCAAGCCCTTCTGGCCCGCCTACCCCGGCCGCGGCACCTTCCAGGGCCGCCAGCTGCACGCGCGCGACTACCGTTCCGCCGCCGACCTCGCCGACGGGCACGTCGTCGTCGTCGGCGGGGGCACGTCCGCCGTGCAGCAGCTCCTCGAGGTCGCGCGCGTCACCTCGACCACGTGGGTCACGCGCCGGCCGCCCGTGTGGCGCGACGAGGAGTTCACGCCCGAGGTCGGCCGGGACGCCGTCGCCCTGGTCGAGCAGCGCACGCGCGCCGGGCTGCCGCCGCAGAGCGTCGTCCAGGTCACCGGGCTTCCGCTGACCGACGCGTACCGGGCGGGCATCGACGCCGGCGTCCTGCGGGCCCGGCCCGTGTTCAGCCGGATCGTCGCCGACGGCGTCGTGTGGGACGAGCCCGGCGACGTCGAGGACGGCTGGGTCGACGGCCCCGCCCGCGTCGAGGCCCGCACGATCCTGTGGTGCACCGGCTTCCGCGCCGCCCTCGACCACCTCGCGCCCCTCGGCCTGCGGGCGCGCGGCGGCGGGATCGTCATGGACGGCACGCGCGTCGTGGCCGACCCGCGGGTGCAGCTCGTCGGGTACGGGCCGTCCGCGTCGACCGTCGGCGCGAACCGCGCCGGGCGCGAGGCCGTGCGGCACCTGCGCCGCCTGCTCGACCTCTGACCTGACCCCGACGTCGTCGTCGACCTCGGTCGTGGCCCCGACCCGCGTCGCGACGACGGAGCCGGGGCCGTCACGAGGACGACCCCGGCTCCGGGGTGCTGCCGGCCCGGCCGGAGCCGGAGGTCAGCGGACGGTCAGCGGGTCACGAGCAGGAGACCGGGACCGTGCTCGTCGGCGCGTTGCCCGACGCGACGAAGCCGTACTCCGTCTTGGCGCCCGCACCGAGCAGGCCGTTCCACGGCGCGTTCTTCACCGTGACCGAGGTGCCCGACGTCGTGTAGGTGCCCGACCAGCCGCTCTGGATCGAGCCGCCCGACGGGAGCGCGAACTGCGTCGTCCACGAGCCGACCATCGCGCTGCCGGCCGACACGGTCACGCCGCCCTGCCAGCCGCCCGGCCACGAGCCGACGACCCGCAGGACCGCCGAGCAGGTGCCCGGGTTGGTCGTCGGGGTCGGGGTGGGGGTCGGCGTCGGCGTGGGAGTCGGCGTCGGGGTGGGCGTGGGCGTCGTCGGCGTGGGGTTCGGGGTCGTCGGGTCGACGACGCCCGTGTAGATCTTGGCCGTCTTCGCGGTCGCCTTGATGCCGTTGGCGCCGTCGAAGATGCGCGTGCCCCACGACGTCTTCTGCGCCGGGTTGAACGCCGTCACCATGTCGAGGTACTCGACGCCGCCGCCGTTGCCCGACCACGACCAGCCGTAGTAGCCGAGGCCGCGGGAGACCGCCTCGGACATGATCGTGTCCTCGTCGGGGTTGCCGTCCGAGTGGTCGAAGCCGAACTCGCCGATGACGAGCGGCAGGTTCTTCGACTTGAACGCGTCGAGGTAGGTCTTGATCGTCGTCGCGTTGTTGTAGACGCCGTACATGTGGACGGAGAACAGGACGTTCGCGTCCGGGTCCGCGGCGGCGACGGTGGCCGCGTTGTCCCGCATGATCCCGGCCCAGTCCTGGCCCCAGCTCGGCGCGTCGATGACGATGTTGTGGTGCAGGCCCGCGGCGCGCAGCTTCTTGATCGCGTTCGCGGAGTCGGTCGCCCAGTTCGCGTTCGCCGTCGCGTTGTTGCCGAAGGGCTCGTTGCCGATGTTGATCTGGACGTAGTCCTCCTGGCCGATCAGCGCCGACTTGATGCCCACCCAGTAGTTCGCGGCGGTGTCGAGCGTGACCGCGCCGGACTGCTCGCCGTAGCCCGTGGTGTCGTGGTTCTCGAGCATGCAGATGAGCTTGTTGGCCTTGCAGAGGCTGATGACGTTCGCGACGTCGGTGGCGTCGTTCTTCGTCCAGCGGTCGCCGCCGGACAGGACGACGCGCAGCGCGTTCGCGCCGGCCGCCCGGATCGCGGGGATCGCGGTGGGCGTCTGTGACGTGTACCAGGTGTGGGCGTGGCTCACGCCGCGGGCGACGAACGGCGTGCCGTCCTTCTCGACCAGCTGGGTGCCGGACACGCGCAGACCGGGCGGGGTGGCGGCGTTGGCCGCCGTCGAGACGAGCGACGCCGCGCCCAGCGCGACGACCGCCGACGCCAGTGCGGCGCCGGTCAGCAAGGACAGTCGAGATCTCATGGACATCCTCGTTCCTGAGTGTGTGACGACCGCAGGCGCGCCGCGGCGCCGGTGTTCGGCAGTGACGTTCCGCGTCGTCGCGGCCCGTGGACGCACCCACCCGCCGTTCCGCCGGCCGGTCGGCGGGCGGGTGCCGGGGCAAGACAACCAGGGCACGAAACCGCGCTCCACGGCCCTAAACGCTTCACCGATCTGGACGTCCGTCGCGTCCCGGCGTACCGCCCGCCGCACGCACGACGACCAGCCCGGCGCGCCGCGGCCTACCGCCCGCCGCACGCACGACGACCCCGTCCTGGCGACCGTTCCCGGGGTCGGGACGGTCACCATGACGGGGTCGTGCGTCGTGCCGGCCCGGTCGGCACCGGGTCGGCGTGCGGGTCAGCCCTCCGAGGAGGCTGGCTTCGACAGGCCCTGCGCGATGAGGTCCATGACGGAGGAGTCGGCCAGCGTCGTCGCGTCGCCGACCTGCCGGTGCTCCGCCACGTCCCGCAGCAGCCGCCGCATGATCTTGCCCGAACGCGTCTTCGGCAGCTCCTGCACCACGAGGATCTGCCGCGGCTTCGCGATCGGCCCGATCTCCTTCGACACGTGGTTGCGCAGCGCCGTCTGCACCTCGTCGCCGGACAGGTCGGAGCCCTCGCTGCCACCCCGCAGGATGACGAACGCGACGACCGCCTGACCCGTCGTGTCGTCCGACGCGCCCACGACCGCCGCCTCCGCGACCCACGGGTGCGACACCAGCGCCGACTCGATCTCCGTCGTCGACAGCCGGTGGCCCGACACGTTCATGACGTCGTCGACGCGACCCAGCAGCCAGATGTCGCCGTCGTCGTCCTTCTTCGCCCCGTCGCCCGCGAAGTACAGGCCCGAGAACCGGGACCAGTAGGTGTCCTTGTACCGCTCCGGGTCACCCCAGATGCCGCGCAGCATCGCGGGCCACGGCTCGGTCAGCACCAGGTACCCGCCGCCGCCGTCCGGCACCGAGTGCGCCTCGTCGTCCACGACGTCGGCCGCGATCCCCGGCAGCGCGACCTGCGCCGACCCCGGCTTCGTCTCCGTCACGCCCGGCAGCGGGCTGATCATGATCGCGCCCGTCTCCGTCTGCCACCACGTGTCGACGATCGGCGTGCGGTCGCCGCCGATGACGCGGCGGTACCACATCCACGCCTCCGGGTTGATGGGCTCGCCCACCGACCCGAGCACGCGCAGGCTCGACAGGTCGAACTTCGCCGGGAGCTCCTCGCCCCACTTCATGCACGTCCGGATCGCCGTCGGCGCCGTGTAGAGGATCGACACCTTGTACTTCTCGACGATCTCCCACCAGCGGCCACGGTGCGGCGTGTCCGGCGTGCCCTCGTAGATGACCTGCGTCGCGCCGTTCACCAGCGGCCCGTACACGACGTACGTGTGGCCCGTGATCCAGCCGATGTCGGCCGTGCACCAGTAGACGTCCGACTCCGGCTTGAGGTCGAAGACGTTGCGGTGCGTGTACGCGGCCTGCGTCAGGTAGCCGCCCGTCGTGTGGAAGATGCCCTTCGGCTTCCCCGTCGTGCCGGACGTGTAGAGGATGAACAGCGGGTGCTCGGCGTCCACCTCGACCGGCGTGTGCTGGTCGGACGCCGCGTCCACCACGTCGTGCCACCACACGTCCCGGCCGTCGGTCCACTCGACGTCCTGGCCCGTGCGCCGCACCACCAGGACGTGCTGGACGGACGGCGTGCCCTTCGCGACGGCCTCGTCGACGGCCGGCTTGAGCGCGGACGCGGCGCCGCGCCGGTACCCGCCGTCGGCGGTCACGACGAGCTTTGCCTCGGCGTCCACGATGCGCGACGACAGCGCCTCGGCGGAGAACCCGCCGAAGACCACCGAGTGCGGCGCGCCGATCCGGGCGCACGCGAGCATCGTCACGACCGCCTCGGGGATCAGCGGCAGGTAGATCGCGACCCGGTCGCCCGTGCCGACGCCCAGCGACGTCAGCGCGTTCGCGGCCTTCGACACCTCGCGCTGCAGGTCGGCGTACGTGAGCGAGCGCGAGTCGCCGCCCTCGCCCTCGAAGAGCAGCGCGACCCGGTCGCCGCGGCCCTCCTCGACGTGCCGGTCCACCGCGTTGTACGCGGCGTTCAGCCGGCCGTCGGCGAACCACCGGGCGAACGGCGCGTCCGACCAGTCGAGGGTCTGCGTGAACGGCGTCGACCAGGACAGCAGCTCACGCGCCTGGTCGGCCCAGAACGTCGGACGGTCGGCGGCTGCCCATGCGTACAGGTCGCCGTGGGCGTTCGCCTGCGCGGCGAACTCGGGGGACGGGGGGAAACGGCGGTCCTCGGAGAGCAGGTTCTCCAGGCCGGCGGGCTTCTCGGGCGAGCCCGAGGCGGGGACGGTGTCGGTCACGTGCGACCCTCCTGTGCGCAACGACGTCGGTGCGGAACCCGGGAGCGACCGGGTCAGACCAGGCACTCTAGCCGCCGCCCCACGGCACGTCGCCGGGCGGTCCGGCGGCCGTGGGACGGACCCGATCAGGCGCGGTGGCGCTCGCGGAACTCGCCCAGGTGCACGCCGCGACGCCGCGCGAGGGCCACCGAGACCCCCGCCAGCAGGACCAGGAACCCGGCCACGAGCAGCGTGCCCGACGTCCCCGCGACCGTCACCTGCGTGACCGTGAGCCGCCAGCCCGTGTCGCTCAGCACGTCCAGCGTCTGGGCGCGCGCGATCGACGGCGCGAACAGGTAGAACCCGCCCACGACCGTCAGCAGCGCGCCACCCGCGATCGGGACCGCCGCCGACCACACCGCGAGCAGCGCGACGAGCCCCAGCACCAGCAGGCCGATCGTCACCAGGACGATGCCCAGGACCTCCGTCGAGCCGTCCCAGCCGTCGACCTGCGCCGCGAGGATCCGGGCCTGCCCGACGAGCACCATCGCGACCCCCGCGGGCGCGAGCAGCAGACCCAGGACGACGCCCAGGACGTGCGCGCCGAAGCTCGTCGACCGCGGGGCGTTCGGGGCGGGGAACAGGTCGTCGTCACCGCGTTCCACCCGTGGTGCCGCGGGCGGCGGCGTCGACCCGTCCGCGACCGCGGGGGGAGGGCCGTCGGGGTCCGGCGCCGGGACCGCGGGTGTCGCTGGCCGCGCGGGGTCGGCCGACGCGGCGGCTGCGGTGCGCGTGCCCGCGTCCGTGCCCGCGTTCGTGCCTGCGTTCGTGCCGGTCGGGGC
>NZ_BIMR01000018.1 GCF_004306155.1 Cellulomonas biazotea
GCCGCCGCGTGGCTCGGCTACGCCCTGCGCGCCGCCGCCCTGCCCGACGCCGCCGCCGGCCGCGCCGTCGCCGTCCTCGTCGTCCTCGCGGTCTGCCTCGCCGTCGCCGGCGCGACCCGCGGGAAGCTCCCCCTGTGGGCCGCGCTCCTCGGCACCGCCGCCATGGCCGGCGCGTACGAGGCGACCTACACCGCCGACCCCTCCGCGTTCGTCACGTCGTCCGCGACCACCGCGACGTCCATCCTCCTCGCCGCCGGCGCCGGGTTCCTCGCGACGTCGCTGCTCGGCGCCGTCGTCGAGCAGGACCGCGCGCAGGAGCGCACCGAGCAGGACTCCACCGACGCCCTGCTCGCCGAACCCGCCACGGCGCCCGGCGAGTACGAGGGCGCCGGCACCCACGCCCCCGCCCGCCCCTACGCCGCCCAGGCCGACCCGGCCACGCTGCGCCGCCTGCCCGCCACCCGTCCTTTCGACCCCCAGCCGGAGGCCTGACGTGCGTCGCACCACCACCACGGCGGCCGCGGCCGTCGTCCTCGTCCCCCTGCTCCTCGGCACCGTCGGGTCCCCCGCGCTGGCCGCCGACGGCGGCGACGTCACCGTCACCAACACCGAGACCGTGCAGGCCCGCCTGTCCGCGACCGGCGCCTTCCAGGGCGCGCGCGTCTACGACCAGCTCGCCCTCACCGGGCACGGCACGGCGACCGTCGAGAACCCCGTCTCGACCAAGGGACTGCGCAACCTCGACGGCTTCGGGGGGTACTCCGTCGTCGACGGCAGGCTCGTCACCACGCTCAGCGTCGACGGCGAGCGCCGCGAGCGCACCGTCAGCACCTACGACAAGGACCTGCCCCTCACCGTCGAGATCGCGTACACCCTCGACGGCCAGCCCGTGCAGCCCGGCGCGGTCGTCGGGAGGTCGGGGACGCTCGGCGTTCACTACACCGTCACCAACACCACCGGGAAGACGCAGGACGTCACCTACGACGACGGCACCGGCAAGGAGGCGACCGCGTCGGCCGAGACCGTCGTCCCGATGATCGGGCAGCTCGTCACCGTCCTGCCGTCGACGTTCACCGACGTGCGGTCCGACGAGGCCGGCATGGCCGGCGACGGCCGCGGCGGCACCCGCATGCAGTTCCAGATGACGCTGTTCCCGCCCATCGGCTCCGCGACCGCCGAGTTCGGGTACACCGCCCAGGTGCGGCACGCCGTCATCCCCAAGGCGACGCTCACGTCCATGCCGGTGTCCCCGCTCGACTACCCCTCGTTCAAGGGCGGCGCCGAGTCCTACCGGTCCGGCGCGGAGAAGGGCGTCACGCTGACCGGCGCCGGGATGCTGCTCGACGACAGCGTCCTGCAGCTCCACGACGGCTCCGCCCAGCTCCTCGCCGGCCTCCTGCAGCTCCGCGACGGCGCCGCGACGCTCTCGGCGGGTCTCAACGACTCCGCCGCTCCGGGCGCCGCACGCCTCGCCGCGGGCCTCAACGGCCAGGCGTCGCCCGGTGCCGCACGGCTCGCGGCCGGGCTGAACAACCAGCTCGCGCCCGGGGCACAGCAGCTCGCCGCCGGGCTCACGAAGGACGCGGCGCCCGGTGCGGCCGCCCTCGCGCAGGGCGCGAGCCAGCTGGACTCCGGCCTCGCACAGGCACGAGCGAAGGCACCCGAGCTCCTCGGAGGGATCGCCAAGATCTCGGCCGGTCTGGCTGACCTCGACGCCGGCCTGGTCCGGATGTCCGACACGGTCGGGGCCGCGGGCAGCGACAAGGCGCCGCTGCGCGCCGGGATCGCCGCGCTGCAGGCGAGCATCGGGACGCCCGCTGCGCCCGGCCGCCTGCTGGGCGGGCTCCAGCTCCTCCAGAGCCAGACCACCACGTCCGCGGCGCGTGCGGCCACGATCGCGGGCACCGCCACCGCCGCCGACGCCACCCTCGACGCCGAGGTGGTGAAGCTCCGTGCGGCAGCCGACGCGCTCGTCGACCCGGTCCAGGCGGCCGAGCTGGACGCGATCGCAGATCAGATCGACACCGCGAACCCGGGGGCGATCGCCGGTGACGCGGCGGCCCTCGCCACGACTCTCGCGGGGTCGGCGACCCTCGCCGTCCAGCTCCAGTGCGGCCTCAACGCCGAGCCGTCGTACTGCGTGGACGCGGAGGGCAAGAAGATCCAGGGCCTGGTCCAGGGCCTCGCCGCGGTCGACGCGGGCGTCCAGACGCTCGTCGGGACGGTGCAGTCGTCCATCGCGAACGCCGACCCGACCAAGCCGAGCCTGCGCGCAGGCGTCGGGCAGCTCCAGGCCGGGGCCGGCCTCCTGTCGTCGGGGGGCAACACCCTGGCCGCCGGCCTCGGGGACCTCGGCGCCGGGGCGGCACGCCTGAACGCGGGTGCCGGGACGCTGTCGAACGGCCTGGCCACGGCCGCCTCGGGCTCGGCGGCCCTTGCCGCGGGGCTGCAGGACGCCGCGACCGGCTCGTCCACGCTGGCCCGCGGCATCGACACGGCGGCGGACGGGTCGCAGGACCTCTCCGACGGCCTGGCGACCGCCGCCGACGGGTCCACCCGCCTGTCCGACGGCCTCGCCGACGCCGCCGAGGGCGCACCGCAGCTCGTCGACGGCACCCAGCGGCTCTCCGACGAGGGGACCTCGCAGGTCGTCGTCAGCGGGCAGGGGACCGCGGAGGACTTCGGCGTGAAGTACGCGGTGCTCAGCGCGGGCGCCGAGCGGGCGCAGGCCGAGGGCATGGCGTACGGCGCACCCGAGGGTGCCGCCGGTGCGACCGCCTACTCGATCGAGATCGCCGGGGCGGACGGCTCCGGGGTCAGCTCGCTCGGGCGCCTGATCGCGGCGGTCGTCCTGTTCTCGGGCGGCATCGGGCTGGCGACCCTCGCGCGGCGTCGCTTCGCCTGACACCCGCACCCGGCAGAACGGAGGCGTGCGGCCCGCACCGGGGTCGCACGCCTCCGTCGTCGTCGGGGTCGACCCGCGGTCAGGCCGTCCCGCCGACGTACACGCCCTGCGCGCGCAGCTCGTCGATCCCGGGCGTCGCCAGGTCCAGGCCCTCGACGTCGACGCCGAGCAGCGCGGGTGCGTCGAGCAGCGGCCGCAGGTCGACGACCGGGTTCCCGCCGACCCAGAGCTCGTCGAGCGCGGGCATCCCGGCCAGCGGCGACAGGTCGGCGACGGCGTTCTCCCGCACGTCGAGCATCTCGAGCGACGGCGCACCCGCGAGCGGCGACAGGTCGGCGACGGCGGCGTGCGCCACGTCCAGCTCGATCAGGCCGGTCGACCGCGCGAGCGGTCCGAGGTCCGTCACGCGCGTCCCTGCCAGCCCGACGAACCGCAGCGTCGTCGTCGCGGTCAGCGGCTGCAGGTCCGACACGCCCGTGCCGGACAGCCCGAGGTTCTCCAGCGGGAGCCCGTCGAGCGCGGACAGGTCCGCGACGGCCGCGTTGCCGGTCAGCCGCAGGGACACCAGGCCGGTCAGGGCGGCGAGGGGGCCCAGGTCGGACACGTCCTGGTCGGTCAGGTCGACCGTGTGCACGGCGCTGAGCCGCTCGAGCCCGTCGAGCGACCTGACCCTGTCGCCACCGCCGTCCCACGCGCAGTCGAGCTCGTACACGTGGTCCAGCCGGGCGTTCGCAGCCACGCCGCCCCCGACCGCGCGCATCGCCTCCTCCACGCAGGCCGCGAGCGCGGGGTCGGCCACGACGCCGGTGACCGCCCGGCGCTCGGCGACGCGGACCGGGACGGCGACGCCGACCACGACGACCACGGCCGCGACCGCCATCCCGGTGAGCACCCACCGGTGCCGGGCGCGCGGGTCGTGCACCCCAGGCGCCGTGGCGATCTCGGGTGCCCAGGCCGCGAGGTGTCGCCATGCCGCGACCGCGGACCCGCCCGCGACGAGCGCGGCGGTCGCCGCGACGAGGCACGCCGCGGGGACGCCCAGGCCGAAGGCCTGCACGAGCGTCGTCAGGCCGCCGCGGTAGCGCCCCCGCACGACGACCGTCCACAGCACCCAGCCCGCGACCGTCGCGAGCGTCGCGGCCGCCGCGAGCGCGACGGAGACGGCCCCGGCGACGACCGCACCGCGTCGCCGCACGAGCACACCGACCGCGGCGAGCCCCGCCCCGACGGCGACGAGCGTCGTCCACCCCCAGGCCAGCGCCTGCGGAGACTGGACCGCGGCGGACGGCGACCGAAGGGCGAGGCCCAGGGTCGTGGGGTCGGCCGCGACGGCCGCCACGGCGACGACCAGGAGCGCGCCGGCGGCCGCGACGACGGCGACGACGGCCCGTCCTTGGCGCGTCGTCGCCCCGCCCGGCGCAGCTGCGTCAGTCGCCCCGCCCGGCGCAGCCGCGTCCGTCGCCCCACCCGTCGCAGCAGCGTCGGTGCCGGACGGTGCCGAGAGGGGCCCGACCGCCGCCCTGCCGAGCACGAGCGCGAGCGTGGGGACCAGCCCGAGCGCCAGCGTGAGGACGGGCAGGCCGTCGAGGACCACCGCCGCGAGCGCGTCGCCGATCGCCGCCGTGTCCCCCTCGCCCAGGGCGGCGCGCAGGCCGTCGCCGAGCGGCGCCCAGGTCCAGCGGGCGAGCGTGGCCGAGGCCCAGACGGCGGTCAGCGCGACGGTCGCCGCGACTGCCCCACGGGCCGTGCCGGTCGGCGTCCTGCCGTGCATGTCCTCCCCTGTCCGGTCGCGCGGGACGCCCGACGGGCGGGCGCCGGGGTGACCGTACCCATCCGCCGTCGGGCGGCGTCGGCCGTTGGTGTCAGGGAGTCGTGAAGGGGTGTGAGCATCCCGCGGGGCGGTTCCTGCGAGAAGCCCGATGCAACCGGGTGGTTGCATCGCTCGCCCAGCCGCCCTATCGTCATCTGCAACCGTTTGATTGCTAATGACGAGGGGATCGAGATGGTCGACATCCTGCACCGCGTGGGCATCCGGGCCGCACGGGCCGACGTCTACGAGAGCCTGGCCACGACCAAGGGCGTCGCGGCCTGGTGGACCACGGACACGACGGGCACGAGCGAGGTCGGCTCGTCGTTCGACACGACGTTCTGGCACGGGCAGACCGGCGAGCTGCTCGGCGGGTTCCGGCTCCGCGTCGAGGAGCTCGACCCCGCACGCCGCGTGCGCTGGCTCGTCGAGGACGGGCCCGCCGAGTGGATCGGCACCCACATCGACTTCGACCTGACCGACGAGGACGGCTGGACCGTCGTCATGTTCCGGCACCTCGGGTGGAGCGACCCGGTCCCCTTCATGCACCACTGCTCGACCAAGTGGGCCGTCTTCCTCATGAGCCTCAAGCACCTGCACGAGGACGGGGCAGGCGAGCCGTCGCCCGACGACGTGACCATCAGCAACTGGCACTGAGGCCGTCCCCGCTCCAGCGGGCGACCGGCGTGCGGTGCGGCAGCGCGACGCCGCGCACCCGGGACGACGGGTGCGCGGCGTCGCAGGGGCAGCCGGTCGGTGGCTACCGCTGGAGGGTCAGCAGGCCCGGCCGGTACGGCAGCAGGCCGTAGTCGCCCCCGCTGCTCGGCGACCGGCCCTGGTAGAGCAGCTGGAGCTTGCACGGGTCGACCGTCATGGTCTGGTCGTTGCTGGCGCGGATGAGCTCGCCGTGGCTGATGTCGTTCGTCCACGTGGCGCCGCTGTTCGCCTTGCCCGCGAACGGGTTGCTCTCGGTCGCGGCCTGCGGCGTCCACGAGCCCGCGAGGCTCGTGGCGGTGAACGAGCGGAAGTACCGGCCGTTGGCGCCGATCGCCTCGACGATCATCAGGTACTGGTTCTGGCCCTGGACCTTGTAGACCTGCGGCGCCTCGAACAGGTTGTTCGTGGTGTCGCTCATGACGACCGTCGACGACGAGCCGAAGCTGCCCGGGAAGTTCCCGATCGGCATGCTCGCGCGGTAGATCTTGCCGTTGTCCCCGGCGAAGAACAGGTACATGGTCGTGCCGTCGCCGATGACCGTCTGGTCGATGGGCCCGGTGCCGGAGCCGGTGATCGACCCGGAGAACAGGGTGCTCGCCGCCGACCACCCGTTGGCGTTGGTCGGGTCGTTCGACGTCCGGTACATGAACGCGGACGGGCCCCACTGGTAGGTGAGCACCCAGATGTTCTTCGGCGCGAAGTAGAACAGCGACGGCGCCACGGTCGACGACGACATGGCGTTCTGCGTCGCCGATCCCATGTCGGACCAGCTCGAGAACAGGCCGAAGTTCATCGAGCCCCACGACGAGCCGTTGTCGTGCGTCGTCGCGTAGACGAGGTGCTTGCCGTTGTACTCGGCGGTCGTGAAGTCCTTGAGCGACGCCCAGCCGGACCGCGGAGTGGCCAGCACCCCCGTGGAGGACCACCGGTAGCTCGACGGCAGCGTGCAGGACCCCCCGGGCGTCGTGGAGTTGTTCACGAGCGAGGCGTCGTCGATGGAGAGCCCGTCGGTCCCGGCGGCCGTCTCGACGTAGAAAGTGGCGGACGTCAGCGTCCCGCTCCACGACACGTTCGTCGTGCCGGTGAGCTGGGTCCACCCGGACGAGCTCACCGCGCCCTGCGCGAGCCCGACGTAGCTCGTCGTGCCGCCCGCGGTCAGCGCGAGCGTGACCCGGCCGGTGGGGTTCCCGCTGTGCGACCGCACCCAGACGCTCGCCGTGTAGCTGCTGTTGTTCGTCAGCACGGAGGTGACGGTCTGAGCGGCGCCGTTCCAGGACGCGGTGCGCCCGGTGCGGGCCAGCGCGCGGGACCCGCCGTGGACAGGGCTGGTGCTCGACGTCACCGAGCCCGCGCCGAAGGCGGTCCAGCCGGTCGTCCCGTTCTCCAGGTCGGCGTTCGTGAGCAGGTTGCCGCTGGCGGCCGCGGCTGGTGCGACCTGGCCGGGGGCCGCAGCCACCAGGGCCAGCACCAGGCCGGCGACCGCCAGCACGTGCGCGGCGACGGACTTCCTCATCCTTCGCTCCTTCGAGTCGTGTCGGGTCCCGTGGGCATCCCGTGGGCAATCGGTGGGCAGGGCCGTCACGTCCGCTCCCCCGGGTGCCGGCCTGAGGTGGCCCGCGTCGCAGGGGCCGGACGATGTGAGCGCTCACAACGGCGGCCGAGCATCGAGAAGGGGTGGTTCGCCGGGAAACGTAGCCACCTTCTTCACCGATGAACAAGACATCGGAGGACCCACAACGTTTAAGTCGAGGACGGCGGCCGGACGCGGTCCGGCGCTCGGTGGCCGGCGCGATCGAAAAGTGCAGCACCTTACCGCAGCGAGCCAGCCGCGCGGGGCCCTTTCGCGTGAGAACTTCGTGCATTGTCTGGACTGGTCATAAGTCCAGTTCGCAGATTTGACATGGCACCGCGACATCCCTACGGTTCGGCGGTGTCGAAAGGGTCAAACGGGACTTTTTACTCCCCGGACGGTGCCGAATCGACAGCTCCACGACGCCGTGGTCGACGGGGTACCACGACGATCTCGGCGTCGATCTCATGTGAATCCCATTCAACGAGAGGTGCTCATACATGCGAAAGCTCAGCAGGTTCGCTGTCGCCGTCGGCGCTGCCGCGGTGATGACGGCCGGCGCGGTCGCCGTCGCCACCCCCGCCACGGCCGGCGACGCGGCGTGCAGCCTCGGCTACTCCTGCGCCTGGCAGCACTCGAACTACGACGGCTCCCGGGTGACCTTCCAGAACTACATCAACAACTTCGCCACCCTCGGCTTCGACAACCAGGCCACCTCGCTCCGCAACAACGGGCGCACCTCGAACGCGGCGTTCTACGTGAACGCCTACTTCGGCGGGACCAGCCAGGTCCTGGCTCGTGGCTACCAGATCTCCAACCTCGGAGCCGTCGCGCTGAACGACCAGCTCTCGTCGGCGAAGTTCATCTGAGGGACGTGAGGATCCCGTGAGTCTCACGCGGCTCGCGGGCAGCGGTGTCCTCGCCGCCACGTTGCTGCTGTCCGCGTGCACCGGCCAGCCCGACGATGGCGGCGAGGGGGCCGCCGGCCGCTACGACGACCCGCTCGACCTCCCGCTGGAAAGCAGGTCCGTCGACCTTTTCCTCTACGGCGCGGCCGTCGACACATTCATGGCGGAGTGCATGGCAGAAAAAGGCCACGAATACACGGTCGGGACGTGGGACCTCAGTCGCCCCGCACTTCCGGCATTCACCTCGCTCGGTTATCCGAACCTCGACCCGGAAATCGTCCGGACCCATGGGTACCGGGCATCGCAGGACCCTCGGGAAGTCACCCCGCCCGCCCCGCTCGAGTCAGTCGTCCCCGCCGGCGAGGAAGACGCGTACACCCTCGCTCAGCAGGAGTGCACGGACGCCTCGCGCGAGGTCGTGCCCGACATCGCCGAGTCGGCGAACATCCTGCGGAGGCTCGACTCCAGGAGTCGCGAGGCCGCCCTGGACGACGCCGAGGTCGCGTCGAGCATCGACCGTTGGCGGGCCTGCGTCACGCGCTCCGACCCTCCGCTCGGCGACCCGAGCGGAGACCCGGACCACTTCCGGGTCTCCGTGCTGACGGCCGTCGACGCACGAGACCACCCCGGCGAGGTCGACACGATGACGGCCCAGGCACCCGCCGACGAGGTCGAGGCCGCCACGATCGACGTCCGGTGCCGGCGTGAGTCCGGTTACGACGACGCGTACTTCTCCGCCGTCGGCGAGGCCCAGGAACGCCTGGCCTCCGAGTACAGCGACGCCCTTCAAGGAGTGGACCAGTCCATGAGCGACATCCAGCAGGCGATCGAGCACTACGTGATCGAGAGGCAGGGCCGATGACGGCGAGACGGGGCGGAGCATCCCGGGCGGCCGCCGCCGTCGGGGCCGTCGGGCTGGTGCTCCTGCTGGTCGGCTGCGCGTCGGACGACGGCGTCGCCACGTTGACGGGTGAGAACGACGGCGGCGAGGTCGCGGGCGGCTACGCCGACCAGAACACCGCGAGCTACGCCGCCTGCCTGGAAGACCTCGGGCTGGGCGTGCACGCCGTCACCGAGGCCGGGCCGGTCAAGGGCTTCGCGGAGATCGAGAACGTCCGGCTCCTGGGAGACACCGACACGGCGCCCATCGGCGTCGACGGCGTGGACCGGGACGCGGACATCAAGGGGTGCCGTGCGAAGTTCCCCGGCGCCAAGGACACGCTCGACACGTCCATCGCCATCGACGTACCGCCGGAGACCACCGACGACGCGGTCGTCGAGGCGGGACGGACCTGGGCACAGTGCGCGCGCGACGCCGGCTTCGCGATGATCGCGGACCCGATCGTCGACATGATCGTGATCCCCCAGGAGCTCTCGCTCGACCAGGCGGTGACGCTCGGGAAGGCGTGCTCCAGGCCGCTGCCGGCCCCGGACGCCGCCGCACCGCGTTTCGAGTACCAGGCGGCGGTCAAGGACAGCGTCACCGGCGGCATGGACATCACCCCGTACGCGCAGGCGATCGAAGGTCCGATCTACACCACCGCGGTCGGCGGGCCGTCGGCCAGCGCCGCTCCCTCGGGCGGCAGCACCGGCACGCCGTGAACCGGGCAGTGAAGGTGGTCGCCGCGGTGGGCACGCTCGCCGTGCTCGCCGCGGCGACGGTCGGCGCGGTCCGCCTCGGCGCGTCGCAGGTCAGTGAGCCGGTCGACACCGCCGACGTGCGCACGGCGGTGGTCGAGCAGGGCGCGCTCGCCGCCGGGATGCGGCTGACGGGGACCCTGACGCTCGGGCAGGTGAACGCGCTGTCCGGGACAGGCACCGGGGTGCTCACCGCGCTCCCGGCCCCGGGCACCCAGGTCGCAGCCGGCCAGGTGCTGTACGAGGTCGACGGCCGGCCCGTGTTCCTGCTGACCGGCCCCGCCCCGCTGTGGCGCTCGCTCCGGCTCGGCGACACGGGCAAGGACGTCCTCACGCTCAAGACGGCCCTCGCGGCCCTCGGGCACGACGTCGGCGACCCGTCGACCGACGTGTTCGACTCGGCGACCTCCGATGCGGTCGCCGCCCTCTACACGTCGGTCGGGCAGACACCTCCCGCCGAGACGGCCGAGGGCACCAAGGCGGTCGCGGACGCGCGCGCAGCGGTCGACGCCGCCCAGAAGACGGTGACCGCCGCCCGGAAGACCCTCGCCGACGCCGGTGGCCCCCCGTCACCGCTCGCCGTCGCCGAGGCGGACGCTGCCGTCGTCGACGCAGCAGCCGCACTGGAGGAGGCCTCCGCCGCCGGGACGGGCGTCGCACTGGCCCAGGCACGGCTCGACGCGGCCACGACCGCCCGCACGGCCCTCGACGCGGAGCCCGACGTGACGGCGCAGCGCCAGGCCGTCGAGGACGCGGTGCAGCAGGTCGCAGCGACGAAGGCTGCGCTCGGCGTCGCGCGCGCCCAGTCGGTCGGACCCGGGCAGGTGACGATGCTGGACGCGGCGGCTGTCCGCGTCGAGTCCGTCGTCGGTCGGCTCGGCGGCCCCGTGAGCGGCGAGGTCCTGCGGTGGACGGGCATGACCACGTTCGTCGAGGCGCCCGTGACGGCGTCGCAGCAGGCGGCGCTCGCCATCGGCACCACCGTCCAGGTCCGGCTCCCGTCCGGCGGCGTCGTCGACGGGACCGTCACCTCCGTCGGCACCACCGCAGGGACCGACGGTCGGTCCGGCACCGACGGCGACGACGGCTCCGGTGCGGGCGGAGGAGGAGCGGGCGACGGTGGCGGCAGCGCCACGGGGGCGGCGAAGCCCGTGCTGCGCGTGGACGTCGTCGACCAGGCGGCCGTCGCACCGCTCGCTGGGTCCGCGGTCACCGTCGAGGTGTCGACCGACGTCGCTCAGGACGCGCTCATCGTGCCCGTCACGGCCCTGCTCGCACTCGCCGAGGGCGGGTACGCCGTCGAGCGTGTCACGGACGAGGGCGACGTCCAGCTCGTCGCGGTCAAGGTGGGACTGATCGCCGAGGCGCGCGTCCAGGTCACCGGCGACGGCCTGGAGCCCGGTGTCCGGGTGCGGATCCCGTGACGGTCGGGGCGCCGGCGCTCACCGTCCGCGACGTCACCAAGGACTTCCCGAGCGGGGGCGGGACGCTCCGCGTCCTGCACGGCATCGACCTCGACGTCGGCCCGTCGGCACAGGTCGCGATCGTCGGGCCGTCGGGCTCCGGGAAGTCCACCCTGCTGTCGATCATGGGCACGCTGGAGGACCCGACGACGGGCGACGTCGTCGTCGGCGGCGTCTCGACCGCGACGATGTCGGACGGCGACAAGGCGGCGCTGCGGTCGCGCGCCTTCGGGTTCGTCTTCCAGCAGTTCCACCTGCTGGAGCACGTCGACGCGACCCGCAACGTCGAGCTCGGCCTCCTGTACGCGGGGTTCACGTCGAAGGAACGCCGTGAGCGTGCGCTGGCCGCGCTCGACCGCGTGGGGCTCGGGCGACGCACGAGCCACCGGCCGGGGCAGCTCTCCGGCGGTGAGCAGCAGCGCGTCGCCGTCGCCCGCGCCATCGCGCACGACCCTCGCGTCGTCTTCGCCGACGAGCCCACCGGAGCCCTCGACCAGGCCACCGGCGCCTCCGTCATGGAGCTGCTGCGAGGGCTGACGTCGACGGCGCTCGTCGTCATCACCCACGACGAGGCCGTCGCCGCCTCCCTGCCCCGTCTGGTGCGCGTGCGCGACGGCCGGATCGAGCAGGACGTCGACCAGGTGGTGCGGGCGTGACGGTGCGACTGTCCGTCACCGACACGCTGGCCACGGCGACCCTCGGCCCCCGGTCGCGCCCGATGCGATCCGTGCTGTCGATGCTCGGCGTCGCGATCGGCATCGCGACGCTCGTCACGGTGATCGGGATCGCGGGCACCAACCAGGCCCACACGCGGGCCCAGCTCGAGGCGCTCGGCTCGAACGTGCTGGAGGTGACGCCCGGCGACAGCCCGGACGGTCCCGTCCCCCTCCCCGAGACCGCATCGGCGATGATCCGTCGGATCGCGCCCGTCGAGGGCGCCGCCGCGATCCGTGCCCTGCCCCACCAGAAGGTGTTCCGCACCGACCTCGTCCCGGAGACGATGGGGAGCGGGATCACCGTCGACGCCGTCGAGCCCGAGCTTGCGGGCACGATGGACCTCTCGGTCGCCGACGGACGGTGGTTCGACGACGCCACGAGCTCCCTCCCCGGCGTCGTCCTCGGCGCGAGGGCGGCACAGCTCCTCGGTGTCGCGGCCGTCGGTCAGCGCGTCTGGATCGGCGACCAGTGGTACGGGGTGCTCGGGATCCTGGCGCCGGCGCAGCTCGCCCCGCAGTTCGACATGAAGGCCCTCATCGGCGACGACTGGGCCGTGGGACACCTCGTCGACCCGCAGGTCACGACGATCTACGTCCGCACGCGCAGCGGCACGGCTTCGCAGGTCAGGCAAGTCATCCCGCTGACGGCCAACCCCGCCGTCCCCCACGCGGTGGAGGTCGCCGCACGGTCTCGCCTCGAGCAGGCCCAGACGGCGGTCGACGGGTCGTACCGCGCCCTCGCGCTCGGGCTCGCGACCATCGCGCTCCTCGTCGGCGCGATCGGCATCGTCAACACGATGGTCATCGCCGTGCTGGAACGTCGCGGCGAGATCGGTCTGCGCCGGGCGGTCGGCGCACGCGCCGGGCAGGTGCGGCTGCAGTTCGTCGTCGAGGCGGCGCTGATCGGGCTGTGCGGCGGGGTGGCCGGCGTCGTCGTCGGCGTCCTCGTGACGCTCGGCTACGGCGCGGCCAACGCGATGACGCCGATGGTTGACCCCGCGGCCTGCGCGGCGGGCGTCGTGCTGGCTGTCCTGGTCGGGGCGGTCGCGGGCGCCTACCCGGCGTCCCGTGCGGCGAGGCTCTCCCCGACGCAGGCGCTCCGCGGTGCCTGACGGTCAACCCGCTGGTCGACTCAGCACTGTGGGCGGTCGAGCTCCGCCGCGAAGAAAGCCGACGCGCTACGCAAGGATCGTGTTCGACCGGCGCAGATCACGGCTCTCCCGCTCGAGGTCGGCGATCCGCTGCGCGTCGCTCGTGCTCGTCCCGGGCCGCTCGCCCGCGTCGGCCTCTGCCTGCGTGACCCAGTTCCGGAATGGGAGCCTCCGTCAGACCCGTCACGAGACACCATCGACACCACCCGCGACTACCAACCCCAGACACGCAAACAGGCCGGACCCTGAGGGTCCGGCCTGTTGCCGATGTCCTGCGACATCACATCTGTGCGCGAGGGGGGATTTGAACCCCCACGCCCTTTCGGACACTGGCACCTGAAGCCAGCGCGTCTGCCGTTCCGCCACTCGCGCGCGCCGGAGAACATTAGCACGGGCGAGGGGTCGCATCCGCACCAGGCTCGGCGCCCGAGCCGAGCGCCTGCGACAGGGCAGGTCCGGAGAGTGATCGGCGCCCGGCGCGACGCCCGGCCCGCCTGCACGGACGACGCCGTCGACGCACTCCACAGGCGTCCAGCCGTCCCCAGCACCACCCCTCCCCGATGTCCACGCACCACGACACCCCACTCACCCGGCCGTGGCGGCCCTCGCACGGATACCATCGACCTCCGGGACGGGTCGAGACCGGCCCTCACGAGCACGCGCACGAGCAGCAGCATCCGGCAGCAGACCGCAACGGCACGAGGACAAGGAGGTGGGCGTGGGCTTCCTCGACAAGTTCGAGAACGGCGTCGAGCGCGTCGTGAACAACGCCTTCGCCAAGGCCTTCCGCAGCGAGCTGAAGCCGGTGGAGCTCACGAGCGCGCTGCGCCGCGAGCTGGACGACCGCGCGGCGGTCGTGGGCCGGGACCGCACGGTCGTCCCGAACGAGTTCACGATCGAGCTCTCGACGGCCGACTACGACCACGTGGAGACGTGGGGCGCGGAGGCGATGGCGGACGAGTTCGCCGCCGCGGTCACGGAGCACGCGGCGAGCCAGCGGTACGCGTTCGTCGGTCCGGTGACCGTGTCGTTCGGCGAGGACGCCGACCTGGAGACGGGCCGGTTCCGGGTGCACAGCGCGACGGTGCGCGGTGCGGTGGCCCCGGCGGCGGCGACGGCCCCGACGTCGCGGCACCCGCTGCTGATCGTCGACGACCAGCGCTACATCCTCACGGGCCCGGTGACGGTGATCGGCCGCGGCTCGGAGGCGGACATCATCGTCGACGACCCGGGCGTCTCGCGTCGTCACCTGGAGATCCGCGTGACGCCCGACGGTGTCGTCGCGTCGGACATGGGGTCGACGAACGGCCTGTACGTCGAGGGGCACCACGTGCCGGCCGCGACGCTGGTCGACGGCAACACCCTGATGATCGGCCGCACCCGGATCCTGTTCTGGACCGGCGGCGAACCGGACCTGGACGAGTGACGCCCGCGCATGAGTGAAGTCACGATCACCCTGCTGCGGCTGGGGTACCTCGCGTTGCTGTGGGTGCTGGTGCTGTCGGCGATCAGCGTGCTGCGCCGCGACCTGTACGGCACCCGGATCACGGACCGTCGTCGGGCGAACAAGGCGTCGACCCCGGTGCGCCCGCAGCCCGCGGAGGCGGCGGCCGTCGCACCGGCGGCAGCGGCGGCACCGGCCGCCCCCGCGCCTGTGACGGGCCCGCCGACCGGTCCGACCCGCGTGCCGCGGTCCGCCCGCAGCGGCTCGGGTCCGCGCAAGCTCGTCGTGACGGAGGGTCCGCTGCGCGGCACGATCGTGCCCCTCGGGACGGCGCCGGTGCTCATCGGCCGGGCCCCGAGCTGCACGCTGGTGCTGGACGACGACTACTCGTCGTCGCGGCACGCCCGCGTCTTCCCGCAGGACGGCCAGTGGTTCGTCGAGGACCTCGGGTCCACGAACGGGACGTTCCTGGCGGACCAGCGCGTCGACGGACCGATCCCCCTGCCGACCGGTACACCGGTCCGCGTGGGACAGAGCGTGCTCGAGCTGCAGAGGTAACCCGGTGACCGTCGCACTCAGGTACGCGGCACGGTCCGACGTCGGACTCGTGCGCACCAACAACCAGGACTCGGCCTACGCCGGCCCGCACCTGCTCATGGTCGCGGACGGCATGGGCGGGCACGCGGGTGGCGACGTCGCGTCGTCGGTCGCGGTCGCCGCGTTCGCGCCGCTCGACGGGGAGTCGCACGGTCCGGACGACGCGCTCGACCAGCTCGAGGCGGCCCTCGAGTCGGCCCGGGACAACCTGCTGGCCCGTGTCGACGCCGACCCGGAGCTGTCGGGCATGGGCACGACCGTCATCGCGATCCTGCGGGCGGGCAACAAGCTCGCGATGGTGCACCTCGGCGACTCGCGCGGGTACCTGTTCCGCGACGGCCTCCTCACGCAGGTCACGACGGACCACACGTTCGTGCAGCACCTGGTCGACATCGGGCGGATCACGCCCGAGGAGGCCGAGCACCACCCGCAGCGCTCGGTCGTCATGCGGGTGCTCGGCGACTTCGACGCGGAGGCGACGCCCGACCTGTCGGTCCGGGAGGCCCGCCCGGGCGACCGCTGGCTGCTGTGCTCGGACGGCCTGTCGGGCTTCGTCAGCGCGGACACCATCGAGGAGACGCTGCGGACGGTCGCGGACGTCGACGTGTGCGCGGACCGCCTGGTGCAGCTCGCGCTGCGCGCGGGTGGCGGCGACAACGTGACGGTCGTCCTCGCGGACGTCATCGAGCTCGACGACGTCGCGGACGGCGCGGGCCCGACGACCGCGGCGACGGTGGTGGGTGCGGCGGCGACGTCGCGCAACGAGCCGACGTCCGCCGCGGACGGCCCTGCGGCACGTGCGGCGTCCCTCGCGCGGGCGGCGGCGGAGGCCCCGCGCGACGCGGTGGACGAGGACGACGCGTCGGAGGCGGTGGTGGCGACGTCCACCGCGGTCGCGCGCGTCGGCGACGACGACCCGGACGGCGACGAGGACGACGAGCCCCGGCCCGCGCGCCGGCTCCGGCCGGCCGTCGTGTGGTCGCTGGCGGCCGTCGGCGCGGTCGCGGTGCTCGTGCTCGGCTACCTGTGGACGCAGACGCAGTACTTCGTCGCGGACGACGACGGCGAGGTCGTCATCCTGCGCGGCCTGCCCCAGACGCTCGGCCCGGTGGCGCTCTCGACGGTCGTCGAGCGGTCCGGCACGGACGTCGAGGAGCTCGCGTCCGCGTACCTGCGCGAGCGGGTCGAGCAGACGATCCACGCGACGTCGCTCGACGACGCCCGCGACCTGGTGCGGATGCTCGAGGACGACGCGGCGATCCGCGAGGCGCTGCCGACCCCCACGGCCACGCCGACGCCCGCCCTGGCGCCGACGCCCACGCCCGACCCCGCCCTCCTGCCCGACCCTGCGCTCACGACCGACCCTGCCGCCGGGGTGACCAGCCCGTGAGGTCCTCGTGATGGCGACCGTGCAGCCGCACCGGGTGCGTGCGGGCCGCGGCGTCGAGCTCGGCCTGCTCGTGCTCGCCCTGGCGATCGCCGTCGCGGGGTACGCCCTGGTCGGTCTGGGCATCGAGGGGCGGGTCCCGCCCGACGTCATCGGCTACGGCGCGGGGCTCACGGGCCTCGCCGTGGGGCTGCACCTGGTGCTGCGCTGGCGCGCGCCGTACGCGGACCCGGTGATCCTGCCGGTCGCGGTCGCGCTCAACGGTGTGGGCCTGGCGATGATCTACCGGATCGACATCGCGTACGAGGCGCGGGAGAAGGCGGCCGGGTTCGCGGAGCGCCAGCTCGGCTGGACCGCGGTGTCGGTCGTGCTCGCGGCGCTCGTGCTGATCCTGCTGCGCGACCACCGGACGCTGCGCCGGTACACGTACACGGCGATGATCCTGGCGCTGGGCCTCGTCGCGCTGCCGCTCGTGCCCGTGATCGGCCAGACGATCAACGGCGCGCGCATCTGGGTGCGGGTCGGCGGGGTCGGCATGCAGCCCGCGGAGTTCGCGAAGATCGTGCTGGCGGTGTTCTTCGCCGGGTACCTCGTGACGCACCGCGACACCCTCGCGCTGGCGGGCCCGAAGGTCCTCGGCCTGCACCTGCCCCGCGCGCGCGACCTCGGCCCGATCCTCATCGTCTGGGGCGCGTCGCTCGCGGTCCTCGTGCTGGAGCGCGACCTCGGGACGTCCCTGCTGCTCTTCGGCCTGTTCGTCGCGATGCTCTACATCGCGACCGAGCGGCTCAGCTGGGTCGTCCTCGGCATGCTGCTGTTCGTCGGCGGCGCAGCGGTCGCCGCGACCGCGTTCCCGCACGTCGGAGCCCGTTTCGACGTGTGGCTGCACCCCTTCGACCAGGAGATCTTCGACCGGTCCCCGGGCGGGTCCGGTCAGCTCGTGCGCGGCCTGTTCGGGCTCGCGAACGGCGGGCTGTTCGGCACGGGCTGGGGCGCGGGCCGCCCCGACCTGGTGCCGTTCGCGGAGTCCGACTTCATCGTCGCGTCGATGGGCGAGGAGCTCGGGCTCACCGGGCTGCTCGCGCTGCTGCTCTGCTACACGATCCTCACCGAGCGGGGCATGCGGACCGCGATCGGCGTACGCGACGGGTTCGGCAAGCTCCTCGCGGGCGGCCTCGCGTTCGTCGTCGCGTTCCAGACGTTCGTCGTCGTCGGCGGCGTGACGCGGCTGATCCCCCTGACGGGCCTGACGACGCCGTTCCTGGCGTACGGCGGCTCGTCGCTCGTGGCCAACTGGGTGATCGTCGCGCTGCTGCTGCGCATCTCGGACGAGGCCCGCAGGCCCGCGCCGGTGGTCCGCGCGATCCCCACCCCGGAGGTCGGCACGCCCGTCACGGCGGGCGCCCGCCCGGTGGGCGCGCGCGCCGAGGGCACCCCGGACCCGGGCGACGACCACCCGACCGAGCGGATCGGCGGGCTGTCGTGAACACACCCCTGCGCCGCCTCGCGACCGTCGTGCTCGCGATGTTCGTCGTGCTCATGGCCGGCACGACGTGGGTCCAGTACGTCCAGGCGGACCGCCTGAACAACGACCCCCGCAACGTCCGCACGCTGTACCGCGAGTTCGGCAACGCGCGCGGGCCGATCGTCGTCGCGGGCGAGGCCGTCGCGTCGTCCGCGCCGGTCGACGACGCGTTCGGGTACCAGCGCTCGTACACCGGCGGCGACCTGTGGTCGACCATGACGGGCTTCTACTCGGTCGTGAACGGCCGCTCCGAGCTCGAGCTCGCGGCCAACGGCGAGCTCACGGGCCGCGGCGACCAGCTCTTCTTCACGCGGATCCGCGACATGCTCACGGGCCGCCGCCCGGAGGGGGCCGCGGTCGAGACGACGCTCCTGCCGGCCGCCCAGCAGGCGGCGCGCGACGGTCTCGGCGACCAGGAGGGCGCGGTCGTCGCGCTGGAGCCGTCGACGGGCAAGATCCTCGCGCTCGTCTCGACGCCCGGCTTCGACCCGAACCTGCTCGCGACGCACGACACGGTCGCCGCCGGTGCCGCGTACCAGCAGCTCGACCAGGCGCCGGGCAACCCGCTGCGCAGCAACGCGACGCGCGAGACGTACCCGCCGGGGTCGACGTTCAAGCTCGTCACGGCGGCCGCGGCGCTCGAGAGCGGCGCGTACACGCCCGCCACGACGCTGCCGGCCCCGGTGACCCTCGACCTGCCGCAGACCACGGCGACGATCGGCAACTTCGGCGGGGGCGGCTGCGGCAGCGACCCGATCACCCTGGCCGACGCGCTGCGCGTCTCCTGCAACACGACGTTCGCGCAGCTCGGCATGGACCTCGGGGACGACGCCCTGCGCACGCAGGCGGAGCGGTTCGGCTTCAACGACCCGGACCTGACGATCCCCATGCTCGTCGACGAGTCGGTGTTCCCGGCCGACCTCGACGCCCCGACGACCGCCCAGTCGGCGATCGGCCAGCGCGACGTGCGCGCGACCCCGCTGCAGATGGCCATGGTGTCGGCCGCGATCGCCAACGGCGGCCAGCTCATGAAGCCGTACGTCGTGCAGACCGTCCGCTCGGCCGACCTGCACACCATCGACGAGACGGAGCCCGAGCTGATGTCGACCGCCGTGTCCCCCGGCACCGCGGCGGCGCTGCGCGACATGATGGTCGGCGTGGTGGCCAGCGGCTCGGGTACCGCGGCGCAGATCCCCGGCGTCCAGGTGGCCGGCAAGACGGGCACGGCGCAGACCGGCGACGACCAGGCACCGCACGCCTGGTTCACCGCGTTCGCGCCGGCCGAGGCCCCGCGCGTCGCCGTCGCCGTCATCGTCGAGCACGGCGGCAGCGCGGGCAACGAGGCGACCGGTGGCCGGGTGGCCGCGCCGATCGCGAAGGCCGTCATCCAGGCGGTGCTGGGCTCATGAGGACGGCAGCGGGCGTGGCCCTCGACGGGCGGTACCGCCTCATCAAGCCCATCGCGACGGGTGGCATGGGCGAGGTGTGGGAGGCGCACGACGACGCCCTCGCGCGGCCCGTCGCCGTCAAGGTGCTCAAGGAGGAGTTCGCGGGCGACCCGGGCTTCCTCGAGCGGTTCCGCACCGAGGCGCGCAACTCCGCGTCGCTGCACCACCAGAGCATCGCGCAGCTCTTCGACTACGGGGAGCAGGAGGGCTCCGGCTACCTCGTCATGGAGCTCGTCGTCGGCGAGCCGCTGTCGGACCTGCTGGAGCGCGAGCCCGTCCTGCACCCGCGGCGGCTCCTGCCGATCCTCGCGCAGACGTCCCGCGCGCTGCACGCGGCCCACACGGCCGGCGTCGTGCACCGCGACGTCAAGCCCGGCAACATCCTGCTGGGTCGCGGCGGACGCGTGAAGATCACCGACTTCGGCGTCTCGCTGGCGCGCAACCAGATCACCATGACGGCCACCGGCATGGTCATGGGCACCGCGCAGTACCTGTCGCCCGAGCAGGCCGTCGGCAAGGCCGCGACGCCGCTGTCGGACCTGTACTCGCTCGGGGTCGTCGCGTACGAGGCCCTCGTCGGGCACCGCCCGTTCACCGGGCCGACCGCGGTCGACATCGCGGTCGCGCACGTCAACAACGCGGTCCCGCCGCTGCCGTCGAGCGTCGACAAGCCGCTCGCCGCGCTCGTCATGCGCCTGCTGTCGAAGGACCCTGCGCAGCGGCCGCAGTCCGGTGAGGAGCTGGCCGAGCTCCTGGACCGGCTGGTCCCGCGCACGCCGCCCAGCGGCATCGCGGTGGTCCGGTCCAAGGTCTCCCGCCCGCCCGACACGTTCGCGACGGCCGCGGCGACGGTCCGTCCGCTGGACGCGTCCGACGACCCCGCGCCGCCGACGTACCCGCCGCGGCGCACGCGTCGGGACGAGCAGGGGCGCACCGGGCGTGCCGCCGGCACCCCGCGGCACGTCAACGTCAACGTCACGGCCCTGCGCACGACCGGGCCGCGGCTGGGCCGGTTCGCCCGGTTCCGCTGGCCGCTCCTCGGCCTGCTGCTCCTGCTCGTCGCGCTCCTGGGCGCGGCACTGGCCGACCGCATCACCGGTGCGGGCGGCACGACCACCTCACCCGGGGTGGTCCTGGCCCACAGCCCGTCCCCGAACGGGGACGGCAGTCAGTACCCTCATCGCGGCAGTCCCGATGGGATGATCTCGGGGGACGGGCGCGGCGACACCCTCGCACGCCCGCTGACGACGGAAGTGAAGGACGCCTAGTGGTGGACGACGGATCCCGGATCCTCGCCGGACGGTACGAGGTCGGCGAGCTCATCGGGCGCGGTGGCATGGCCGAGGTGCACATCGGTCACGACACCCGGCTCGGCCGCACGGTCGCGATCAAGATCCTGCGCTCCGACCTCGCACGCGACCCCTCCTTCCAGAACCGGTTCCGGCGCGAGGCGCAGGCCGCCGCGGCCCTCAACCACCCGGCGATCGTCGCGGTCTACGACACCGGCGAGGACGTGTTCACCGAGCCGACGGGCGTCGTGGCGCACGTGCCGTTCATCGTCATGGAGTACGTCGAGGGCCACACCGTGCGGGGCATCCTGCGCGACGGGCACGCCGTGCCCATCGAGGAGGGCATCGAGATCACCGCGGGCGTGCTGTCGGCGCTCGAGTACTCGCACCACGCCGGCATCGTGCACCGCGACATCAAGCCGGCGAACGTCATGCTCACGCCCACGGGCGCGGTCAAGGTCATGGACTTCGGCATCGCGCGCGCGGTCGCCGACTCGGCCGCGACCATGACGCAGACGCAGGCCGTCATCGGGACCGCGCAGTACCTGTCGCCCGAGCAGGCGCGCGGCGAGCAGGTCGACACGCGCTCGGACCTCTACTCGACGGGCTGCCTCCTGTTCGAGCTGCTCACGGGCCGCCCGCCGTTCACCGGCGACTCCCCCGTCGCCGTCGCCTACCAGCACGTCCGCGAGATCGCCCCGTCGCCGTCGCAGTTCGCGTCGGACGTCCCGGAGGCGCTCGACCGGATCACCGCGAAGGCGCTCGCCAAGGAGCGCGACGCCCGCTACTCGTCGGCCGCGGAGTTCCGCGCCGACCTGGAGGCCGTGCTGCGCGGCGGCACCGTGTCCGCACCGGCGGTCGCCGTCGCGGGTGCCGCGGTCGCCGCTGCGGACGCCACGCAGGTGATGGCCCCGCCGGCTGCCGTCACGACCACGCAGGCCATGCAGCCCGCCTCCCCGTGGGGCTCGACCGGCCTGCAGCCGGCAGCCACCTCCGGCGGCATCCCGGAGGACGAGGACGGCAAGCGTCCCTGGCTCATGTGGACCCTCATCGGCATCGCGGTGCTCGCCGTCGCCGGGATCGTCGCGCTGCTCATCGCCAACGCGAGCAAGGGCGAGGAGCCTCTGACGGTCACAGTCCCGAACGTCGTGGGGATGACGCAGGAGGAAGCCGAGGCCGCCCTCAAGGCCGAGGACCTGCTGATGACCCGCACCGAGGCGGCGAGCGACACCGTGCCCGAGGGCGAGGCGATCTCGTCGTCGCCCGCCGCGGGCGAGGAGGTCGACAAGGAGTCGAACGTCGAGGTCACGTTCTCGACCGGCCCGGCGACGACCGCGGTCCCCGTGGTCAAGGGCATGACGGAGGAGCAGGCGGTCGCCGAGCTCGAGCGGGTCGGACTGGTCGTCGACCCGAACCGGGTCAGCGAGGACGACGCGTCGCAGCAGAAGGGCCGGGTCACGAAGACCGACCCCGCCGAGGGCGAGTCCGTGTCCTCGGGCAGCACCGTGACGCTGTACGTGGCGTCCGGCAACGTCGTCGTGCCCGAGCTGGTCGGCAAGTCCCGCGCCGAGGCCGAGCAGATCCTCAACGGGCTGACGCTGCGCGCCAACACGCGCGAGGTCGAGTCGAACGAGGCCGCTCCCGACTCGGTGCTGTCGCAGGACAAGCCGACCGGGTCGCTCGTGCCGCAGAACACGACGATCAACCTCGAGATCGCGATCGCGCCGCAGAACCCGACGGTGCCCGAGAACCTCGTCGGGATGACCTACGACCAGGCGGCCGCCGCGCTCCAGCAGGCCGGCCTGACGAACATCCGGCGCATCGACGAGCAGTCCGACCGGCCCGCCAACGAGGTGATCCGCGTCGAGCCGGACGGCGGGTCCGAGGTCGAGAAGACGCAGCAGATCGACGTGCACGTGTCCCGCGGCCCGAACAGCAACAACGGCCAGCCGACGGCACCCGCGACACCCAAGCCGTAGCCCGGCACCTGGGCGTCCGGTACGCGAGAAGGCCCCGCACGTCTCCGGACGGCGGGGCCTTCTCGCGTGGTGCCAGACGGCCCCGGGCGGACCGTCAGAGGCGCACGAGCGGGTGCAGGCCCTCCGACCGCTGCACGGCCTCGTCGTCGCCGCACACGGCCAGCCAGTTGGCCAGCAGCCGGTGGCCGCCCTCCGTGAGGACGGACTCCGGGTGGAACTGCACGCCGTGCAGCGGGAGCGTGCGGTGCTGCAGGCCCATGATGATGCCGTGCGCGGTCGCGGTGACCTCGAGGTCGTCGGACACCGTGCCGTCGACGACCGCGAGCGAGTGGTAGCGCGTCGCGGTGAACGGCGTCGGGAGGCCGTCGAGGACGCCCTCGCCGTGGTGCTCGACCTGGCTGGTCTTGCCGTGCATGAGCTCGGGCGCGTGCGTCACGGTCCCGCCGAACACCTCGCCGAGGGCCTGGTGGCCCAGGCAGACGCCCAGCATGGGCGTGCCGGTCTCGGCGCAGTCGCGGATGACCTGCATGCTCGCCCCGGCCTCGGCGGGGGTGCCCGGGCCGGGCGACACGAGGACCCCGTCGAACCCGGTGCGCTCCTCGAGCGGCGGCACGGCGTCGTTGCGCACGACGACCGTCTCCGCGCCGAGCTGGTTGAGGTACCCCACGATCGTGTAGACGAACGAGTCGTAGTTGTCGATCACCAGGATCCGCGTCACGTCACTCCCCCACCGTGGTCTCGTTGAACGGCATGAACGGCGCCACCGCCGGGAACACCCACAGGAAGCAGACGGCCAGCACGGCGAACGCGGCGACGACCAGGAGCGCCGCCCGGACCAGGGCGGGACCCGGCAGGTGTCGCCACAGCCACCCGTACATCATCGGCCTCCTGTCACGCGGTTTCGACGGCGTGCCGTCGGGCGCAGGCCGCCCATCATGCGCCTCCGAGCAGCTCGGCGGGCGTCCCGTCCGCGACGGGCGCCCAGTAGTCGAGCGTGCCGTGCACGATGAACCGCTCCCGGGCGGAGAACATCGGGTGGCACGTCGTCAGCGTGATGAGCCGCTCGGTGGGTGTCGCGCCGGGGTCGCCGGGCACCGGGGCGATGACGTCGACCTGCGACGGCAGCACGACCTGCGTCGACGTCACGCGGTAGACGTACCAGGTGTCGGCCGTGCGGACCACGACCGGGTCGCCGACCTGCAGCTCCTCGACGCGGTTGAACGGCTTCGCGTACGTGGTGCGGTGCCCCGCGAGGGCGAAGTTGCCGACGCCGCCGGGCATGGCCGTCCCCGGGTAGTGCCCGACTCCGAGGACGTCGAGGACGGTCGCGCGGTCGACGCCCTGGCTGACGGGGCGCTCGGGCTCGCCGACCCACCGCGGGACCTGGATGGTCGCGAACGTCGTGGCGTGCGGCGGCTCGTCGAGCACGGGCGGCTCGTCGCGTCGCGGCTCGGCGACGACCGGGCCGGACGACGTCGCGCTGGGCGTCGGGTCCGGGACCTCCTGGCGGTCGAGCTCGCGGACGATCTCCGCCTGCGCGCGGTTGCCCTCGACGTCGGTCCACCAGAGCTGCCACGCGAGGAACGCGAAGAGCAGCACGCCGAACGTGATGAGCAGCTCGCCGACGACGCCGATCGTCGTGTAGACGCGGTGGCGGGTGCGCGACGGGCCGCGCCGCGGCCGGGTGGACCGGGGCGGTCGTCCCGCCGGCCCGACGTCGTGCCCTGCCTGGCCGGTCCGGTCCGTCTGACCGGTACCCGCGGTGCCCTGCTCAGTCATCGTCGCCCTGCGGGCCCTCGGGGCCGGTCGCGGGCGGCGCGGACTTGCGGGACTGCGAGGACTGCGACGCGGCGTCCTTCGCGGCCTCGTCGGCCTCCTCGAGCCCGGGGAGGATCTCGACGCCCTCGGGGACGGTCGCGGCGTCCAGGTCGGTCGCACCGGAGTACGCGGGCAGCTCGAGCCGGTCCGACGACTCGACGTGCCAGCCCAGGCCGACGTCCTTGGCGTCGCGCACGTACCCCGCGACGGCGGGCGACTCGCTCAGTCCCCTGCGCAGGTCGGCGGGGTCGCCGATCGCCCGCACGACGTACGGCGGCGAGTAGACGCGGCCGTGCAGCCGCAGGACGTTCCCGACGCACCGGAACGCGCTCGTCGAGATCACCCGCTGGTCCATGAGCATCATCGCCTCGGCGCCGCCGGCCCACAGGGCGTTCATGACGGACTGCAGGTCCTGCTGGTGGACGACGAGGATGTCGGGGTCGAGCTGCTCGCGCAGCGGCGAGTCGACGGGCGCGTCGTCGAGCTCGACGGTCAGGCCGGGTCCGGCGACGGGCACGGCACCGCTCTCGACGACGTACCCGGGACCGGGCGTCCCGACGGCGGCCGTGTCCGCGTTGCCGTCCTCGGTGAGCGCGTCGACCTCGGACCGCAGGTCGTCGACCTGCGCGGCGAGCCGTTCGACGCGCTCCGCCTGGGACCCCGCGAGGTCCGCGATGTCCTGCGGGTGCCGCTCGGTCTCCTGGGCGTCGGCGAACTTGGCGTTGGCGGCGAACAGGGCGCCCGACAGGGCGAGGACGAGGGCGACCGACAGCGTCCCGCGCGCGACGACACGCCGCGCACGGTGCGGGTGCTCGGTCACTGTCGTCCTCTCTCGGGCTCCGCCGGGGCTGCCGCCCACTACGCTAGGTCACGTTGCGTGGACGCCGTGACGATGCGGGCCGTCCACGTCGCACCGTTGTCGTTCGGTGACCTCGCGTCACCGTCGTTCCGCGTGCCGCCCGTGCGTCACGCACCGCCGCTGGACAGGAGCCCGGACGTGCCTGAGTCGAGGTCGCGCAAGAAGGCCACGTACATCCCGCCGCCCGAGAAGTCGGCCGGCCCCAAGCCGAACGCGCCGTGGTTCGTCCCGGTGATGCTCGGGCTGATGCTGGCCGGGCTGGTCTGGATCGTCGTGACGTACCTGACGGGGTCGCAGTACCCGATCCCGTCGATCGGCCAGTGGAACCTGGCGGTGGGCTTCACGCTCATCATCGCCGGCTTCGGGATGACGACGCGCTGGCGCTGAGCGTCGGCCCAGCGACTCGCCGGGTCGTCCCGGCTCGGTGTCCTGCCCGCTGAGCGGACGCTCGCGTCGTCGCGCCCGCTCGCGTCGGGACGCGTCCGGACACGTCGGGAGTCGGGTGCACGGCCTCGCGGCCGCCTGTGCGGGACCGGTCAGGCCTGGCCGAGCTCGACCGCAGCCAGCAGCTCGTCGAGCTCCTGCCGGTGGGCCGCCACGAACTGGGCCTCGAGGTCGACGAGGGCACTGACGAGCGTCTGCTCGTAGTCGGTCGCGACGCGGCAGTCGAAGTCGACGACCGCGATCGCGCGCTCCTCCGCCGACCCGACCAGGTAGCGCTCCTCGACCGGGATGTCGTCGGCGGTCTCGAGCTCGCCGGGGTACCCCGCCACCCCGCCGGGCGGGGTCCGGACGGCGAGGAAGTAGGTGTCGACCGGGCTGAACGTGTCGACGTCGACGCCCTCGGGCGGACTCAGGTCGTAACCGGCGTCGAGCACGCAGCCGTACCACCGGGCGTTCAGGTCGGCCACGCGCGTGTCGGCCTGCAGCCCGCGCATGCGCAGGCTGCCCATCCCGGCGAACAGCTGGCCGTACTGCTCGGCGAGGGCGCCGCGTCCTTCGTCGTCGGAGGCGGGGACGGCGGCGTCGGACCGCCCGTAGCAGCCGCCCGTCGGGTCGGGCTGAGGGCCGTCGGGACCGTCGCTGCCGGTCAGCGTCGCGTAGTACTCGGCCTGTCCCGCCGCGCCGAGGGTCTCCGCGTAGGCGTCGTTCGGGTCGAGCTCCTGTGAGTCCAGCCGAGCCGCCTCCGCGGCGTCGACGTCGACCTCGGCGCGGTCGTCGGGGAGCTGCGGCAGGCCCACGACGTCCTCGGTCCGGGGTAGCTCGTCGGCTCGGCCTCGTCGGTCGCCGCGGGCACGTACTCGAAGCCGGCGTCCTTCATGCAGGTGGCGACGAGCTGCTGCACCTTCTGCTGACGGGCCGCCGACGCCTGCGCCGCCTCCTCCGAGACGCCCGCGACGGCGTCGACGGCGGCGAGGTACGGGCTGAACGGGGTCCCGCCCTCGATCGGCGTCGTGAGGCTCGAGCGCGGTGCGTCGCTCGGGACGTCGGAGCCCGGCACGGTGCTCGGGGGTGAGGTGGCGTCGTCCGCTCCGGCGGTGCCGGTGCTGGTGCCGGTGCAGCCGGCCACGAGTGCGGCGACGAGGGCGCCACCGGCGACGGCGGCTCTCCAGCCGCGGGGTCGACCGTCGTCCGGGCGCGCGTCGTGACGTCGCTTTCGGGGCATACGCCCGATTTCTACCACGGCACGGGTGCCTGGCGTAGGCGATTCGCCATCCGTCTGTCATACCTGCATTGACTCGGTCGGCCCCGGTGACGGCCAGTACACGTGCCGCGGTCGACCGTCAGGTCGAGATGACGGACGAGGCTCCCGGAGGGCCTTGTCCTGGCCGCCCTGGGCGGAGGCTACCGCAGTCCCCAGCTGTGCTCACACCTGTGGAACTACAGCCGTGTAGTTATCCACAGAGTTGTGCACCGCTGGGGACAGAAGAGATGTTGTCGCTGGTCAACAGCCTGTGGACGACACTCACTCATGCACGGACCGTCGTGCACCGCCTGGGGATGACCCGGTCCGAGCTGCCCCGCGCCCACAGGCTAGAGAAGTCCCACCGCGGCGTACGAGGCGAGGGTGGCGACGGCGAGCGCCGCGCCGACGACCACGGGCGCCAGCCACCCGACGAGCTGCCGGCGGGCCGCCGGGGCGTACGCGTAGGCGGCACCGAGCGCGAGCCCAGTCACGAGACCGCCCAGGTGCGCGGGCCAGGAGATCCCCGCGACGACGAACCCGATGACGACGTTGAGGGCGATCACCGCGAGGATCCCGCGGACGTCACCGCCCAGCCGCCGCATGACGACGAGCACGGCGCCGAACAGGCCGAAGATCGCGCCGGACGCGCCGACGACGCCGACGTTCCAGGCGCCCAGCGGCTGCGCGAGCAGGACGACGGCGACGGAGCCGCCGACGGCGCTCAGCAGGTACAGGGCGACGAACCGCGCCCGACCGAGCGCCTGCTCCAGGTACGGCCCGATCATCCACAGGGCCAGCATGTTGACGATGATGTGGAGGAAGCTGCCGGTCGAGTGCAGGAACGCCGCCGTCAGGAACCGCCACGGCTCGACGAAGCCCGCGAGCGGGCTGAAGATCCACTGCCGCGTCCAGCCGGGCACGACGAGCTGCGCCACGTAGCTCGCGACGCACAGGCCGATGATCGTGATCGTGACGACCGGGGGACCGCCGCGCAGGCGACCGCCGAGTGCCGTCCTGGCCTCGCGGGTGCCGCGCGACGCCTCGGCGACGCAGTCGACGCACTGCACGCCGACCGCGGCCTGCCGCTGGCAGTCCGGGCACGTCGGACGGCCGCACCGCTGGCAGCGCACGTACGACACCCGGTCGGGGTGCCGCGGGCAGACAGGCGGTGCGGCCGGCGCGCCCGGCGTGGGGTTCTCGCTGATGAGTCGCTCAGTCCTCGACGGTCACCGACTGCAGGACGATGTCCTGCACCGGACGGTCGCCGGGGCGCGTCGGGGTGGTGGCGATCGCGTCGACCACGGCACGGCTCGCGTCGTCGGCGACCTTCCCGAAGATCGTGTGCTTGCCGTTGAGCCACGTCGTCGGTGCGACCGAGATGAAGAACTGCGAGCCGTTGGTGCCGCCGACCTTGCCGGTCGTCGGGTCGAGCCGCTTGCCGGCGTTCGCCATGGCGAGCAGGTAGGGCTCGGTGAAGGCGAGCTCGGGGTGGATCTCGTCGTCGAACGTGTAGCCCGGGCCGCCGCGGCCGGTGCCGAGCGGGTCGCCGCCCTGGACCATGAAGTCGGCGATGACCCGGTGGAACACGATGTCCGAGTACAGCGGGTCGGTGCGCTCCTGGCCGGTGGCCGGGTCGGTCCACGCCTTGGTGCCCGTGGCGAGCCCGACGAAGTTCTCGACGGTGCGCGGCGCGTGGTTCGGGAACAGCTCGATCCGGATGTCACCGGCTGACGTGTGGAGAGTCGCGAACATGGCGACAGTGTCGCACGGGGCTCCGACGCAGGTCCTGGACACGTGCACGACGCGAGGGCGTCCACACTGCGTCCCAGCAGGTCCGGTGGCAGAGTGGGACCCCAGTGCCGCCGACCAGCGCGGATGGGTCAGCCCCACCCGCCGCACACCAAGCCGGGAGTGGACGATGGGCTTCAGCAAGAGCCGCACGACGATCGACGTCGACAAGGAGCACCTGAAGGAGCAGGCCGCCGAGCTCGGTGCGACGCTCGCCGACAAGGCGAGCACCGCCAAGATCGCGGCCGCGGCGGGTGCGAAGGACGCCGCAGCGAAGGCGTCGGACGCGGCGTCGTCCGCGAAGGACTGGACGACCCCGCGGGTCGAGGCGTTCATCGACTGGCTGCTGCCCCGCGTGGAGCACGCGTACAAGGAGAGCGTCATCGCGGCGGCCCCGAAGGTCGAGCAGGCCGCAGCGAAGGCCTCGCCGGCGATCGACACGGCCCACGACAAGCTCGTGGACGACCTGCTGCCGCGCCTGGTGGCGGCGATGAACGAGGCAGCCGTCAAGGCCGGCGCTGCCGTCGAGAAGGCCGCCGACGTGACGAGCGACTCGAGCAAGAAGGCCGCGAAGCGTGCCGCGAAGGCGGCCGCCGCCGCTGCGGCTGCGGCGGCAGCGGCCGAGCGCGAGAAGAAGCACACGGGCGCCAAGGTGTTCTGGGTGCTCGCGGGCGTGGCCGCGGTCGGCGCCGCGGCGGTCGCGTGGAGCCGGTCGCGGTCGCAGGTCGACCCGTGGGCCGAGCCGTGGGAGCCGACGGACTCGCTGGGTTCGTCGACCCACGCCGACTCGTTCCGGACGCGTGCCACCGACGCGAAGCACGACCTGACGGACGCGGTGGGCGACGCGGCGGACGCCGTCGGCGAGGCGGCGGGTGCCGCGGTCGCCAAGGGACGGGACGCGACGCGCAAGGCGGCCGAGAAGGTCGCGGAGGCGCGCGAGGACCTCACCGAGAAGGTCGCCGACGCGAAGGACACCGCGACGGAGGCCGCCAAGCGGGTGCGCCGCACGTCGCAGAAGTCGCTCGACGACACGAAGGACGCGGTCGACGAGGCGAAGGCCGCGACGACCGACGCCGTCACGGACGCGACGGACGACACGAAGGGCTCGCCCTCGGTCTGACGTCCGCCCTTCCCGGCACACCGCCGGGACCTCGTCCCCACGCCCTCCGCAGGCCTCGATGCCCGGGGGGCGTGGTGCTGCCCGGGGACGTCCGGGCCGGCGGGGGAGGGCACGTCCGGGCTGGTCGGGGCTGGTGAATCGTTTAGGGCGTTGACGCTCACGACGCCCCGTTTGCACGATGCGCCAGGCGCGTCGTGCCGGAGCGACAGCGATCAGGCAGGGCCGCCGTCCACCATCTCCGTGCCCGGAAGAGGACCCCATGCCCCGCCTTGCCACGGCGCCACGCGCGCCCCGACCGCCCCGGTCCCGCGGCCGCACCGCGACCGCCTACGGCGCCACGCTCGCCCTCGCGGCCGGGCTGCTCGCCGCACCCCTCGCGTCCGGCGCGAGCGCCGCCCCGGCCTTCAACTACGCCGAGGCGCTGCAGAAGTCGATGTTCTTCTACCAGGCACAGCGCTCGGGCGACCTGCCGGCGGACTTCCCCGTGTCCTGGCGTGGCGACTCCGGCCTCACCGACGGCGCGGACGTCGGCAAGGACCTCACGGGCGGCTGGTACGACGCGGGCGACCACGTGAAGTTCGGCCTGCCGATGGCGTTCAGCGCCACGATGCTCGCGTGGGGCGCGATCGAGAGCCCCGGCGGGTACACCAAGGCCGGGCAGCTCGACGAGCTCAAGGACAACCTGCGCTTCGTCAACGACTACTTCGTCAAGGCGCACACCGCGCCGAACGAGCTGTACGTGCAGGTCGGCGACGGCGAGGCGGACCACAAGTGGTGGGGACCCGCCGAGGTCATGACCATGGCCCGCCCGTCGCACAAGATCACCGCGTCCTGCCCCGGCTCCGACGTGGCCGCCGAGACGGCCGCGTCGCTGGCCTCCGCGAGCGTCCTGTTCAAGGCCGACGACCCGACCTACGCGGCGACGCTCGTCTCGCACGCCAAGCAGCTCTACTCGTTCGCCGACACCTACCGTGGCGCGTACTCCGACTGCGTCACGGCCGCCTCGGCGTACTACAAGTCCTGGTCCGGGTACCAGGACGAGCTCGTCTGGGGCGCCTACTGGCTCTACAAGGCCACCGGCGACGCCACCTACCTGACGAAGGCCGAGACCGAGTACGACAAGCTCGGCACCGAGAACCAGAGCACCACGCGCTCGTACAAGTGGACCGTCGCGTGGGACAACAAGCAGTTCGGCATGTACGCGCTGCTCGCCATGGAGACCGGCAAGCAGAAGTACGTCGACGACGCGAACCGGTGGCTCGACTACTGGACCGTCGGCGTCAACGGGCAGAAGGTGCCGTACTCGCCCGGAGGCCAGGCCGTCCTCGACTCGTGGGGTGCGCTGCGGTACGCCGCGAACACGTCGTTCGTGGCGCTCGTCTACTCCGACTGGCTCACCGACGCGACCCGCAAGGCGCGCTACCACGACTTCGGCGTCCGGCAGATCAACTACGCCCTCGGCGACAACCCGCGCAGCTCGTCGTACGTCGTCGGCTTCGGCGCCAACCCGCCGACCATGCCGCACCACCGCACCGCGCACGGCTCGTGGCTCGACTCGATCACCACGCCCGCCGCGTCCCGGCACGTCCTGTACGGCGCGCTCGTCGGCGGCCCCGGGTCGCCCAACGACGCCTACACCGACTCGCGGCAGGACTACGTCGCCAACGAGGTCGCGACCGACTACAACGCCGGGTTCACCAGCGCCCTCGCGCGGCTCGTCGACGAGTACGGCGGCACGGCCCTCGCGGGCTTCCCGACGGCCGAGCAGCCCGACGGCGACGAGCTGTTCGTCGAGGCCATGCTCAACCAGCCCCCGGGGACGACGTTCACCGAGGTCAAGGCCATGATCCGCAACCAGTCGGCGTTCCCGGCGCGGTCGCTGAAGAACACCAAGGTCCGCTACTGGTTCACCACCGACGGCTTCGCGGCGTCCGACGTCACGCTGTCGTCGAACTACAGCGAGTGCGGCGCGCAGTCCGGCAAGGGCGTCAGCGCCGGCGGCACGCTCGGCTACGTCGAGCTGTCGTGCGTCGGCCAGAACATCTACCCGGGCGGCCAGTCGCAGCACCGCCGCGAGATCCAGTTCCGGGTCACCGGCCCGACCGGCTGGAACGCCGCGAACGACCCGTCGTACGCCAACCTCAACCAGACCGCGCTCGCCAAGTCCGCCGCGATCACGATGTACGACGGCGGCACGCTCGTCTGGGGCAAGGAGCCGACCGGCAGCACGCAGGACACGACCGCGCCGACCGTCCCGGGCACGCCGGTCGCATCCGGGATCACGACGACCGGTGCCGCGCTCACGTGGGCCGCGTCGACCGACGCCGGCTCCGGGGTCGCGGGGTACGAGGTGTACCGGGTCAGCGGCACGACCCAGACGCTCGTCGCCGCGCCCGCGGGCACGACGACCACCCTGACCGGCCTCACGCCCGCGACGGCGTACTCGTACGTCGTCAAGGCCAAGGACGTCGCCGGCAACGTGTCGGCCGCGTCGGCGGCGGTCACGTTCACCACGCTCACCGCGCAGGAGGCCGTGCCGCCGACGACCCCGGGCACCCCGGTCACGTCGGCGGTCACGTCGAGCGGCGCCACGCTCACGTGGACGGCGTCGACGGGCAACCCCGCCATCGCCGGGTACGACGTGCTGCGGGTCCAGGGCTCGACCACGACCCTCGTCGCGCAGACCACGGGCACGACGTACACGCTCACCGGCCTGACGCCGAGCACCGCGTACTCGTACGCCGTGCGGGCCCGGAACCTCGCGGGTGACCTGTCGTCCGTGTCGACGGCCGTCACGTTCACGACGACCGCCGCGCCCGCCGACACCGTCGCGCCGACCGTCCCGGGCACCCCGCTCGCGTCGAACATCGGCCCCTCGGGGGCGACCCTCACGTGGACCGCGTCGACCGACACCGGCGGCAGCGGGCTCGCGGGCTACGAGGTGCTGCGCGTCAACGGGACCACGCAGACGCTCGTCGCGTCGCCCACCACCGCGTCGACCGTCCTGGCCGGCCTCACGGCCGACACGGCGTACACGTACGTCGTCCTCGCGAAGGACGTCGCGGGCAACCGCTCGGCCGTGAGCAACCCGGTGACGTTCACGACGCTGCCCGTGACCAGCACCGCGAAGTGCAAGGTCGCCTACACGGCGAACAGCTGGAACGTCGGCTTCACGGGCTCGGTGAAGATCACCAACACCGGCACGACGCCGCTGACCTGGACCCTCGGGTTCGCCTTCCCCTCTGGCCAGCAGGTCACGCAGGGCTGGAGCGCCACGTGGTCGCAGACCGGGACGACGGTCGCGGCCACGGGGCTGTCGTGGAACGCCACGCTCCAGCCTGGCCAGAGCACCGACATCGGGTTCAACGGCTCCCACCCGGGGACCAACACGAGCCCGACGTCGTTCACCGTGAACGGTGAGGTGTGCGGCTGAGCCGCTGACCTCAGGGCGACCGCCCACGGTGCTGACGGGCCCCGGTGCACACCTCGTGCGCCGGGGCCCGTCGGCCGTCCGGACCCGTCGCGGGTCAGCGCAGGAAGAGCGCCCGCAGCCGGGTCGTCGTGAACGTGACGCCGAGCGCGATCATGCCGACGTAGTAGGCGACGTGCCCCCACATCGCGGCCGACAGGACGCCCGTCGTCAGGCCGCGGACCAGCTCGACGCCGTGCCACAGCGGCATCGCCTTGATGAACCACTGGACCGCCTCGGGGTACACCGACAGCGGGTAGAACGTGGCGGAGAACAGGAACATCGGGAGCAGGACGAAGTTGATCCAGTCCATCTGCTGGAACGTCTTCATGAAGCTCGTGACGGCCATCCCGACGGCGGCGAAGCCGAACGCGATGAGCAGCACCGCTGGGATCGACAGGAACGCCGTCCACGCCAGGTTCAGGCCCATGACCTGCATGACCGTGAGGAAGCCGAGCGCGTAGACGCCACCCCGGAGCAGCGCGTACGAGATCTCGCCGAGCGCGACGTCGAGCGGGCCGATCGACGTCGACAGCATCGCGTCGTACAGCTTGCCGAAGTGCATCTTGAAGAACACGTTCCACGTCGAGTCGTACACGGCGCCGTTCATCGCGGACACCGCGAGGAGCGCGGGGGCGACGAACGCGGCGTACGACACCGTGACGCCCGGCTCGACCTCGACGTCGCCGATGAACGTGCCGAGCCCGTACCCCATCGCGAGCAGGTAGAACACCGGCTCGAAGAACCCGGACAGCACGATGACCCAGTTGCCGGAGCGGGTCGCGCGCAGCCCGCGCTCGACGACGGCCCCGGCGTTGCCGGACGACAGCGCCTTGACGCCACCCGTGGTTAGCCAGCGCGGGGTGAGCCCGCGGTCGGTCGCCGTCGTCATCCGCGCAGCCTCCGGGTGAACACGCGGCCCGCGAGGACGCCGCCGACGCCGGCCATGAGCAGCAGCACCGCGAGGTGCAGGCCGACGGGCCACGCCCCCGGTGCGGAGCCGTAGCTGAGCGCGCGGCCGATCTCGCTCGCGTGCCACACGGGCGACACCCAGCCGATCCACTGCAGCGCGACAGGGACGGTGTCGAGCGGGTAGAACGTGCCCGAGAACAGGAACATCGGGGTGAACACGAACCGCTGCACGAGCGCGAACTGGCCGCGGTCGTCCTTGATCGACGCCGAGTACGCCATGACGGGCAGCCCGAACGCGAGCCCGGCGAGGACGCCGACCAGCGGGATCAGCAGACCCGTCACGGGGTCGCCGACCGCACCGAACGCGACCATGAGCGCGTAGTACGCGACGGCCGTGAACAGCATCCGCCCGACGCAGGCCACGACGACGCCCGTCGCGAGCTGCGGCGGCGACACCGGCGACGCGTTCGGCGCGTAGTACAGCCGCCGCCACTTGAAGCCCGACATCACCGCGTACGTGAACTCGTCCATCGCGACGCCCACCGCGGCCGTCATGAGCAGCGCCGGCGCCACGAACGTCACGTAGTCGACGGGCCCGTCCGGCCCCTCGGCCACGGACACGTCGAGGAACGCCGCGAGCCCCAGCCCGATGCCGAGCAGGTACAGCAGCGGCTGGCCCACGCCGCTCGCGACGATCGTCCAGCCGTACGCCTTCATGCTGCGCAGCTGCGCCTCGGCGACGTACCACCAGCCGAACCGGCGGGGGAGGACCGCGGCGTCGAGCGCGCGCTGCGCGGCCGCGGTCGGGGTGCTGGTCGTCGTCGTCACTCGATGAGGCTCCGCCCCGTGAGCCGGAGGAACACGTCCTCCAGGCTGGACCGGCGGACCAGGCTCGTCGTGGGCTCCAGGCCGAGGGCCAGGACCTTCTCGACGACCGACTCGCCGTCGTCGGCGTAGAGCAGCACCCGGTCAGGGAGCACCTCGATGCGCTCCGTGACGCCCGCCATCCGCTCCGCCGCGTCCGCGTTGCGCGTCGACCCGAACCGCAGCTCGACGACCTCGCGCGTCGAGTACCGGCGGATCAGCTCCGCCGGGCTGCCCTCGGCCATGATCCGGCCGTGGTCGACGACGACGAGCCGGTCGCACAGCTGCTCGGCCTCGTCCATGTAGTGCGTCGTGACGACGAGCGTCGTGCCGGCCTCCTTGAGCCGGAACAGCCGGTCCCACAGGACGTGCCGGGCCTGCGGGTCGAGGCCCGTCGTCGGCTCGTCGAGCATGAGGATGCGCGGGTCGTTGATGAGCGCGCGCGCGATCGTGAGCCGGCGCTTCATGCCGCCCGACAGGTCGTCGGTCTTGACCTTCGTCTTCTCCGTGAGCTGCGCGAACTCGAGCAGCTCGTCGGCGCGCTCGGCGCACACCCGGCGGGGGAGGCCGAAGTAGCGGCCGTAGACGAGCAGGTTGTCGCGGACCGTGAGCTCGGTGTCGAGGTTGTCCTCCTGCGGCACGACGCCGAGCTGGGACCGGATCTCCGGGCCGTGCGTCTCGGGGTCGAGGTCGAGGACGCGCAGGTCGCCGCCGGAGCGGGTCGAGACCGCGCCGACCATCCGCATCGTCGTCGACTTGCCCGCGCCGTTCGGGCCGAGGAGGCCGAACGACTCGCCGGCGGCGACCTCGAAGTCGATGCCGTCGACGGCGGTGAGGTCGCCGAAGCGCTTGGTGAGCCCGTGGGCGGTGATGACTGGTGTCACAGCGGACCAACCTAGACCGCCGCGCCCACAGCGTCGATGGCGATACTGACCGACCTGTCACCGGCGTGCTCCTCGCGCGTGCGAGCGCCGTTCGGCGGCCCGACGACGGCCGGTCGCCGCGCCCGGGCAGAGGCCGCCGCACGGGCCCGTGGTCCTGCCGGAGCCGCCCGGCCGGGCGGTACCGTCCGGCCATGCTGCTCCCCGACCTGCAGTCCCGCGTCCGCATCGCGCTGACGAACACGATCGTCGACCAGTGGACGCTGTTCGCGCCGTCGTCGGGGACCAGCCGGCCGTCCGCCCGCTCCATCTCGTTCCACCTGGGGTGGGCGCTGCGCGGCACGATCGAGCGGACCTGGGACGTGGACGCCGAGTACGACCGGTCCGGCATGGTCCTCGAGTCCTCCGTGCGGCTCGACGACGGCACGTCGCGCCCGCCGCACCTGATCGTCCACCACCGCGGGCGGCTCGGGCCCGAGCACAACCTGCTGCTCGTCGAGCTCAGCACCGACGCGACCGGCACGCCCGGCTCGCTCGACGTCACCACCGCGACCGGCGTGCAGCGCCGCTTCGGCTACCGGTACGGCGTCATGCTCGACCTGCGGCTCGCCGAGGTGGGGACCACGGCGCGGGTCGTCCCGCACTGGCAGTGGACCACCCTCGACGAGGGCCCCGTGACCGACGGGCTGCGGCCGGTCTACACCGACGACGTCCTCGCGGAGATCACCGCCCGTGCACGCGGCGGCGACGCGTGGTGACGACCCTCGACGCCCGCCCGGCGATGGTGGCCACGGCGAATACCGTTTGCCCGGCCCCGACCGTCCCGGCACCCTGACGGCCATGCCGACGCCCGAGCAGCCCGCGACGCCCCCTGCCACCGCCCCCGCCACCGACGCGGCGACCGCGCCGTCCCTCGTCGACCTGTGGCCGCTCGCCGGCGTCCGCGTCACCAGCGGCGACCTCGAGCTCCGGTACCTCGACGACACCCTCCTCTTCGACCTCGCCCGCCTCGCGGGCCAGGGCGTGCACGGCACCGACTTCATGCCGTTCACCGTCCCGTGGACACGCGGGACGCCGACCGAGGTCGGCCGCAGCGTCCTCGCGTACCAGTGGGGCAACCGTGCCGGTCAGAAGCCCGAGGACTGGCGCATCGAGCTCGGCGTCGTCCGGGACGGCGAGGTCCTGGGCATCCAGGGTGCGTACGCCAAGCAGTTCCCGGTCCTGCGGACCGTCGAGACCGGCTCGTGGCTCGGCCTCGCGCACCAGGGCGCGGGCGTCGGCACCCGGATGCGCCTCATGATGCTGCACCTGCTGTTCGACGGGCTGGGCACCGAGATCGCGACGACGGGGGCGTTCTCCGACAACGAGCGGTCGCTCGGCGTGACGCGTCGGCTCGGCTACGCCGCGAACGGCGAGGAGCGGACGCTGCGGGACGGCACGTGGGGCGTGACGCGCCGGTTCACGATGACCCGGGAGCAGTGGGACGCACGACCCGAGGGCCTGCGGCCGCCCGTGACCCTCGTCGGCGTCGACGCGCTCCGTGAGCAGCTCCTGCCGCCCGACCCCGGCCTGAGCACGACGTCCTGACGCCCTGACGACGTCCTGACGCCGGTCGGTTCTCCGCCCGCTCCCGCGCCCGGCCCGCTCCCCAGTGCCCGGTGCCCCGTGCCCGAAGGGGCAGGATCGGCTGCCCTCTCGGCCGGGGCCGCGCGCGTTGCGCGAGCAGCCCGGCGTCGGGACGCTGGGGACATCCGTGCACGCGCACACGTCCGACGACGGGGGCCGCCCATGGGGCAGAGCCGGACCCACCGCCCGCAGGGCGGGACGCTCGACGGCGACCGGGCCGACACCGGCCACGCCGGGGCGACGCGCGGCCGCACCGACCACGTCGTCGCAGGACCGGTCGAGGCCGCTCGACGGGCGGTGAGCCGGCACTCCGTCACGGCCCTGCAGCGCCTGGCCGGCAACCGCGCGGTGTCCGACCTGCTGGGCCAGGACCTGACACCCGCGACACCGGTCACGCCCGGTCGGTCCCCGGCGTTCGGGGCGACGACCGCTGCCGCGCCGTCGTCGACGCCGTTCGGGCGCTCGCCGCAGCCCGCGCGGCGGTCGGGGGCCGAGGTGCAGCGGTTCAGCACCACGGACAGCACCGTCGCGAACGTCGCCTCCGTGTTCGGTGCCGCCGCGGGCACGGGTGCCGCGTCGATGATGGGCGCCGTCACCTTCGACTCGAGCGCGTTCAGCGCCGCCATCGCCAAGCCGCTGGCCATCACCCGGACGGGGACGGACCTGACGGTCGGGTCGCAGACCTACTCGGCGAGCGGGACCGTCAAGGCATCCGGGCCCAAGGCCCGCGTCGGCGGCTACGAGATCGGCTTCCTGCAGACCGTCTACGCGTCGTCGCGGAACTTCTACTACGAGCCCACCGGGCACGCCCCGGGGTTCCTCGCGCAGCTCGCTCCCTCGATCTTCGGGACGCGCAAGGTCGTGTCGGACACGTGCACCACGCTGCCCGTGCGCGACGGGGACGCCGGCAAGCGGCCCTGGTACGGCATGGAGACCGTGGACCAGTTCGCCGCGGCCGACCCGAGCACGAAGACGAGCGCGATGGACGACACCCCGGACTCGACCCAGCCGTGGTCGCTCGGCACGGGCGCGAACCAGCAGAACCTCGTGCGGACCGACGGCAAGGACCAGTTCCGCAGCTGGCTCGCGGTCAAGGACACGTCGTCCACCTCGGCGATCCTGCTCAACTACGCCGACTGGGAGGTCGACTACGGCACGGCCGTGACGTTCAACGCCGCGTCGCCCGGCGCGAGCGTCGTCACGCCGACCGCGACGTCGGGCGGCAAGGTCACCGCGACGGGCGACGGCAGCGGGGGCAAGACGCCGCTGCACGGCGACCCGGTCGCCAACGACGTCGCGACGATCCAGGACGGGAACTGGTGAACGCCACCGCGGGGCAGTCGCACGCCGACCGGGAGGACCGGGACCACGCACTGCGTCCCGCCGGACCCGCGCGGACGCCCGAGGGCCGTGCCGGCGCCGCACGCCCGCCCGCGGACCTCGCGGTGCTCCAGCGGACCGCGGGGAACCGGGCCGTCGCGCGGCTGCTCGCGAGTCGAGCCCCGAGGGTCGGCGAGGCGCGAGAGCCCGTGACGCAGGACGTCGACCGGACGTCGCAGACCGTCACCGAACGCAGCGCGCACTGGGGTGCGACGGAGCGCTCGGCGCGCCCCGCGACGCTGTTCGGTCGGGACGCGACGACGTCCCGCGCGGGCGGCCGTGCGCGGCCGGGGCGGTACTCGACGACCGACAGCACCATCGCCAACATCGCGTCCGTCTTCGGCGCGGGTGCGGGCGCCAGCGCGGCGACGTCGATGGGGGCCGTCACGTTCGACACGAGCGCGTACTCGGCGGCCGTCCCCGCACCGCTCGTCATCTCGAAGACGGCGACCGACGTCACGGTCGGCAGCGGGACGTTCGCGACGACCGGCACCGTCAAGGCGTCGGGCCCGGCGGCGCGCGTCGGGAGCTACGAGCTCGGCTGGGCGCAGACGGTGTACGAGTCGTCGCGGAACTTCTACTACGAGCCCGTCGGGCACACCCCGGGCTTCCTGGCCGGCCTCGCGCCGTCGATCTTCGGCCAGCGCAAGCGGGTCAGCGACACCCTCACGACCCTGCCGGTGCGCGACGGCATCACCGCGGGCGTCGTCCCCTGGTACGACATCATCGACGTGAAGTCCTTCGACGCCCTCGCGACCAGCACCAAGACGACGGCGACCGACGACACCCCGAGCTCGCCGCAGCCGTGGACGGTCGCGGCGACGCCCGGCCCGCAGGTGCTCAAGAAGACCGACGGCCGCGACGCGTTCCGCAACTGGCTCGTGGTGAAGGACAAGGCGTCCGCGCAGGTCATCCCGCTGCACTGGTCGGACTGGCACGTCGACTACGGCACGACCGTCGCGTTCAACTCGGCGTCACCGGCTGCGAGCGTCGTCACGCCGACAGCCACCGGCGGTGCGAAGGTGACGGCGACGGGCGACGGCTCGGGCGGCAAGTGGCCCATCCTCGTGGACCCGATCGCGAACACCGTCACCACGGTCGTGCAGTCGAGCTGGTGAGCCCGGACGAAGGAGTGGCATGGCATCTCGGCGATCTCCCGGGGCGGCGTCGTGGCTCGACGTCGTCGAGAGCGCGACGGCGGCGTGGACCGGGTCGGCCCGGCTCGTCGGCGAGGAGCCCGTACCGGCGACGGAGACGTCCTTCCGCGGGCCGGGGTTCGCCCTGTCCGTCGAGGTGACCCCCGACGACGCGGTCGTCGGGGAGGTCCCGCCCGGTCCGGTGGCGCTGCGTCTGCTGACGGCGCGACCTGCGGAGCGGCGCGAGCCCCCCGGGTCGTACCGGTTCCCGCCGGACACCCTCCGGGAGGTCCCGTTCGCCGATCAGGTGGTCCCGGGGACGAGCGCACCGGTGCTGGTCGTCGCGTCGGACCCGCCGGTCGTGCGCGGGCTGCTCGCGCCGGACGACGACCTGCCCGACGCGGTGCGTGTGATCCACCGCTGGACGCGGGGCGACGCGGACGTCCTGGGCGACCTCGCGGCGGGCGTTCCCCCGCTCGCGGTGGTCGCCGGGTACGAGCTCTTGCTGCGCTCGACGACCGACGTCGCGGCCCTCACGGAACGCGTCCTGCGGCTGCCCGGCCTCCCCGGGGCGGCGACGCGCGGGGTCCTCGCGCTCCTGCACCTGCGCACCGGGGCGCTCCCCGACGAGCAGGTCGTCGCGGTCGCCCGCACCCTGGTCGACGTCCTCGCCGAGGAGACCGACCCGGAGGGGGTCGTCGCCGCCCTAAGCTGGCTCGACGCGCACCGCGACCGGTACCGCGCCGACCCGGACCTGCCCACGCTCGTCGACGACCGGGTCCGCCGCGTCACCGGCCTGACGTTCGACGGCCCCGACGCCGACGCCTGGCAGCAGGAGGTCGCCCGCCACGCCGACCCGCTGCGCGAAGGCTGACCCGACCGTGGCCGGCCCGCTCGTGTCCGACGGTGCCCGCCTCACGCTCGCCGACGCGCGCCGCTCGCCGTGCCTGTCGTGCTCGACGTCGCCGTGCTGCACGCACCTGCCCGTGCACTCGTTCCGCATGACGACGCTCGCCGACCTCGACCACGCGCTGTACCTGCTGAACTTCGACGCCATCCGGCTCGGCCTCGCCGCGTCGGGGGAGTGGAGCGTCTACTACGCGCGGCCGTGCCGGCACCTCGACCCGCGCGACGCGACGTGCACGGTGCACGGCACGGACCGGCAGCCGAACATCTGCGTCACGTACAACCCGTACCAGTGCTGGTACCGGCGCGTGTTCGACGCACCCGTCGAGGACTTCGTGTGGTTCGACCGCGCGCGGCTCGAGCGCCTCGCAGCGGAGGTCACGTTCGACGACCTGCGGACCATCGTCGAGGTGCCGTCGTGGGAACAGCTCGTCGCCGAGGCGGCACCGCCGCCGCCCGACCCGCGCACGGCACCGGCGCCCACAGCCGTCGCCGCGACCGCTGTGACGACCGCCGTGCCGCTCACGCTCGGACCGACCCGCCGTCGCGACGACCCCGCGCCCGCACCGGCTGCCGCACGGCCCGACGACGTCCGCACCTTCGACGCGCTCCGCGCACCCTGCGAGGGGTGCGACGCCTACTGCTGCACGACCCTGGTCTTCCCCAAGCCGGTCCCGACGACGAACGTGCACCTGGACCACTGGCGCTTCACGCTCGGCTTCCCGGGGGTGCAGGTCGGCATCGGCGACGACGGCTGGTCCCTGGTCCTGGAGACGACGTGCCGGCACCTCGGCGCGGACCACCGCTGCGGGGTCTTCGGCCTCCCGGAGCGCCCGCTGCGCTGCTCGTACTACGACGCCTGGACGTGCGGGTACACGTCCCGGTTCGGCCCCGACCCGCGTCCCGACTTCCACCGCCTGGGGCTCGCCGAGTTCGACACGTGGCTCGGCGGCGTCGGCTTCGACGCGACGGGCACGGTGACGAGCCTCCCGCCCTTGTGAGCCCGAGACCCGCGCCATTCGGGCTTGACCGCACGATCGCGCGGCGGGCACGGTTGCGCGCGTGGCAGCCCTGCGGATCGAGCCGGTGGTGGAGGTGCTCGGTGATGCCGAGTTCGACCTCTGGCCCGTCGTCGGACGAGACGGCTCGTGGTACCAGGTCCTGCACGGCGACCTGACTGAACGTGAGGTGGGGACGGCGGTCCACCAGGTCCTCCGCTGGTTCTACGACGACGATCAAGGCAGCCCGGCACCGACCATCGAGGACTATCTCGGCCGCGCCCTGGCACCCCACGGCCCTGGCGACGCCCAGCTGATGGCGTCCGGCGGCGTGCGGTTCACCGACACCGTCACCGGGGCGACGATCCTGCCCGGCTGCTGCTACATGGTGGACGAACGGTCCGAGATCCTCGACGTCGTGGACGGGCGTAGGCCCGGCTGCTGGCTCGGGCACGACCCGGACGGCGGCGTGACCCTCCGCGAGGGGGTCGTCGAGGTCACCCAGGCCTCCGAGGGCCGGCGCCCGACCCTCCTCCGCTTTCCTGCCGACGAGGTGCGCGCTGCGTTCGACCGCGCCGAGTCCGACCTCGACCGGTTCTGCGACCTCGTCGTGACCTGGGCGACCACGCACACTCCGGGGCAGGCCCACACGTTGACGAACGCCGTCGCCCGAGCGTTGGGGGCCAGCTCGCACCAGTCCGGGGAACGCTCGGCTGCGGGCGGTGGCGACGGCGACGGACGCGAGGGTGGGACCGTGGGCACCGGTGCCGCGTACCAGGAGTGGTGGAGCCAAGGGGACTCGAACCCCTAACCCCCTGCTTGCAAAGCAGGTGCGCTACCAATTGCGCCATGGCCCCCGGGTGCCGGGCGGGGCCGCGGCGGTCGTGGGGGAGCGGGTCACTCGAAGGTGTCGGTGACCTCGGACCAGAGGTCCCGCTCGTCCTGGTCCTGCTGGTACTTCTGCCAGACGACGTAGCCGACGGCCGCGACCGCCACCAGGAGCAGGAGCTTCTTCATCGGATCCCCCACGGGTCGGGAGTGGGCCTAACAGGACTTGAACCTGTGACCTCTTCCTTATCAGGGAAGCGCTCTAACCGTCTGAGCTATAGGCCCGTTGCTGCTGACGCACGTGCGAACACGTGCGCTGCGCGCCGGACGAGACTACCCCAGCGGGGGGGTCGCGCCCAAACCGGCTCCGCGGCGGCCGTCACTCGTCGGTCATCGTGACGTGCACGCCGCCGACGAGCGCCGCCACGATGTTGTAGAGGAACGCGCCGATCGTCGCGAGCGCCGTCAGCAGGAACACGTCGATCACGGCGATGAGCGTCGCGCCGGAGACGATGCGGCGGAACTCGACGTACTCGAGGATGCCGGTGTTCTCCGAGCCGGTGATCTGCGTGACCAGCTCGTTGACGCGCGTGAACACGTGCAGCCCGTCGAGGGTCAGCCACCCGACGGCGGCCGCGACGACGATCATGATGCCGATTGCGACGGACAGCAGGAACGACAGCTTCATGACCGACCACGGGTCGACGCGCGACACCGCGAGGCGGACGCGGCGGGGACCGCCGACGGCCGGGATGCGTCCCGTCGCGGGCCGGGCCAGCGGATGGGCCCCGGTCGCCGGGCGCGCCGAGGTCGTGGATGCCGCGGGTGCCGCGGGTGCGGTGGCCTGGCTCGTCATGGTCGGTTCCTCGGTACGGGGTCGGGTGACCGAGGCGAACGCGGCGCTGGTGGCGCCGGCCGCCTTCTTGAACCACACGGTCGCGGTGTCGACCGCCACCATGAGGGGGGAGGCGGGCTCCTGCTCATCGTCGCCGCTGCGCGGCGGGACGCCCGTCGACACGCGGGTCGGCGGCTCGTCCGTCCGGGTCGACGCGTCCTTGCCGCCCGACGACGACGCCCCGGAGGACTTCCCGCCGGCGGGCTTGCTGCCGGAGGAGCTCCCGCCGGAGGTCGCGGACCGCGGCTCCGACGTCGGGAACGGGCCGTACGGAGAGGACGAGTCGGACCGGCCGCTGCCGTTCCGTGCACCCGACGACCCGTTCGCGCTCGACGAGGTCCCCGGACGCGCGGTCGTCGGGGTCGTCGGCTTCAGCCGCGGCGGGATCGTGGGGGGCGTCGGATCGGTCATGCGTCCTCCGAGGACTGGTCGGCGACGGCCTGCTCACCGCTCACGCCGTCCGGCTCGGGGCTCCCCGAGGCGTCCGCTTCGCCGGAACCCTGGCCGTTCTCGCCGCCCACGGTACCGGCATCCTCACCGAGGTGTCGCTCAGTGTTGCGCGCGACGGCGATGATCCGGTCGCCCGCGTCGGGCTTCGCGAAGATCACGCCCTGGGTCGTGCGACCCGTCGCGTTGACCTCCGACGTGGCCGAACGCACGATCTTGCCGCGCTCCATGATGACGAGCACCTCGTCGTCGGCGTCGGTCACGAGGGCCCCGACCAGGTCGCCGTTCGCCTCGGGGAGGTTCGCCACCTTGATCCCGAGGCCGCCGCGGCCCTGCTGCCGGTAGTTCTCGACCGTGAGGGCGGTGCGCTTGGCGATGCCGCCCTCGGTGACCGTGAACAGGAAGGCGTCCTCGCGCACGACGTCCATCGCGAGCAGCTCGTCATCGCCGCGGAACTTCATGCCGGTCACGCCGGACGTCGCCCGGCCCATCGGCCGCAGCGACTCGTCGGACGCCGTGAACCGCACGGACTGGCCCTTGCGGGACACGAGGATGAGGTCCTGGTCGGAGTCGACCAGGCGGGCGGCGACGAGCTCGTCGGGCCGGCCCTCCTCGTCCTCGCGCAGGTTGATCGCGATGACGCCGCCCGAGCGGTTCGAGTCGTACTCCGTCAGACGGGTCTTCTTCACCAGGCCGCGCTGCGTCGCGAGGACCAGGTGCTCGGCCTGCTCGTAGTTGCGCACGTCCAGGACCTGCGCAATCGTCTCGCCCGGCTGGAACGCCAGCAGGTTCGCGACGTGCTGGCCCTTCGCGTCACGGCCGCCCTCGGGCAGCTCGTAGCCCTTCGCCCGGTACACACGGCCGAGGTTCGTGAAGAACAGCAGCCAGTGGTGGGTCGTCGTGACGAAGAAGTGGTCGACGATGTCGTCCTCGCGCAGCTGCGCGCCGCGCACGCCCTTGCCGCCACGACGCTGCGCCCGGTAGTTGTCGCTGCGCGTGCGCTTCGCGTAACCGCCGCGGGTGATGGTGACGACCATCTCCTCCTCGGCGATGAGGTCCTCGACGGACACCTCGCCGTCGAACGGCAGGATCGTCGTGCGGCGCTCGTCGCCGTACTTGTCGACGACCTCGCGCAGCTCGTCGCTCACGATCGTCCGCTGCCGCTCGTCGGACGCGAGGATCTCGTTGAACCCGACGATCTGCTCCTGCAGCTCGTCGTGACGCTGCGTGATCTCCTGCCGCTGCAGCGCGGCGAGGCGGCGCAGCTGCAGGTTGAGGATCGCGTTCGCCTGGACCTCGTCGACGCCCAGCAGCTCCATGAGGCCCGTGCGGGCCTCGTCGGCGTCGGGGGAGCGACGGATCAGCGCGATGACCTCGTCGAGCGCGTCGAGCGCCTTGAGGTAGCCGCGGTAGATGTGGATCTGCTCCTCGGCCTTGCGCAGCCGGAAGCGCGTGCGGCGCTGGATGACCTCGAGCTGGTGCGCGGTCCAGTGCCGGACGAATGCGTCGATGCTCAGCGTGCGGGGGACGCCGTCGACGAGCGCGAGCATGTTCGCGCCGAACGTGTCCTGCAGCTGCGTGTGCTTGTAGAGGTTGTTGAGCACGACCTTCGCGACCGCGTCCCGCTTGAGGACGATGACGAGGCGCTGGCCCGTGCGGCCCGACGTCTCGTCGCGGATGTCCGCGATCCCGGAGACCCGGTTCTCCTTCACGAGGTCCGCGATCTTCTTCGCGAGCGTGTCGGGGTTCACCTGGTACGGCAGCTCGGTGACGACGAGGCAGATCCGGCCCTGGATCTCCTCGACGTTGACGACCGCGCGCATCGTGATCGAGCCGCGGCCCGTGCGGTACGCCTCGTCGATACCACGGTGGCCGAGGATCGTCGCGCCCGTCGGGAAGTCCGGGCCCTTGATGCGCAGCAGGAGCGCCGCGAGCAGCTCCTCCTTGGACGCCTCCGGGTGGTCCAGGTACCACTGGACGCCGTCGGCGACCTCGCGCAGGTTGTGCGGCGGGATGTTCGTCGCCATGCCGACCGCGATGCCCGCCGAGCCGTTGACCAGCAGGTTCGGGAAGCGCGCGGGCAGGACGGCGGGCTCCTGCGTGCGGCCGTCGTAGTTGTCCTGGAAGTCGACGGTGTCCTCGTCGATGTCCCGCACCATCTCCATCGAGAGGGGGGCCATCTTGCACTCGGTGTACCGCGGGGCGGCCGCCGGGTCGTCACCGGGGGAGCCGAAGTTGCCCTGGCCGGCGACCAGCGGGTACCGCAGCGACCAGTCCTGCACCAGGCGGACCAGGGCGTCGTAGATCGCCGAGTCGCCGTGCGGGTGGTACTTGCCCATGACGTCGCCGACGACGCGGCTGCACTTGGAGAACTGCCGGTCCGGCCGGTAGCCGCCGTCGTACATCGCGTACAGCACGCGGCGGTGCACCGGCTTGAGGCCGTCGCGCACGTCGGGCAGGGCGCGACCCACGATGACGGACATCGCGTAGTCGAGGTACGACCGCTGCATCTCGAGCTGCAGGTCCACCTGCTCGATGCGGCCGTGCTCGATCTGGTCCGGGGTCTCGGTCACGAGGTTCCTTCGCTGGCTGTGCTTCGGGGGAGGACGTGGGTGGGGCGCGTGCGGCGGTCCGCGTGCGCCCGCGGTCAGATGTCGAGGAAGCGCACGTCCTTGGCGTTCCGCTGGATGAACGAGCGGCGGGACTCGACGTCCTCGCCCATGAGCACCGAGAAGATCTCGTCCGCCGCGGCTGCCTCGTCGAGCGAGACCTGCAGCAGCGTGCGGTGCTCGGGCGACATGGTCGTCTCCCAGAGCTCCGAGTAGTCCATCTCGCCGAGGCCCTTGTAGCGCTGGATCGCGTTCTCCTTCGGGAGCCGCTTGCCGTTCGCCTGGCCCTCCTTGATGTACGCGTCGCGCTCACGGTCCGAGTACACGTAGTCGTGGTCGGCGTTGGACCACTTGATCCGGTACAGCGGCGGCTGCGCGAGGTACACGTGGCCCTGCGTGATGAGCTCCGGCATGTACCGGAACAGCAGCGTCAGCAGCAGCGTGCAGATGTGCTTGCCGTCGACGTCGGCGTCCGCCATCAGGACGATCTTGTGGTACCGCAGCTTGGCGATGTCGAAGTCCTCGCCGATGCCCGTCCCGAACGCCGTGATGAGCGCCTGGACCTCCTGGTTGCCCAGCGCCCGGTCCAGGCGGGCCCGCTCGACGTTGAGGATCTTGCCGCGGATCGGCAGGATCGCCTGGGTCCGCGGGTTGCGCCCCCGGACCGCCGAGCCGCCGGCCGAGTCGCCCTCGACGATGAAGACCTCGCACTCGGCGGGGTTGTTGCTCTGGCAGTCCTTGAGCTTGCCCGGCATGCCGCCCGACTCGAGCAGGCCCTTGCGTCGCGTCGCCTCGCGGGCCTTGCGGGCCGCCATGCGCGCCGCGGCGGCCTGGATCGACTTGCGGATGACGTCGCGCGCCTCGGTCGGGTGCGAGTCCAGCCAGTCGCCCAGCCGCTCGTTGACGACCTTCTGCACGAACGTCTTCGCCTCGGTGTTGCCGAGCTTCGTCTTCGTCTGGCCCTCGAACTGCGGCTCGCCGAGCTTGACGGAGATGACGGCCGTGAGGCCCTCGCGGATGTCGTCCCCCGTGAGGTTCTCGTCCTTCTCCTTGATGATGTTCTTCTCGCGCGCGTAGCGGTTGACCAGCGACGTCATCGCCGCACGGAAGCCCTCCTCGTGCGTGCCGCCCTCGGTCGTCGAGATGGTGTTCGCGTACGTGTGGACCGACTCGCTGTAGGCGCTCGTCCACTGCAGCGCGATGTCGACCGAGATGCGCCGCTCGGTGTCCTCCGAGGTGATCTCGATGACGTCGGGGTGCACGAGCTCGACCTTCTTGGCCGCGTTGAGGTGCTTGACGTAGTCGACGAGCCCGCCGTCGTACTTGTACGTGACGGTGCGGTGCGCCGGCGCGTCGACCGGCTCGTCACCGGGCTCGCTCGTCGCGGCGTCGGTGACCTCGTCCTCGGTGCCCGTGTGCTGCGGGCGCTCGTCGGTGAGCGTGATCTGCAGGCCCTTGTTGAGGAACGCCGTCTGCTGGAAGCGCGAGCGCAGCGTCTCGAAGTCGTAGTCGACGGTCTCGAAGATCGACGCGTCCGCCCAGTACGTCTGGCTGGTGCCCGTCTCCGTCGTCGGCTCGCCCCGCTCGATCTCCCCGACCGGCTTGCCGCCGTCCTCGAAGTCCATCCGCCACGTGTAGCCGTCACGCTTGACCACCGACTGCACGCGGCTGCTCAGCGCGTTGACGACCGAGATGCCGACGCCGTGCAGACCGCCCGACACCGCGTACCCGCTGCCGCCGAACTTGCCGCCCGCGTGCAGGATCGTCATGACGACCTCGAGCGTCGGCTTGCCCTCGGTGGGGTGGATCGCGACGGGGATGCCGCGGCCGTTGTCGACGACGCGCACGCCGCCGTCGGCGAGCAGCGTCACCTCGATCGTGTCGCAGTACCCCGCGAGGGCCTCGTCGACCGAGTTGTCGACGACCTCGTAGACGAGGTGGTGCAGGCCGCGCGCACCGGTCGAGCCGATGTACATGCCGGGCCGCTTGCGGACGGCCTCCAGGCCCTCGAGGACGGTGATCGCGCTGGCGTCGTACCCGCCGGCGGAGTCCTGAGTGCTGGGCGGGGTCGTGCTCTCGTCGGTCACGGGCCGGTGTACTCCTCAAGCTCTCACACGCGACAGAGCGCCCCGCCAAGAACCTCGGAGGGCAGATCACCCCGGGCGACCGGAGTTCTCGTCTCTGAAACCGGCACAGGTGCGCCAGAAATGACGTTCCCAGTCTACCTGGCCCCCGGCCCTGCACCGGGTTGGACGGGCGGTCCGTGGAGAACTCGTCGACGCGTGTCGCGCAGTCGGGCCCGCAGCTGCGTCACGGACCGCCGTCAGCCGTACGTGTCGCGTGGTCCGCGGCCCGCCACGCGGCGCTTCCCCCGCCCGAAACCGGGCCCCGACGGCCCCAGCACCGCGATCTCCGACACGACGCCCTCGCCCAGCTCCTCCGCGAAGCGGCGCAGCATCGTCGGCACCGCCCACGTGAGGTTCGTCGCCCAGCTCGTCGACGCCGCCTGCACCGTCAGCACCCCCGCCTCCAGCGACACGTACGCGCAGTGCTCCGCGACCTGCGGACCCACCAGGTCCGCCCAGCGGTGCTGCACCGTGCCCGAGACCAGGCCCGACCCCCAGTTGAACTGGCCGACCAGCGCACCGAGCGTGTCCGCGACCGCCTGCGGGTCCCGCGCACCCGGCCCGGCCGTGCCCGTCGTGTCGACCATCGGGCGGCGCCGCGGCGCGTCGCCCGGGCGGATCCCCTTCGCCCGCGCCGCCTCACGGGCGCGGTTCAGCGCGGCCGCCGCGACCTGACGCTCCGGCACCAGGTCCACGACCTGGCGCAGCGGCGCGCCGTCGGCGGGAGCGCGACGCAGCGGCGGGAGCAGCGCGTCGTCCTCGGCGGCGAACCCTCGGTCCAGGTCGCCAGGGGAGCGGCCGTCGGAGTCGCGAGGGGGACGGCGGTCAGAGGACACGGGCGACCTCGCCCCCCATCACGTCGACGCGGGCACCCGCGAGCGGCTCCGGCACGTCCTCCGCGACGGCCGCCGTGATGAGGACCTGGCGTGCGGGGGCGACGAGCTCCGCGAGCCGGTCACGCCGGCGGGTGTCGAGCTCGGCGAAGACGTCGTCGAGGACCAGCACCGGCTCGCCGTCCGGCCCCCAGTCCGCGCCCTGGCTCAGCAGGTCGGAGGCGGGGTCGGGCGTCGACGACCCGTCGTCCGTGAGCAGCGCGTACGACGCCAGCCGCAGCGCGAGCGCGTACGACCACGACTCCCCGTGGCTCGCGTACCCCTTCGCGGGCAGGCCGCCGAGCGTCAGCACCAGGTCGTCGCGGTGCGGGCCGACGAGGCAGACCCCACGCTCGACCTCCTTGGTCCGCAGCCGCCCCATCGCCTCGAGGAGCTGTGCCTCGACCAGGTGCGCGGTCGCGGGGACGTCGCCGTGCGGCACCGGCGTGGGCGCGTCGCCCGCGTCTCGGCCGCCGCGCCCCTCGTCCTGCATCGCCGCGTCGAGCGACGCGCGGTACGTGATGACCGCCTCGCCCTGACCGGAGCTGACCTGCGCGTACGCGCTCGCGACGTGCGGGGCGAGCGCCGCCACCAGGGCGCGCCGCGCCACGATCAGCTCCGCGCCCGTCTGCGCGAGCTTCGCGTCCCAGACGTCGAGCGTGCGCAGGTCCGCGCTGCCCCGGCCCCCGCGCATCGCCGCGCCCGCCGACTTCAGCAGCGCCGACCGCTGTCGCAGCACGCGCTCGTAGTCCTGCACCGTCCCCGCGTACCGCGGCACGAGCTGCACGAGCAGGTCGTCGAGGAACCGTCGGCGACCGTCCGGGTCGCCCTTGACGAGCGCCAGGTCCTCGGGGGCGAACAGCACGGTCCGCAGGATCCCGAGGATGTCGCGCGCCCGCCCCGGCGAGCCACCGTTCACGCGGGCCCGGTTCGCCTTGCCCGGCGTGACCTCGACCTCGACGAGAGTCGTGCGCGGCCGCCCCGGCTCCAGCTCCCGGACCACGCGCGCCCGCACGACCGCCCGACCCGTGCCCGCGCGCACGAGCGCCGCGTCCGACGGCACCCGGTGGCTGCCGAGCGTCGCGACGTACCCGATCGCCTCGACCAGGTTCGTCTTGCCCTGGCCGTTCGGCCCGACGAGCGCGGTGATGCCCGGCTCGAGGGGCAGCTCGACCTGCGCGTACGAGCGGAAGTCGGTGAGCGACAGGTGGGCGACGTACATCCGGGTCTCTTCGTGGTGGTCGTGCGGCGGGGGCGAGCCCGCCCCTCCGGGACGCCCGCGAGACGTCCGTCGGGCGGGGGAGCGTCAGGCCGACGGGGGAACCGCGGCTCCCGGCACCGGCGTCGTGTTGGTCACCGGCCCGGTCGTCCCGGCCGGCTTCACGGCGTGACCGCCGAACTGCTGGCGCAGCGCGGCGACGGCCTTCATCGCGGGCGACTCCTCCTGCCGCGACGCGAACCGGGCGAACAGCGCCGCCGAGATCACCGGCGCCGGCACGGCCAGGTCGATCGCCTCGTCGACAGTCCAGCGGCCCTCGCCCGAGTCCTCGACCCAGTCGTCGATCTCCCCGAACGCCGGGTCCTGCGCGAGGGCCTCGACCAGCAGGTCCAGCAGCCACGACCGGACGACCGTGCCGCGCTGCCACGCCTTGAACGTGCCGTGCACGTCCGTGACCAGGTCCTTCGCGGCGAGGAGCTCGTAGCCCTCGGCGTACGCCTGCATGAGGCCGTACTCGATGCCGTTGTGCACCATCTTCGCGTAGTGGCCCGCGCCGACGGCACCCGCGTGGACGAATCCTTCGTCACGCGGCCCCTCGGGACGGAGCGCGTCGAAGACCGGCAGCACCCTCTCGACGAGCGCCGGGTCGCCGCCGACCATGAGCCCGTAGCCGTTCTTCAGGCCCCAGACGCCGCCCGAGACGCCGACGTCGAGGAAGCCGACCCCCGTCTGCGCCAGGAGCTCGGCGTGCGGCTGGTCGTCCTGGTAGTACGAGTTGCCGCCGTCGATGACGACGTCGCCCGCAGTCAGCAGGCCGGCGAGGTCACGGATGACCGCGTCGGTGATCTTCCCCGACGGGACCATCACCCAGACGACCCGCTCACCCGCGGGCAGCGCCTCGACGAGGGCCTCGAGCGTCGGCACGTCGGTCACGTCCGGGTTGCGGTCGAACCCCGTGACCTCGATCCCGGCGGCGCGGATGCGCTCACGCATGTTCGCGCCCATCTTGCCCAGCCCGACCAGACCGATGTGCATGACCCTCGCCTCTCCCGCGTCCCGCCCGGCTGCGTGCCGGACCTCGTCCGACCGGTGCGTCCCCGGTCACTCTGCCGCACCGCTCCGCTCGTCGCGCGGTGCGGCCGGCCGGTCCCCGCGAGCCCGTCGTGGCCCGGTGCCGTCCTGGTCCGTCGGGCGACGCGGCGCGCGTCGCCCTGCGTCAGCTCGCGAAGCGGATGGGCACCAGCAGGTAGCGGTACTCCTGCTTGTCGTCGCCGTCGAGCGACTCCTGCCCCGTGAACTCGACCGGCTTGTTCGGGTGCGTGAACGACAGCCGGACGAACGTCGTGTCGAGCGCGCCGAGGCCGTCGAGCAGGAACTGCGGGTTGAACGCCACCGTGATGTCGTCGCCGACGAGCGTCGCCTCGAGCGCCTCGGACGCCTGCGCGTCGTCGCCCTGGCCTGCGTCGAGGACGACCTGGCCCTGCGAGAAGCCGAGACGGATCGGGGTATTGCGCTCCGCCACGAGCGCCACACGCTTCGCGGCCTCGGCGAGCGCGTGCGTCGAGACGATCGCGTGGATCGGGGTGTCGTCGGGGAACAGGCGACGGACCGCCGGGTAGTCGCCGTCGACGAGCAGGCTCGTCGTCTGGCGGCCGCCGGCCTCGAAGCCGATGAGGTCCACGCCCGCGCCGGTCGAGAGCGCGACCGTGACCGAGCCGGCGCTGCCGAGCGACTTCGCGGCGTCGGACAGCGTGCGGGCGCGCACGAGCGCGACCGTCGAGATGTCGGGGGCCGAGGGCTTCCACGTGAGCTCGCGCAGCGCGAGGCGGTAGCGGTCCGTCGCGAGCAGCGTGACCTTCTCGCCCTCGATCTCGACGCGCACACCCGTGAGCAGGGGGAGCGTGTCGTCGCGGCTCGCGGCGACCGACACCTGCGCGACCGCGTGGGTGAGCTCGTCACCGTCGACCGTGCCGGCCGTGGCGGGCATCGCGGGCAGGCTCGGGTAGTCCTCGACCGGCATCGTCAGGAGCGTGAAGCGGCTCGCGCCGCACGTGACGACGACCTTCGTGCCGTCGAGCACGACGTCGACCGGCTTGTCGGGCAGGGCCCGGGAGATCTCGGCGAGGAGCCGGCCGGAGACGAGGACGGTGCCGGGCTCGGAGACGTCCGCCGGGATCTGCGAGCGGGCCGAGACCTCGTAGTCGAAGCTCGACAGCTGGATCGTGCCGGTGGTGTCCGCCTCGATCCGCACACCCGCGAGCACCGGGACCGGCGGTCGGGTGGGCAGGCTGCGAGCCGTCCATGTGACCGCGTCGGCGAGGACGTCACGGTCGACCCGGAACCTCATGTGTCACCTCTTCGTCGTTCGAGTGCTGCCCCCGGGCGAGCGGCCCGTCCGCGGCCGTGCGGGACCTGCGCTGGAGCAGGTGCGGGTGGCGCGGCGGCACGAGCGTCGGCTCGTCCAGCCCGTGGCATCACGCGAACACTACGCGACAGGTCCGACGCTCGGTACAGGGTCGGAGGCGCGGTGTGGAGGACGGTGTCGCGTGGTCCGGGGAGTCGGACGGCTGCCCGGGCCTCAGCGGCCCGCGGAGCGGCCCGGCCCGCCGCCGCCACAGCACTCCGACGGTGTGTGGATTCCCGGCAGAGAGAAGTCTCGTCGTCGTCATCGGTCATGTGCATGGTGTGGATTTCGGGCGTCCGCGCTGGTCAGCGTCGAGGAGGCGTGTGGACGCGCTGTGCGTGGAGCACCGTGCCGGTGGTGGAGGGCGGTGGACGCCCCGAGAGGCCCTCGTCGGCGTCCACGGGTCGGCACCCGGTTCTCCACACGACACGGTGTCCTCGTCCACCGTCGTCCACAGGTGTGTGCACAGGTGTGAACATTCGTCCCATGCATGTTTCATCCGGAACGTGAGGGTTCCGGTCAAGGCGATCGCATCGATTCGACGATGAGAGTCGTCTCATGGCAGGCGTGTGTGGACGGCGGCCGCGCCGGGCCGCATGCGGACGTCAGTGCAGGTCAGCGCGCTGAGCGAGGGCCCGCGACGCGTTCTTGGTCCGAACGGGTGAACCGCGTCACAAACATCCCCAGGCGCCTGTGGAAACTGTGGATAACCGTGAGGACGGATCCGCCATCAAACGGACGAACGCGACGGCTCAGCTGCGGCTCTGCTGCTTGATCCGGTTCGTCAGCTCGGTCACCTGGTTGTAGATCGACCGGCGCTCCGCCATGAGCTCACGGATCTTGCGGTTCGCGTGCATGACCGTCGTGTGGTCCCGGCCCCCGAACGCCTGGCCGATCTTCGGCAGCGACAGGTCCGTGAGCTCACGGCACAGGTACATCGCGATCTGGCGGGCCGTCACCAGCACGCGCGAACGGCTCGACCCGCACAGGTCGTCGATCGACAGCCCGAAGTACGCCGCCGTCTGGCCGATCACCTGCGTCGCCGTGATCTCCGCCGTCTGCTCGTCGGTGATGAGGTCCTTGAGCACGATCTCCGCGAGCGACAGGTCGACCTGCTGCCGGTTGAGGTTCGCGAACGCCGTCACGCGGATCAGCGCACCCTCGAGCTCACGGATGTTCGTCGAGATCTTGCTCGCGATGTACTCCAGCACGTCCGGCGGCGCCTCCAGCCGCTCGCTGCCGGCCTTCTTGCGGAGGATCGCGATACGCGTCTCCAGGTCCGGCGGCTGGACGTCCGTGATGAGGCCCCACTCGAAGCGCGACCGCATCCGGTCCTCGAACCCGTTCAGCTGCTTCGGCGGCAGGTCGGACGTGATCACGACCTGCTTGTTCGCGTTGTGCAGCGTGTTGAACGTGTGGAAGAACTCCTCCATCGTCTGTTCCTTGCCCTGCAGGAACTGGATGTCGTCGATGAGGAGGACGTCGACCTCGCGGTACCGGCGCTGGAAGGCGCCCGCCTTCCCCTCGGAGATCGAGTTGATGAAGTCGTTCGTGAACTCCTCCGAGTTCACGTACCGCACCCGCACGCTCGGGTAGAGGTTGTACGCGTAGTGCCCGATCGCATGCAGCAGGTGCGTCTTGCCCAGCCCCGAGTCGCCGTAGATGAACAGCGGGTTGTACGCCTTCGCCGGCGCCTCGGCCACCGCGACCGCCGCCGCGTGCGCGAACCTGTTCGACGAGCCGATGACGAACGTCTCGAACTGGTACTTCGGGTTCAGGCGGGCCGGCTCCGACGCCGGCTTGCGCCCGCCCGACGTCAGCGGGCGGCGGTCCTCGACCGCGACGTGCCGCTCACGGCCGCCACCGAGGTGGTCGTCGTCGTGGACGACCGACAGCTCCGGACGCTCCTGGTCGGTGAGGACGTCGACCCCCGCAGGGTCGTGCCGGTCCAGGCTCGACTGCGGGACCACGCGCAGCGCCGGCGGGGCGTCCGCCGCGACGTCCGGGTCGACCGTGATCGCGAAGCGGGCCTCACGGTCGAGCGCGTCGCTCAGCGCGTCCGTGACCTCCGCGCGCACCCGCGTCTCAAGGTAGTCCTTGGTCAGGTCGTTGCCCACCGCCAGCAGCAGCGTCCCGTCGAGCAGACCGAGCGGACGGGCCAGCCGGACGAACGCGATCTGCCGGGGCGTGATGTCCGGGCTCGCCTCGAGGGTCGCGACGACGTGGCCCCAGACCCGGGCGAGTTCTTCGTCCTGTGACAACGTCCTACCTCAGCTGATCGATCGCGTGGAGTGGTCGAGTCTCGCACGGCCCCCGTTGTCCACATAGTTGTCCACACCTGTGCGCGGTGGTCGTCGAGCCGTCCCGTGAGGACGACGACAGGCGTCGTCGCCCGCTCGTCCGGTCACCGCGGGGTCCCGGTCCACACGAGCACTTCCACAGATCCACAGGCCGGGCGGTGACGACCAACGATGCTAGCCCTGGACGGGTCGGCGGGGGAGGCGTCCCGGGGGTGACCTCGTCCCGTTCTCGGACGGTCGCGGGCGCCCGGACGCGCGGCGTCCGACCCTGGTCGCACGGTGGTCGACCGGCGGTCTGGTCGTCGTCGCGCGGGGTGGTCGTGGCGGTGGTCGCGGTGGCGCCGGCGTGCCGGTGCGCCTCCCGTCGTCGGCGCGGACGACCGGGTAGGGTGCCGACGGGCCCAGTGCCGGCCCGACGCATTTGACCGGCCCCGACGGGGCGGCGTACCGTGATCCAGCCTTCCTGATGGCTCCTGCTGGCGCGCCCTGACGCCACACGCACGCGTGCGTGTCCCTGGAGCAGTCGAGCTCGGCAGACAGACCCCGGCCACGTGCGTCTCGCGCGGGGCCCAACCCGAAGTAGTTGGAGACTCTCGTGAGCAAGCGCACCTTCCAGCCGAACAACCGGCGCCGCGCCAAGACGCACGGCTTCCGTCTGCGGATGCGTACCCGCGCGGGCCGCGCGATCCTCGCGGCACGTCGCCGCAAGGGTCGCGCGGAGCTCTCGGCCTGACGCCAGCGCCGGTGCTGCCCGCCGCGCACCGGATGCGCCGCGCTGCCGACTTCGAGCAGGCGGTGCGCCGCGGTGCGCGCAGCGGACGGGACACCCTCGTGGTGCACCTGACGACCAAGACCGACCCGGGCCCCGACGGGCCCGTGGTCGGTCTTGTCGTGTCCAAGGCCGTCGGGACGGCCGTGCGGCGCAACCTCGTCAAGCGGCGTCTGCGCGAGCTCGTGCGTGCGCGGCTCGACCGGCTGCCCGCAGGGTCGCGGGTCGTCGTCCGCGCGCTCCCCGCGTCGTCGTCCGCCACGTACGCGCAGCTCGCGTCGGACCTGGACTCGGCCCTCGGGACGGCGGTGCGGCGGACCACCCGCCGGACCGCCGACGCGTAGTCGTCCCATGACCTGGTCGAAGGTGGCTCGTGGTGCCGTGCGGCTGCCCGCACGGCTCGTCCTCCTGCTGCTCCGCGGGTACCAGCGCTTCATCTCGCCGATGACGCCGCCGACGTGCCGGTTCTACCCGTCCTGCTCGCAGTACGCGGTCATCGCCGTCACCCGGCACGGCCTCCTGCGCGGCACGTGGCTCGCCGCTCGCCGGCTCCTGCGCTGCCACCCGTGGAACCCCGGCGGCGTCGACGACGTTCCACCGGCGCGGGAGACGCACCACCACAGCCCTCACCGCCACCCCCACGTGGCTACGTCCACGCACTGAATCGCTCTCGAGGAGCCCCTGCATGAACTGGTTCGACGGCCTGCTCGCGCCGATCATGACGGTCGTGGCCTGGATCATGGTCCAGTTCCACAGCCTGTTCGAGGGACTCGGACTCGACCCCGCCGGGGGTGCGGCATGGGCGCTGTCCATCGTCGGGCTCGTGATCGTCATGCGAATCCTGCTGATCCCGCTCTTCTTCAAGCAGATCAAGGCCTCGCGTGGGATGCAGATGCTCGCACCCGAGATGCAGGCGATCCAGAAGAAGTACAAGGGGAAGACCGACCCCGCGTCTCGCGAGGCCATGAGCCGCGAGACCATGGAGCTGTACCGCAAGCACGGCACGAACCCGTTCGCGTCCTGCCTGCCGATCCTGCTGCAGTCCCCGATCTTCTTCGCGCTGTTCCGCGTCCTCATCCAGCTGCCGCAGATCGCGAGCGGTGAGGTCGACCCCATCGGTCCGATGACCCCCGCGCTCGCCGCGCAGGCCGAGGCCGCCACGATCTTCGGCGCCCCGCTGTCCGGCACGTTCACGCAGTCCGGCGACAACTGGCACATCAAGATCGTCACCGTCGTCCTCATCATCGCGATGTCCGCGACGACGTTCCTCACGCAGCGCCAGCTGACCATGAAGAACATGCCGCCGGCCGCCCTCCAGGGCCCCATGGCGCAGCAGCAGAAGGTGCTGCTCTACGTCCTGCCGCTCGTCTTCGCGTTCTCGGGCGTGAACTTCCCGATCGGTGTCCTCATCTACTGGACGACGACGAACCTCTGGTCGATGGGCCAGCAGTTCTACACGATCCGCCGGATGCCGGCGCCCGGGTCGCAGGCCGAGAAGGCCCTGCTCGAGCGCAAGGCGCGCCGCGCCGCGGCCAAGGGCATCACGCTCGAGGAGCCCACGAACGGCACGACCGCCGTCATCGAGGAGAAGCCGCGCGGCCAGCGCGAGCAGCCCAAGCGCAAGGACCGCGCCAAGAGCGCACGACCCGCCGGGGCCACCCCCGCACAGACCCCCGTCGGCGACGGGAAGGCCACGAAGGGGAGCGGCGACGACGCCGACCCCGACGACGGCCCGACCAAGCCGCCGACGAAGTCCAAGAAGTAGCGACACCCCTTGTCGACGATCGGAGTGACGTCAATGACCCCGACCCCGCCGGACGCAGCGGCCGAGTCCACCAGCACCAAGCGCCTCGAGGAGGAGGGCGAGATCGCCGCCGACTACCTCGAGGAGCTGCTCGACATCGCCGACCTCGACGGCGACATCGACATCGACATCGACCACGGCCGTGCAGCCGTCGAGATCGTGTCGGAGGACCCCGAGGACCGCTCGCTGCGCCGCCTGGCCGGTCGTGACGGCGAGGTGCTCGACGCCCTCCAGGAGCTCACGCGTCTGGCCGTGCAGACCCGCACCGGTGAGCGGAGCCGCCTCATGCTCGACGTCGCCGGCTTCCGCGCCGCACGCCGTGCCGAGCTCGTCGCCGTCGCCGAGGAGGCCATCGGGCGTGTCCGTGAGTCGGGCGCAGCGGTGTCGCTCGCGGCGATGAACCCGTTCGAGCGGAAGGTCGTGCACGATGCCGTGGCGACCGCGGGGCTCTCGAGCGACTCCGAGGGCGTGGAGCCGGACCGGCACGTGGTCATCCGTCCGGCCTGACACGGTCGACGGCATGCGAAGGCGGGGCGCTACGGCGTCCCGCCTTCGCTGTTCTCCGGGCGCCGTTTCACGTGAAACGGCGCCTGTGTGGGTTGGCTGGGTGGCTTCGCGATGGTCCGACCGGTCGTTGCGAGGAAGTCCGTCTCGTCTGCCGCTGCCGCAGGCGCTTGCGTTGCCGCTGGCGCAGGCGCTGCCGCTGGCGCTGGCGCTGTCATGGTGCTGGCACCGGCGCCGTTCTGTCCGTGGCCCCTTGATGCGTCGTCGCCGTCGTGGTCGCATCGGAGCCCGACGACCGCGGGTCGTGAGCCCACCGTTCGTCCGGGCGCAGTGCTGGAGAGGAGCGCGATGACGATCGAGGGATTCGACGCCCTCGCTGCGTCCGTCCTGGAGGCGCTGCCGCATGACCAGCGAGGCCTGATTGCGATCGACGGGATCGGGGGGTCAGGCAAGACGGTCTTCGCCGAGCGCCTGGCGGGACGCTTCCCGCGGCGTCAGGTCGTCCTCCTGCACGCCGACCACTTCTTCCAACCCTCGGCCATCCGCCACCGCCGGGGGAGGCACTCGGCCGAAGGGTTCTGGCTCGACGCGTACGACTACGACACGCTGGCCTCGTGGGCGCTGGTGCCGCTCCTACGTGACGGGGACGGGCGCTTCTGCGCCTCGTCGTACGACCCGGACGGTGACCGGGTGGTCCGTCCGGCTCCTCAGCTCGCCGATGACGACGCCCTCGTGATCGTCGAGGGAACCTTCCTCCTGCGCGACGAGCTCACGGGCCACTGGGACTTCTCGATCTTCCTCGACGTGCCGTTCTCCGAGGGGGCGCGACGGAGGGCGCAGCGCTCCGTCGTCGACCGGTACGCCGTTCAACCACCGACGCCAGCGCTCATCGACCGCTACGACGGGGCGCAGCGGCTGTACTTCGCACACTGCACGCCGTGGACGCGAGCGACGCTCGTGGTGGACTACACCGACCTCAGGGCGCCTCGGGCGGTCGACCCTGACATGTCGCACGCCTGCGCGGCCCACGTGGCGACCGCGCGTCCCGAGTAGCCAACGGGCGCCGAGGCGGGGAGACCAGCGGCCTGGGGGTGAGGAGGCGGCTCAACCCGAGCTTGGTGAGCCTCTCGCACCGTGTGGTCTCACGACCCGCCGCTGACGATTCTGACCCGCTGCTTGTCCGAGAGCGGTGTCGTGAGCGCCCACGGCAGCCATGTAGCAGGGCAGACGCGGACACACGCACCTACACAACAGGAGCCCCGGCGTGCCGTGACGCACGGTGGTTCCACGTGAAACGGGGCGCCGAGCGGCGCGGTAGATCCGGGGTGGAAGCGGGGGTCGACCCAGCCCCAGTCCGGCAGAGGGATCGACTGCGTTGTGGACGCCCGTGCGCCGGCTTGTGGGCCCCAGGGTCGACGGCAATGCGGGGGCGGGGGCAGGGCTGGGGCGTGGACGGTGACCCCGGCGCACGCAATCGGTCCGCAGGGCGCGGGGGCGGGCTGCTCGGGTTGGCGCGGGAGGGCGCGAGTCGCAGCGTGTGAGCGAGGTGGGCAGCGCCCCACTTGCGGGGCGGAGCAGCGCGGGCGAGCGGGAACGGTGGAGGTGCGTGTGGCGTGTGCGAGAGGCGAGGGTTGACGGGTGCGCCCGCGGTGCGCGCGGGGCGTGTGCGAGAGGCGAGGGTCAACGGGTGCGCCCGGGGTGCGCGCGAGGTGTTCGCGAGAGGCGAGGGTTGACGGGTACGGCCGGGGTGCGCGCGCATGCGTGGGCGGGCTCGCGTGGGTGCACGCGCGAGCGGGGCCGGCCGGCGTCGGTGCGCGTGCTGTCTCGCGTGCGTCCGTGCGCGAGTGGGGCCGGTGGGCGTGCGGGCGGGACAGGCTGGCGTAAGAGCAAAGTCGAACTGGAATGGGTGCGTGCCGGGCTCGAGTAGGGGCGGGTGCGCTCAGCCCTACGTCCGCGCGTGCGTGTGCGGTGTGAGGAGAGTCGTGGGCCGGGCACGTGCCGGCGTGGGAGCACTGGTCCGCCCAGCTCGGCACGGAGCGGGCGCGAGAGGGCGGCAGCGTGGACGGGTCAGGGTGGACCGGGAGCGGCTCGCTGCACCGGAGTGGTTGGGGCGCTTCCGGCTGCACGCGCTATTGACACCTCACGGCCTTGTTTCACGTGGAACGAACAGGACCGAGCGGCGTCGACGTTGCCTTCAGGGCGTCACTGTGCAACGTCGTTCAGGTGACGCGGGTGACGTCGGAATCCGGGGAGGAAGGCGTCGTCGCCGCCGGACGAACCCAGGACAGCCGCCTGGCGACCTGCCAGCTTGATGTGGGGAAGTCGAGAGGGGGGTTGGGCAAGGTCGACCAGAGTATCCGGGTGAGCGTCTCACTGAGTGCTCGCATCGGGAGTCGTCGCGCTGACCGTCGCGTACGCCGAGCCGAATCTCTCGGCGGTCACCTGGGCGCACGGAGCTCGCGGCCGCGGTGCGCGTGAGCGGTCGTCTTGCCTGGGCCCCGCATGGGCGCCGTTCCACGTGAAACCACGCGTCGAGCCTGACCACTCGTTGTCGGACCACCGGGTGGTTGACGTGCGCCGCGGGCGCCGATCGTCCGCCCGCGACAAGGGACCCACTACGCGGTCGCGAGCACTCGCGTTCGAGGAGTCGCCCAGAGCGGAGTCTCCAGCGTGGGTTGAGGATAATGACGCGGCTGAGCGTCACCACGATCTGACCGCGCCGGCCGTGCCGCGCACCACGTCGCCGGTGCCGCCGTCGACGCCATGGACCACCGCCCTGGTCGAGCAGTCAGGCACCGGCCCTGTGAGCGCCCGAGGCGCGCCGCGGCTCGAGCTCTCGCCGTCAGATCGGCTGGATGGAAGGACCACCGGTGCAGGCGTCGTCGGCGCCACGCCGCCCACGTTTCACGTGAAACGGGACGGGCGCTTGGGCCCGCCGCCTCTACGCGGATCGGCGGGGAGTGCCTCGTCGCCGAGCGGTTGTCAGGGCGTTGACGTGAACTGACGTATCCGCCAGGACGTGGTCCGCGAACGCGCGGGCACTGCCGCGTCGGTGGGTAGTTCCACGCCCGTGTCGCACCGCGCATCTCGAACCGACGGCTTGGGCTCACAGTCTGAGGCGCCTCCTCCGGGTGGGGGTCGTCGACCGCCTGCCGCCGATGGCGTGGCCGCGAGCCGGAGCCGGAGCACCGGGCTGACCGCGCCGTTCACTCCGTCGGACGGCCCGCCTGGCGATGACTCGGGTGGGATCCGGTGGGACCCCGAACGGGCACGTCGCCGTCTGGTGGCGCCGGGTGTGCGACCCGCCTGGGGATGACTCGGGTGGGATCCGATACGCACGGTACGGTGGGGCGTCGTGCAGGGGAGAGTGCCGCTGACGTGCACGTCGGCTCGGCAGAGACGCGGCACGTGCGCATCTAGCGTGCAGGCATGTTCCACGTGAAACGGGGGATCGAGTGACCGAGGAAGCCCCCGAAGCGACCGCCGCCGACGACCCGCTCACCGGCGATCCTGCGGTCGAGACGTACTTCGGCGCGGCGTGGCCCGCAGTCCGTGGCTTTCACGCGATGCTCGCGGACGAGGGTGTCCTGCGGGGCCTGGTCGGCCCTCGTGAGGTCTCACGGCTCTGGGCTCGTCATCTGCTGAACTCGGCCGCAGTCGTCCCGTTCCTCCCGGAGCGCGGTCAGGTGATCGATCTGGGGAGTGGTGCAGGGCTTCCGGGCATCGTCATCGCTGCGATGCGTCCCGACTGCGAGGTCGTGCTCCTCGAGCCCATGGAGCGCCGCACCGACTGGCTGGCCGAGGTGGCGGACAGGCTCGCGCTGACCAACGTCGTCGTCGTGCGCGGGCGCGCCGAGGAGGTGCAGGGCCGCTACGAGGCGGACGCGGTGACGGCTCGCGCGGTGGCATCGCTCGACAAGCTCTATGGATGGGCGCTCCCACTGCTTCGCGCCGGCGGAACGCTGGTCGCGCTCAAGGGTGGGAAGGCCGAGGAAGAGATCCTCGCGGCACGCAAGGCCGGGAAGAAGTGGGGTGCGGGCACTCCTGACGTTCTGGAGGCGCCCACCATTGCCGGGGTCGAGCCGACCCGAGTCGTACGTGTCGTTCGGGAGGTGGCGAGTGTTCGGTAGGAAGAAGCGCAGGGCGGAGCCTGTCGCAGCGGAGCCGGACCGGATGGCCTCGGCGGCGCCGGCACCCACGCCCGCCGGAACCTGGCAGCCGGGCACAGTCACGGACGTGGCGGCTCCTCTCACCGCGACGGGCTCTGCAGCCCTCCCATTCCCGTCGGCGCATGGGGAGCCCACGACGGCCGACGCTGGCACGACGACGGCGACCCATTCGGAGATCTCAGCACCGTCGCCTACCCAGGGAGCCGGCAATCAACCTGGCTGGCCGGCTGTTCCACGTGAAACATCGACCGGGATCGACCACACCGGACAGCCAGGGATCGACGTTCACCGGCAGCCAGTGATCGACGTCGACCGGCAGCCGGGGAGTGAGCCCGCCGGGCAGCCAGCTAGTCAGGTTGCCGGACAGCCGCGCAGTGAGGTTGACGGACAGCCGCGCAGTGAGGTTGACGGACAGCCGGGGAGTGAGTTCGACGGGCAGCCGCGCAGTGAGGACGGTGGGCAGACGCGGAGTGACGTCGACGGAGCATCCCGTATCAGCGGTGACGGGCAGGGCGGGATCGCCGGCTACGTGCAGCCGTCGCACCTTCAGCGCACCGGGCCGTCGCACGGTCAGGACGCCGCGCGCGCACTCGACGATCCGGCGAGCCGCCCCACCGCGCCGATCGAGCAGACGTCGCCCTCGGCCGTTTCACGTGAAACGGCGCTGCACGTCGACGCGGCGCAGACCGCCGCATCTGCTAGCCCCGCAGCCAGAGCTGCCGCGCAGGCCGAGGCAGAAGGACCCGGCGCCGTTGTTCCACGTGAAACCGCCGCGTCAGAGTCGCACGTCGTCGACCTCGCACGTGAAGGGTCGGGCCCAGACTCCACCCGACACGCGGTATCACCGGGCCTCGCTGATGGGGGAGAATCACACAGCACCCCTGGCGACGCCGAGTCCGACACGGCCGCCCCGCCCGCGCACGACGACTCGCTCGTCGCAGCGGCTGCGGAGACCGCGCACCGCGTCGTCGATGACGCTCCGTCCGCCGGGGATGCGGAGGTGGGCGCCCCTGGCCGCCTCGACCACAGCGCCGAGGCGCACGACGAGGACGACGACGAGCACGTGACACACCACCTCCCACCTGCCACGACACCGGCGGGCGACACGCCTTCGGGTGCCTCCCTAGATCCTGACGAGCACCGTCGGGCCGCGCTGGTCCAGAGCCTTCCGCAGGCCGACGAGGAGACGCCGCTGATGGCGGAGCTCCAGGTCGACGCCCGGCGCCGCATCGAGCTGCGTGGCCGCCGCTTCCCGCGGCCCGCGGAGACGCGCGTCATCACCGTGGCGAACCAGAAGGGCGGCGTCGGCAAGACCACGACGACCGTGAACCTCGCGGCCGCCCTCGCCCAGGCCGGACTGAACGTCCTCGTCCTCGACAACGACCCGCAGGGCAACGCGTCGACGGCGCTGGGGATCGAGCACCGTGCGGGTACGCCGTCGATCTACGAGGTCCTGGTCGAGGGGGCGCCGATCGCGGATGCCGTGCAGGTGAGCCCGGATGTGCCGAACCTGTGGTGCCTGCCGGCGACGATCGACCTCTCGGGAGCCGAGATCGAGCTGGTCTCGATGGTCGCGCGTGAGACCCGCCTGCGGAACGCGCTCGACCAGTACCTGCAGTGGCGGACAGAGAACGGGCAGGAGCGGATCGACTACGTCTTCGTCGACTGCCCCCCGAGCCTCGGGCTGCTTACCGTCAACGCCTTCGTGGTCGCGCGTGAGGTCCTCATCCCGATCCAGTGCGAGTACTACGCGCTGGAAGGGCTGAGCCAGCTCCTCAAGACGATCCAGCTGATCCAGGCTCACCTGAACCCGGACCTGCACGTCTCGACGATCCTCCTGACGATGTACGACGCCCGCACCAACCTCGCCCAGCAGGTCGCGGGCGAGGTCCGAACGCACTTCCCGGAGCGCACGCTCCGGACGACGGTGCCGCGGTCGGTCCGCATCTCGGAGGCGCCGAGCTACGGCCAGACGGTCATGACGTACGACGCCGGCTCGTCCGGCGCGCTGGCCTACCTCGAGGCCGCCAGGGAGATCGCCGACCGTGGCGCCGGGCTCGTCGAGCCCGCTGCTCCCGCCGAGTCGGCGCCGGTCGCATCCCTGACCAGCACCGACGTGCGCAACGGTCAGCCCCACGACAACGAGACGGCCGACGTCCCCGGCCAGCACTCCTACACCCACGTCAGCGAGCCGGTGATGGCCGCGCACCAGGAGGACCAGTGAGCGAGAAGCGACGCGGGTTGGGTCGGGGCCTCGGCGCCCTCATCCCCACGGGTCTGGACGGACAGAGGCCGAGCGGCGCAGAGCGTCCCGTCGACGTCTTCTTCCCCGACGCCAAGCGCGAGGAGAACCAGGCGGCGGCTGCGGCGACGGCCACGCTGGTGACCGAGCGCGACGGAGCGACGCCGAGCGTGACCGACGGGACGGCGCCGAGCGCGCTGCTCGACGGCGCGGGTGCCTCCGGTGCGTTCGGCCACACGAACGGCGTCGCGACGGGTGACGGCGTCCCGACGCAGGGCGGCGCACCCGTCGGCTCGGACGGTGACGGAGCGGCGCGCGACGGCGATGCGGGCTCGAACGGTGCCGGAACCGCGGCGGACGCCAGCGGTGCGGCGTCGAACGGTGCGGATGCGGCGACGTCCGTCGCTCTCGTCGGTGTCGACGACCTGGACGGGCTCGTCCCGGTGCCGGGTGCGCGGTTCGCCGAGCTGCCGGTCGGCTCGATCCGGCCGAACCCGCGGCAGCCGCGGACGGTCTTCGACGAGGACGCGCTCGACGAGCTCGTCGGCTCCATCCGGGAGATCGGCGTCCTCCAGCCGGTCGTGGTGCGTGCGGTCGACGACGGCTTCGAGCTGATCATGGGCGAGCGCCGCTGGCGCGCCACGCAGGCTGCGGGGCTCGACACGATCCCGGCGATCATCCGTGAGACCGAGGACGCGGACCTGCTGCGGGACGCCCTGCTCGAGAACCTGCACCGCTCGCAGCTCAACCCGCTCGAGGAGGCGGCCGCGTACCAGCAGCTGCTCGACGACTTCGGGTGCACGCATGAGCAGCTCGCGACGCGCATCCACCGGTCGCGTCCGCAGATCTCGAACACGCTGCGCCTGCTCAAGCTGCCGCCGCTGGTGCAGCGGCGGGTGGCGGCGGGGGTGCTCTCGGCGGGTCACGCCCGGGCACTCCTCGGTCTGAGCGACGGCGCGGCGATCGAGCGGCTTGCGCAGCGGATCGTCGCGGAGGGCCTGTCGGTCCGCGCGGTCGAGGAGATCGTCTCGCTCGGGGTGGACGGTGCGACGCCGACGCGTCGGGCCGCACCGCGGGCGGGGGACCGGAACGCGGCGCTGGACGACCTCGCGGCACGGCTGTCCGACCGGTTCGACACGCGGGTCAAGGTGAGCCTCGGCAAGACGCGCGGGCGGCTCACGGTCGAGTTCGCGTCGGTGCAGGATCTCAACCGGATCCTCGAGAGCTTCGCCCCGGAGGATCCGGGACTGCTCAAGAACTGAGGTGCGCAGCCTCGAAAGCGGACGAATCAGGGCGTCTCGGCAGGCCACGACGGTTGCCGAGGCGCCCTGTTCTCATGCCAGGGAAGCCAGCACCAGCGATCGGTACAAGTCCCCGAGGTTGTGCCCAGCACCCTCCGCGGCCTGTGGCAGGAGCGAGGTCTCGGTCATCCCGGGGGCCACGTTGACCTCGAGGAACCACGGCGTGCCGTCGTCGCCGACGATGAGGTCGGTGCGCGACAGCCGTTCCAGTCCGAGGGCCCGGTGTGCGGCGACGGCGACCTCGCCCACGGCGGAGGCCGCGTCGGCGGACAGGCGGGCCGGCGTGAAGTACTCGACGCGTCCGGGGTTGTAGCGCGCGTCGTAGTCGTACGGTCCTTCGGTCACGATCTCGACGGCGGGCAGGGCGACCGGTCCGTCGCCCGTGTCGACGACGCTCACGGCGACCTCGGTCCCGGTGACCGCACGCTCGATCAGGGCGGTGTCGCTGTAGGCGAAGCAGTCGACCATCGCGCGCGGCAGGTCGTCGGCGGCCGTGACGAGGTTGACGCCGAGCGCCGACCCGCCGCGTGACGGCTTCACGACGAGCGGCAGCCCGAGCCGCGCGACGACGGCGTCGAGCACGCGACCGGCGCCGAGCTCGCGGAACAGAGACTGGGGGAGCGTCACGAATTCCGGGGTGGAGAGTCCGGCGCGGGCGACGACGGTCTTGGCGATGGGCTTGCTCCAGGCGACGCGGCTCGCGCGCGGCCCCGTGCCGAGGAGTCGCAGGCCGAGGAGCTGCACGACGTCGCGGACCGAGCCGTCCTCGCCGCTCGCACCGTGCAGCAGCGGCCAGACCAGGTCGGGCCGCAGGTCGCTCAGCGCGGGGACGAGGTCGGCGTCGACGTCGTGAACCGACACCTCGACGCCGGCTGACCGCAGGGCCTCGGCGACCCGTCGCCCGGAACGGAGCGACACGTCGCGTTCGTGCGAGAGCCCGCCGGCGAGGACGACGACGCGCGGGGAGCGGGGAACGGACACGGTCGCAGGTCCTCCAGGACGAGTGGTCGAGCTGCCGGGCCTCGACGGCCGAACAGGTCAGGGCGTCGCGCCATGAGCGCGGTGGGCGCGACGGCGGTCAGGCGACGTCGGGACCGGGCGCGTGCACGACGTCGGACGCCGCGCCCGCGCTGGTGCCGAACAGCTCGACCAGCTCCTTCTCCCCGGCGACGACGCCGGCGAGCCGCCGGACACCCTCGCGGATGCGCTCCGGCGTCGGGTAGCAGAAGGAGAGCCGCAGGTGCTCGCTGCCGGACCCGTCGAAGTAGAACGCGGTACCGGGGACGTAGGCGACGCGCGCGGTGACGGCGCGCGGCAGCATGTCCTTCGCGTCGAGCCCGTCGGGCAGCCGGACCCAGGTGTAGAACCCGCCGGCGGGGACGTTCCACGACGCTTCCGGCAGGTGCTCGGCGAGCGCGGAGATCATCGCGTCGCGCCGCTCGCGGTACTGCTCGCGGTAGGACTTGATCTGCCCGCGCCAGTCGCACGTCGAGAGGTAGGTCGAGATGGCGATCTGGGAGGCGTTCGACGGGCAGAGGATCGCGGACTCGGAGGCGAGGACGAGCTTCTCGCGGACGGCGTGGGGCGCGACGACCCAGCCAACCCGGTAGCCTGGGGCAAACGTCTTCGAGAAGGAGCCGAGGTAGACGACGCCGTCCTCGTCGAGCGACCGGATCGCGTCGCGGGGCTCGCTGTCGAAGCCGAGCAGCCCGTACGGGTTGTCCTCGACGACGAGCACGCCGTACCTCCGCGCGATCTCCAGGACCCGCGGCCGCCGCTCCTCCGACATCGAGACGCCGGCGGGGTTGTGGAAGTTCGGCACCGTGTAGAGCAGCTTGACGGTGCGCCCGGCCGCGGCGAGCGACGCGAGCGTCGACTCCAGCGCCTCGGGGACCAGGCCGTCGGCGTCGATCGGCACGTGTGCGACGTCCGCCTGGTAGGCACGGAAGACGCCCAGCGCCCCGACGTACGACGGTGCCTCGGCCACCACGACGTCGCCCGGGTCGATGAAGATCCTGGTCACGAGGTCGAGCGCTTGCTGCGATCCCGTCGTGACGACCACGTCGTCGGGGTGCGCCTCGATGCCCTCGAGCCGCATGAGGTCGAGGATCTGCTCACGCAGCGTCTCGTCGCCCTGGCCGGAGCCGTACTGCAGCGCCTGCAGTCCACGGGTCGCGACGACCCGCTGGGCGATGTCGCCGAGGACGTCGAGGGGGAGACCCTCGAGGAACGGCATGCCGCCCGCGAGCGACACCACCTCGGGCCGGTTCGCGACGGCGAACAGGGCCCGGATCTCGGAGGAGCGCATGCCGTGCGTGCGCTCGGCGTACGACGTGAGCCAGGGGTCGAGCCGGGTGCCGGCTGCGGAGGACGTGGGGTGGCCGCCCGACGTCTCACGCGGGGGCACAGGCTGCGAGGTCATCCCCGCAGTGTCGCACGCGTCACGTGCCACCCGACGCAAGGTCCGCCGGGGGCACTGTCATCCGGGCAACCGCCCGCGAGGCGGTGTCGGCCGTCAGACCGTCGCGAGGACGCTCTCGATCTCCTCGGTGTAGAACGCCTTCGGGCGGGCGCCGATGACGGACTTCACCAGCTCGCCACCGACGTACACGTTGAGCGTCGGGATGGAGACGATGCCGTAGTCCCCGACGACCTGCGGGTTCTCGTCGGCGTTGACCTTGACGATCTTGACCCGCCCGTCGTACTGCGCGGCGAGCTCGTCGAGGACGGGCGCGACCATGCGGCACGGCCCGCACCACGGTGCCCAGAAGTCCACGATGACGGGGACCGGGGAGTCGAGGACGTCGGCCTGGAAGGTGTCGTCGCTGACGGCGGCGAGGTTGCTCATCGGGCTTCCTCCACGAGGACGGGTGCGCTGGTCGGGGGGATCGGGTCGGCCAGGTCGTGCGCGGCGTCACCGAGGGCGGCGAGGTAGTGCTGGGCGTCGAGCGCGGCGGCGCACCCGGAGCCGGCGGCGGTGATGGCCTGCCGGTAGGTGTGGTCGACGACGTCGCCCGCGGCGAACACCCCGGGCAGGTTGGTCCGCGTCGAGCGGCCCTCGACCTCGACGTAGCCGTTCTCGTCGAGCGTGATCTGCCCGACCAGCAGGTCGGTGCGCGGGACGTGTCCGATCGCGACGAACACGCCGGTCGCGGGGTGCTCACGGGTCTCGCCGGTGAGGGTGTCGCGCAGCGTCACGCCGGTGACCTTGTCCTGGCCGTGGATCGCGACGACCTCGGAGTTCCACGCGAACTCGATCTTCGGGTCCGCGGCGGCGCGGTCGGCCATGATCTTCGACGCGCGGAGCTGGTCGCGGCGGTGCACGAGCGTGACCCGCTTGCCGAAGCGGGTGAGGAAGGTCGCCTCCTCGACGGCGGAGTCGCCACCGCCGACGACGATGATCTCCTGGTCGCGGAAGAAGAACCCGTCGCAGGTCGCGCACCAGGACACCCCGCGCCCGGACATGCGCTTCTCGTCGTCCAGGCCCAGCTCACGGTAGGCGGAGCCGGTGGACAGGATGACGGCGCGCGCCTCGTACGTCTCGCCGCCCGACACGGTCACCGTCTTGACCGGACCGTCCAGGGACAGCGACACGGCGTCGTCCCACAGCACCTCGGCACCGAACTTCTCGGCCTGCTTCTGCAGCTGGTCCATGAGCTCGGGGCCCTGGATGCCGTCGGGGAAGCCGGGGAAGTTCTCCACCTCGGTGGTGTTCATCAGCGCACCGCCGGCGGTCACGGACCCGGCCACGACGAGCGGCGCGAGGCCCGCGCGGGCCGCGTAGATCGCCGCGGTGTACCCCGCGGGGCCCGATCCGACGATGACGAGGTCGCGCACGGTGCTGGGCTGGTCGGTCACGTGAGTCCTTGGGGTACGGCAGGCCGGGGGTTCCGGCAGCGGGCTGTTCCGTCAACCGATCGTAGGCCGGTTCTGTTCCTCGTCCCGACCGCGGGAGGGGCGCGTCAGCCGAGCGACATCTCGTTGAGCTCGAGCCGGAACCCGCCGTCCGCGGCCGTCGGGAGCTGGGTGATCCACACGACGACGGTGGACAGCTCGGTCGGGTCGAACGTGAACGTCGTGTCGGGGCTCACGGGGCCGGAGGCCAGCACCGTGCCACCGCCGGGGTTCGCCGCGTCGGTCGCGCGGATCTCGACGTTGCCGCCGTTGCCGTTGACGTGCAGCTTCACCTGCGACACCGTCGCGGGCGACTGCAGGTTGACGATGTAGCCGACGGCGTTCTTGAAGCCGGCGAAGTCGTCGCGCTTGTACGTCTGGGTGTACCAGAACGTCGACGGGTCGCCGTCGTGGGCGCGGGTGACGGCCTCCTCGTGCTCGCCGTCGGCGTCGGACGGGTCGAACGACGTCGAGGACGCGATGACGGGCGGGCCACCGGCGGGGGCCTCGGGCTCGGTCCCCTCGGTGGGCTGCTCCTGCGGTGCGCCGGACTCCTCGGGCTGGACCTGCGTCTGCTCGGGTGCGGGCTCGGCGGCCGGGTCCTGGTCGCCGCCGCCGAGCGAGGCGAACAGCGACTTGAAGGCGATGATGACGCCGATGACGACGGCCACGCCGACCACGGCGAGGACGAGCATCGTGGGGTCGAACCGGCGTCGCCGCGGTTCGCCGGGCTCCTCCCACCCGAGCTCCTCGAAGCCCTCGGGTGCGTCGTCCCCGCCGAACGGCGAGACCACGGGCGGCGGACCTCCGGCGCCGACGACGGCGGGCGCGGTCCGGTAGTCGGACGTCGACCGCCGCACGGGTGCGCCGCCCGGACCGGCCGGGCCCCCGGGTCCGACGGGCGGCGGCTGCGGGGCACGTGGCACGGCGGCCGAGGCCGCCGACGCGGGAGCCGCGTGGGACACGAACCGCGGGACCCCGGCACGCTCGGCGTCGGCGGGCATGACCTGCGTCGCACCGGCGACGTCGGGCGGCATCGCCATGGTGTGCTGCGCGTCGGGACCGGGCGGGGGGACGAACGCGGGCATGGTCGGCGGCGCGCCGACGAGCGTCTGCTCGACGGGCGGACCGGCAGGCGGCGCACCGACGGGCGCCGCAGCGGCGGCCGGTCGGGAAGGCACCGGGCCGGGCGGCACCGGAGCCGCAGGCCCGGTCAGCGTGCTCGTGCGCGACGGCACGGCGGGCGGCGGCGTGCCCGGCCGGTTGGCCCCCGGCGCGGGCTCGTCGAACGCGGACCGCACGGAGTGGCGCTGCACGCTCACGGGCTGCGTGTCCTGCGACACGATGTCGGCGATCGACGCGGACGCGGCGACGGCACCGCCGACGACGGCCGTCGAGGCGTCGGGCACGGAGGCGACGGCGCGGATCTCGCCCCACGGCTCGAGCTCGCGCACGAGCTCACCGGGGCTGTGCGGTCCGTCGTCGTGAGGGCCGAGCGTGACGCCGCACAGCGTGTCGAGGTCGGCGGGGACGCCGGGGACGAGGTCCGACGGCGGGGCGGGCCAGCCCTCGACCAGCGGGGCGTCGGGCAGGGGCTCGCCGCCACCGGGCCGCTGCGGGTCGGCGGGCCAGCGGCCGGTGAGGGCCACGTAGAGGAGCCGGACGAGCCCGACGGCGTCGGCGCGGGTCGTCGTGCGGGCGTCGCCGCCGGACGTGCCGAGCAGCGCGGCGTCGATCGCGAGCCCGGCGAGCAGGACGCGGCCGTCGGAGTTGACGTGCAGCGCCGACGGCCGCAGGGCCAGGTGGTGCACGCCACGCCGCCGCGCGACCTCGAGGGCGGACGCGGCCTCGCCGACGACGGCACGCGCCTGGTCGGGGGTCAGGGGTGAACGTGCGACGAGCTGGGCGAGCGACGGGCCGGTGATCTGCTCGGACACGACGTACCCGGCGCCCTCGTGGGTGCCGACGTCGAGCACGCGGACCAGCCGGGCGTCCGTGACGAGCGAGGCGCGACGGGCGGCGTCGAGCGCGGGGGCGACGGCCCCGGCCTCGAGGACGCGGACCCGCACGGGCCGGTCGAGGATCTGGTCGGTGGCCTGCCAGGCGCTCGCGCCCTGCAGGTCGGACGGCGCGGGTGCGACGATCCGGTAGCGGCCCGCCAGCACGGTGCCTCGTCCGACCTCGCTCACCTGCACCTCCTCCGGGTGGTCATGTCCACCGGCTCCGACGTCCGGGCCCCCCGACCCTACGGGGCGGGGAGCGGCGGGGACACCTGCATGCTAGACGGGCATCGCGGACACCGTCAGCGCCGTCCTCCGCGCAGACGGGCGAGGACGGGCCGCAGCAGGCCGTCGAGCTCCTCGACGCGCAGGACCCGGAGCATCCCGACGTAGACGGCACCGCCGAGGCCGCCCGCGACGACGCACACCGTGAGCGACCGCAGCAGCCCGGTGTCCAGCGCCAGGCCGAGCACGTACGCGACGAGCCACGCGACGAGGGCCGCGGGCAGCGCGGCGAGCACCGCGCGCACGTGCAGGCGCACGACCCGGCCGCCGTCGACGCCCCGCAGCCGCCCGCGCAGCATCCACGCGGCGGCGACCGCACCGACGACGTAGGACAGGCTCATCACGAGCCCCGCGCCCGCGACCCAGTACCGGGCGGGCATGACGGCCTGGACGAGCAGCGTCCCGCCGGCGACGACGACGGCCATCGCGACCTGGATCGGCACGAGGCCCCGGGCGTCCTCGTACGCGTAGAACACCCGCTGGCACATGGACCAGGCGCCGAAGGCGGGCAGCCCGACGATCATCGCCTGCACCACGAGGGCGACCGCGTCGGCGGAGGCCTGGTCGGCGGTCGCGAGCACGACGTCGACGACCGGGCGGGCCAGCACGAGCAGCAGCGCGGTCGCGGCGACGGTGAACAGCCCGACGACGCGCACACCGTGCGAGAACGTCCGGCGCACCCCGTCGACGTCGGCGTCGTGCGCCTGCCCGGACAGGCGCGTGAACAGCGCGGTCGCGAGGGACACGGTGACGAGCGAGTGGGGGAGCATGAAGACGAGGAAGGCCGCGGTGTAGGCGGCGTTGCCCGCGACGGCGGTCTGGCCGGCGACCTCGGGGGCGGCGGACGCGGCGCGCGACACGACGATGAAGCCGAGCTGCCCGACGACGAGCCCGACGAACGTCCACGTGGCGACCTGCCCGGCCCGCCCGAGGCCCGAGCCGCGCAGCCCCCACCGGGGCCGGTACCCGACGCCGGTGCGGCGCAGCGCGGGCACGAGCACGACGGCCTGCGCGACGACGCCGAGCGTCGACGCCCCCGCGATCAGCGCGACCTGCGCGGAGGTCCAGGTCGCGGCGGTCGCGACGTCCGTGCTCTGCGCGTCGCCGAACACCATGACGAAGACGCCGAAGCCGACGATGGCCACGACGTTGTTGACGACGGGCGCCCACATGTACGGCCCGAACGAGCCGCGCGCGTTCAGCACCTGCCCGAGCAGCGCGTACGCGCCGTAGAAGAAGAGCTGCGGGATGCACCAGTAGGCGAACGTCGTCGCGAGGGCCATCTGGCTCGGGGGCGCCTTCGCGTACACGCCCACGAGGAGCGGGGCGGCGACGGTGAGGACGACCGCGACGCCCGCGAGGATGACGAAGCCGAGCGTGAGCAGCCGGTCGACGTACTCCTGCCCCGCGTCCCGCTTGTAGGCGCGCACGACCTGCGGCACGAGGATCGCGTTGAGCACGCCGCCCGCGAGCAGCATGTAGAGGACGTTGGGCAGCTTGTTCGCGACGTCGAACGCGTCGGCGGCCTGACCGGTCGCGCCGATCGCGGCGACGAGCACGAGCCCGCGCAGCAGCCCGAGCACGCGCGACACCGCGGTGCCGGACGCCATGAGTGCGGCGCCGCGCCCGACGCTGCCCGACCCGGTCATGCGCGGTCCTCCGGTGGTGGTCCGTCCGGGACGGGCTGCTGCTCGACCTGGCCGGTGGTGGGCTCGCCCGCGCCGCCGAGCACGCCGAGCGTCGTCGGGGCGTCGGACTCGGCCTCGAGGCGCGCGCCACGGCGGGCGCTCTGCCCGCGCCGGACGGTCCGCACGATGCCGAGGACGAGCCCGATCGCGAGCAGGACGCCGACGACGGCGGTGCCGACGTTCTCGATCGTGGGCTGCACGCGCGCGGTGAACTCGACCGGGGCCGACACGGGCGACCCGGACGTGGTCGTGAGCTGCGCGACGACCCGCACGTCGCAGTTGGCGTGCGCGCTGAGCGTCACGGGGACGCTGCGCTCGCTGCTCGCGTCGACGTCGACCGGGTCGATGGGCTCGACCTGCAGGCACGACTTGCGGGGCGAGACGACGACCTGGACGGTCACGGGGACGTCGAGCGCGTTGCGGACGGTGAGGCGGCGGTCGCTCTTCGCGCTGACGACGAGGACGTCGCTGAGGGGGGCGATGGTCAGGCCGCTGGTGCGCTCGTCGACGTCGGCCACCGCGGCGGCGACGAGGGCGTCGCGTCCGGTGGGGTCGGTGCGCCACGCGACGGACAGGGGCGCGAGGACCTCCTCGTCGACGCCCGCGAGGAACGTCTGCGGCTCCGGGGTCACGTCGGCGAACGTGTGCGCCCGGTCGCGCGCGGCGGCGAGGACCTGGACCTGCCCGGGGGCGAGCTCGGCCGCGTCGGACGCGGTGTCCGGCAGGGACGTCCGGGCGGTCGTCGAGCCGCTGAGCAGCGACGACGCGGGCGTGATGCGGACCCACGGGGCGGCGGCCGCGGCGTCGAGCAGCGCGGTCGCGTACGGGACCTCGGGCACCCAGTCGCGGCCGGGGGCGACGAGGACGTCGGGCGGTCCGTCGTCCTGGCGTGCCGCGACGGCGAGCTCGGCGAGCGCCCGCTGCACCGCGGTCGTGGGCGACGCACCGGGCTCGACGCTGCGTGGCGCGGTCAGCAGGCCCGTGAGGACCGGGTCCGGGACGAGGGCGGCGACCGCCGTGCCGTCCGGGCGGACCTGGGTGCGGGCGGCCGGGACGGAGTCGGCGGCGCTGTCGAGGTCGCCCACGGGCAGCACGATCGCCGCGGCACCCGCGTTGGCGGTCAGCGCGGCGGTCGCGTCGTCGGGGAGGGTCGGCCCGGGCGCCCACAGCACGAGGGGGACGTCGGGGCCGAACGTCTGCTCGACCCAGGGCAGCGCGGTGGACGCGGCCACCGCGGCGAGGTCGGGGCGGGCGCCGTGCGCGACGGCGGCGACGTCCGGGTCGGCCCAGGGCAGCGTCAGCACGTCCCGACCGGCGAGCAGCCCCGTGACGGCCGCGGACCACTGCCGGGCTCGCGGGCCGGCCGCGGCCGACTGCGCGAGCAGGGCGGGGTCGATGACGGCGCTCACCTCGGGGGCCGAGGCGAGGAGCCGCTCGACCTGCGTGAGCCGCTCGCCGGGACCGGTCGCCTCGTCGAGCCGCGTGACCGTCGCGTCGTCGGGCTGCACGGTGACGACCGGGGCCGGCGCGCCCGCACCCTCGTCGCCCCCGTCGGGGGTCTCCGGCGGGACGGCGGCGGCCGACGCGGGGACGACCGGTGCCGCCGGCGGGCCGGTGACCGGCACCGCGACGGACAGCGTGGTCGTCGGCACGTCCTCCGTCGGCAGCCACAGCAGGAACGTCCGCTGCTGACCGACGACCCGCGAGCCGGCACGGGCGTCGACGGTCAGGCCCCGCGGACCCCACACGTCGGCGCCCTCGAGCAGCCGCACGTCCTGCGCGGCGACGGTCATCGTGACCTCGACGCTCGCACCCGGCGCGAGCGGGCCGTCGGGGGTGTCGGACGCGACGCGGGTGCCCGCGGCCATCTCGCCCGACGCCCACGACTGCAGGTCGGGCCGGGTGTGCAGGCGGATCCGGCTGAGCCGCAGCACCGCGGACGGGGCCGCGACCTCCTCCGTGCCGTCGTTGCGGAGCCGCGCGGTGACCGTCAGGTCGTCACCGGGACGCAGGACGGCCGGGCTGACGGACGTGACCTGCACCGACACGGGCCAGGTCGCGGACGGCGACGGGGTGGGGGCGGTGGCCGCGCCCGCCGGCGGCGGGCCGACGACGAGCACCGACAGGGCGGCGAGCGCGACCGCGAGCAGGACCAGGGTCGCGCGGAGGGCCTGGCCGCGGCGCAGGGCCGCGCTCATGCCTCGCCGACGAGGACGACGAGGGCGGCCTCCGCGAGACGACGCTCGTTCGGGTAGGCGAGCCGCCCGTGCAGCTCGACGACGGGCACCCACGCGGCGTCCTCCGCCTCACCGTCGGGG
>NZ_BIMR01000019.1 GCF_004306155.1 Cellulomonas biazotea
TCGGGAGGGTGGCGGCGCGGACGCGCGCGAGCTCTGCCGCTCCGGCGTCGCGCGCGGGGGCGGGGCCGGGGGTCGTCGGCAGCACCAGCAGCGCGTCGGTGACGACCGCGCGCAGGTCGGCCCGCAGCCGGTCGAGGTCCGCGCGGGCGCGTGCCTCGTCGGCGGCGGTGACGGCAGCGGCGGCGGCGAACCGTTCCGCGAGCGCCGGTCCGAGCGCTCCCGGGTGGGCGGTGACCCACGGCCCGTCGACGCGCCACGCCTCGGCGCCCTGCACGGTGCGGAACGCGTCGAACCAGCGGTCGAGCGGGCCGACCTCGACGGTCTCGACGTCGGCGACCCCGGCCGCGCGCCACCCGTCGAGCAGCGCCGCGAAGGCGTCCGCCACGGACGGGTCGGCGGCCGCGACGACCTCGGCCGGGACACGCAGCCGCAGCCGTCGGCCCGGCGCCAGGACCGGATCGCGTCCGGAGCCCGGGGCGAGACCGGGCCCGCCGGGCGGCCCGAGGCACCACGACGCGACCGCCGCGAGCGTCGCGGCGTCGCGGACGAGCCACCCGACGGTGTCGAACGACGACGCGAGCGGCAGCATCCCGTCGCGCGGCACGAGCCCGTGCGTCGTGCGCAGCCCCCACAGCCCCTGCCACGACGCGGGGACCCGGATCGAGCCCGCGGTGTCGCTGCCGAGCCCGACGTCGACCTGCCCGGTCGCGACCGCGCTGGCCGGACCCGACGACGACCCGCCCGGCATCGCGCCGGGGGCGGCGCCGTTGGGCGGCGTCCCGTAGTGCGCGTTGTCCCCGACGACCGAGTACGCGAGCTCGTCGGTGCGGGCGATCCCGCGCACGGACGCGCCGCCGCGCAGCAGGTCGGCGACGGCGTGCGCGTGCTCCGGCTCGGTGCGGGCGTCCCGCAGCCACGTCGGGTTGCCTGCGCCGACGCGGTGGCCCGCGACGGCGAACAGGTCCTTCACGGCGACGGTGAGCCCGCGCAGCGGACCCTCCGGCGCACCAGCGACGAGCGGGTCGCCGACCGTGCGCCAGACGGCACCGTCCAGGGCGGACGGGCCCGACCCGTCAGGCACGGACGGCGCCCGGCCCGGTGCCGCGCTCACCGCGATACCCGGTCGAAGTCAGCCTTGCGGATCCGTGCGTGCACGCCGCAGACCCGGTCGACGACCTGCGAGATGTCGAAGTCCGTCGCGGCGGACAGGTACGCGTACGCGAGGTGCTCGTCGAGGCCCCACCGGGCGTGCAGCAGCCGGATCGCGGCGCGCACGCAGCGGCGGACCGCCTCGTCGAGGTCGGGGTGCAGCCCGGTCGGCACCAGGTGCTCGGCGGTCTCGACGAGCGGCCCGTCGACCTCGCCGAACCGGGCGACGGCGTCGGCGCGCGGAACCCGGTCGACGCGCAGGGTCACGCGCAGCGACGCCTCGAGCGCGGTGAGCGCGACCTCGCCGTCGCCCTGCGCGAAGTGCGGGTCGCCGACGTACAGCAGCGCCCCCGGGACCTGCACGGGCAGGTAGAGCGTGGCGCCGACCTGCAGCAGGTTGACGTCGATGTTGCCGCCGTGCGGCCCGGGCGGCACCGAGTGCGGGCGCTCCCCGCCGGGCACGGCCACCCCGACCAGGCCGAGGAACGGCCGCAGCGGGAACGTGACGAGCGGCTCGCCCCCGTCGTGCACGGGCAGGCACCCGACGGGCCCGTCGGCGGTCTCGCGCACGGGCACGAACACGCTGACGGCGTCCTCGCCGCGGGGCAGCTCCCCGGGCAGCGCCCCGCGGCCGTGCCGGTTCGAGATCACCCCGTACGGCACGCGCGGCGTCGTCTCCAGGACGGTGACCGCCAGCAGGTCGCCCGGCTCGCACCCGGCGACGCGCACCGGCCCGGTGACGACGTGCGGGCCGTCGTCAGGCCCGTGGGGCACCTGGGCGGCGATCGCGACGGCGTCGCCCAGGACGTCGGCGGCGTCGACGCCGTGCCGCCCGAACCACGCGACGGGGTCACGCCCCTGGTCCTCCAGCAGGCCCTCGTGGCTGACGGTGTCGACCGTGAGCTCCGTCCCCGGCTCGACGTGCAGCACCGGGGCGTCGTCGCCGCACGGCAGGCGTCCCCAGAGCACCGTCGCGGGCGTCGACGGCAGGTGGACGGCCCCCCGCACGGTGCCGGTGCCGGGCTGCAGGACCGTCATGCCGCTCCTCCTCGTCGACCGCCACGCGGGCCCTCGCCGTGAGCTCGGGCCGCCGCGGACGGAGCGGCCGCCGCGCCTAGCATGACGCCGTGACGCCGCGCCCCCAGGATGCCGCCCGGACCCACCTCGTGCTCATGCTCGCGCTGACCTTCACGACGGGCATCGTCGACGCGGTCGGCTACCTCGGCCTGGACAGGGTGTTCACCGCGAACATGACGGGCAACGTCGTGATCCTCGGCATGGCGCTCGCGGGCGCGGACGACCTGCCGGTGCTCGGCCCGGCCCTGGCGCTCGGCGGCTTCCTCGCGGGTGCCGCACTCGGCGGGCGGGTGCTGCGGACCGCGCCGCCCGGGTGGGCGCACCGCTCGACGGTGACGTTCGGCGCGACCGGCGTGGTGGCCGTCGCGCTCGGTGTCGGGGCCGTCGTACGCCCACCGGACGAGGGCGAGGCGTGGGCGCTGGTGGTCACGACGCTGCTCGCCGTCGCGATGGGGCTGCAGGCCGCGGCGGCACGACGCCTCGCGGTCAAGGACGTCACGACGGTCGTCGTCACCTCCACGCTCACCGGGCTCGCGGCGGACTCGCGCCTCGCCGGTGGGGAGGGCGGCGGCTGGGCGCGACGGCTGCTCGCGGTGGTCCTGATCCTCGCGGGTGCGGGCGTCGGAGCCCTGCTGCTGCGCACGGGCGACCAGGGTGTCGGGCTCGGCCTGGTCGTCGCGGGTCTGCTCGCCCTCGCGTGCGCGTGGGTGGGCCACGCCCGCCGCGACGCGGACCGCCCCGCCTGACGCCCGCTCAGGCACGCGACCCCGCCGGCGGCAGCATCCGGCCGGTACCGGGCCGCACGACCCGCGCGTCAGCGACGACGACCTCGCCGTGCAGCCAGACGGTGCGCGGCACCCCGACGAGCGCGGCCCCGTCGTAGGGGGTGTCGGGGTTGCGGTGCTCGAGCGCGCGGGCGTCCACGACGAACGGCTGCTCGGGCGCGAACGCGACGAGGTGCGCGGGCGCCCCGACGGCGATCACACCCCGGTCGTCCAGGCCTGCGACGCGCGCCGGCCCGGTCGTGAACGCCGGGAGCAGCGCGTCCAGCGGGACGCCCCGGGCGCGCGCGGCCGTCCACACGACGGCCAGTCCGAGCTGCAGGCCCGCGACACCGCCCCACGAGAGGCCGAAGTCGCCGCCGCGCACGTGCTTGAGGTCGGTCGTGCTCGGCGAGTGGTCGGACACGACGGCGTCGACCGTGCCGTCGAGGACCGCCTCCCACAGCAGGTCCTGGTTCGCCGCGTCGCGGATCGGCGGGCAGCACTTGAACTGCGTCGCGCCGTCGGGGACGTCCTCGGCGCGCAGCGTCAGGTAGTGCGGGCACGTCTCGACGGTCACCGGCAGCCCGTCGGCCTTCGCGGCCCGCAGCAGGGGCAGCGCGCCCGCGTCGGACAGGTGCAGCACGTGCACCCGCGCCCCCGCGCGTCGCACCCCGTCGAGGACACGCGCGACCGCGACCCGCTCCGACGCGGGCGGTCGGGACGCGAGGAAGTCGGCGTACCGCGGGCCGAGCGCACCGTCGGGACCGGGGGCCGGGACGAGCGACGCGGGGTCCTCGGCGTGCACGACGAGCACGGTCCCCAGGGCGGCGACCTCCGCGAGCGCCGCACCGAGCTGGGCGTCGTCCAGGTGCCCGAACTCCTCGACGCCCGACGGCACGAGGAACGCCTTGAACCCCCGCACCCCGGCGGCGTGCAGCGGGCCGAGCGTGCCGAGGTTCTCCGGGACGGCGCCACCCCAGAACGCGACGTCGACCGTGAGCCGCCCGGCGGCGGCCGCGCGCTTGGCGTCGAGCGCGGCGACCGTGGTCGTCGGCGGCACGCTGTTGAGCGGCATGTCGACGAGCGTCGTGACGCCGCCGGCGGCGGCGGCGCGCGTCGCGGACGCGAACCCCTCCCACGCGGTGCGCCCGGGATCGTTGACGTGCACGTGGCTGTCGACGAGCCCGGGCAGCAGCACCTCGTCGTCCGCGAGCGCGTGCACGTCCACACCCGCCGGGACCGGGCCCGGGCCCACGACGTCGACGACGTCGACGACGCGACCGTCGCGCACGTGCACGTCCGCGGCCCGCCACGCGCCGTCGACCCAGGCGCGCGCGGCACGCACCACCCGGTCCGTTCCCGTCGCTCGCATGGCCGCTGTTCTACCAGCCCCGTGTTTCGGGCCGACGCCGCCCGCCCGACATGTGCGCGTCACCCACCCGGAGTACGGTGCGCGGCGCACCTACCGGTGCGTACCACCTCACACAGGAGGTCTCAGGCATGCGGATCGACGCACGGAGGCGCGCAGGGCTGCGCGCCGGCGGGGTCGCGGCAGCGGCCGTCCTCGCCCTCACCCTCGCCGCTCCCGCCACCGCGGGCGACGCGACGGACCACGGGCGCGGCGGCCAGGACCGCACGTACTCGTTCACGGTCATGGGCACGAGCGACCTGCACGGCAACGCCCTCAACTGGGACTACTTCAAGGACGCCGAGTACGACGACAGCGCGCACAACGACGTGGGCCTGGCGAAGATCTCGACGCTCGTCGACCAGGTCCGCGCGGACCGGGGCGCGCGCAACACGCTGCTCGTCGACGCGGGCGACACGATCCAGGGCACGTCGCTCGCCTACTACTACGCCAAGGTCGCCCCGATCACCGAGGGCGGCGAGCACCCGATGGCCGCGGCGATGAACGCGATCGGCTACGACGCCGCCGCGCTGGGCAACCACGAGTTCAACTACGGCATCCCGCTGCTGCGGACGTTCGAGAAGCAGCTCGACTTCCCGCTGCTGGGTGCCAACGCCACATCGGTGCGCACCGGCCGCCCGGCGTTCGCGCCGTACGTCATCGAGACCCTGCACCCGCGGGGCGGCAAGCCGGTGCGCGTCGGCATCCTCGGCCTCACCAACCCGGGCGTCGCGATCTGGGACAAGGCGAACGTCGAGGGGCAGATGCAGTTCGGCGGGCTCGTCGAGACCGCGAAGCGGTACGTCCCGGAGATGCGCCGCAAGGGCGCCGACGTCGTGATCGTGTCCGCCCACTCGGGCGCCGACACGTCGTCGTCGTACGGCGACACGCTGCCGTTCCCGGAGAACGCGGCGACGCTCGTCGCGGAGCAGGTGCCCGGCATCGACGCGATCCTCGTCGGGCACGCGCACCAGGAGATCGCCGAGCGCGTCGTCACCAACACGGCGACCGGCCGCCCGGTGGTCCTCTCCGAGCCGCTGCGCTGGGGCATGCGGCTGTCGGTGTTCGATGTCGACCTGTCGTTCCACCGCGGCCGCTGGAGCGTCGAGGGCGTGGACGCCCAGGTGCTCAACGCCAACACCGTCCCCGAGGACCCGCAGATCGTGGAGCTCCTCGCCGACGAGCAGGCGACCGTCGTCGACTACGTCAACAGCGTGATCGGCACGTCGACCGAGGCGATGTCGGCCGCGACCGCGCGCTACGAGGACACCGCCGCGCTGGACTTCATCAACCACGTCCAGGCGCAGGCGGTGCAGGCGGAGCTGACGGGCGCCGACGCGGCCCTCCCGGTGCTGTCCATCGCCGCCCCGTTCAACCGCGAGGCGGCGATCCCGGCCGGCGAGGTGTCGGTGCGCGACGTCGCGGGGCTGTACATCTACGACAACACCCTGCTCGGGATCAAGCTCACGGGCGCGCAGGTCAAGGCGTACCTCGAGAAGTCCGCCGAGTACTTCAAGCCGGTGACGGCCGCGGGCACGTACCCGGCCTCCGCGCTGACGAACGCCCCGACGGCGACCGCGCCGAACGGCACGCCCGACTACAACTACGACGTCATGCGCGGGCTCGACGCGCCGCTCACGTACGACGTCGACCTCGGGCAGCCCGTCGGCAGCCGCATCACGGGTCTCGCCTACGACGGCGTCCCGGTGGGTGACGCGCAGGAGTTCGTCATCGCGATCAACAACTACCGGCAGTCGGGCGGCGGCAACTTCCCCGGCGTGACGACGGCTCCGGTGCTGGTCAACCGGCAGGTCGAGATCCGCCAGCTGCTCATCGACTGGGTGACCGCGCAGCAGGTCATCGACCCCGCGACGTTCACCGCGACCAACCCGGACTGGCGCCTGACGTGGATGGGCGAGCCGCTGACCGTCACGCCGTGACGGCCGTTTGACGGCCGGTTGACGGCCAGTTGACGACCGGTGGTGCGGTCGCGTCCGCGCGGCGCGACCGCAC
>NZ_BIMR01000020.1 GCF_004306155.1 Cellulomonas biazotea
TGGGCGAGGCGCTCGGGGCGCAGCGGGGGCTGCGCAGGGCCGGGGCCGCCGGGCCGGGCCGGGCGGCTGCCGCCCGGACGGGCCGCGCACCGACGACCCGGGGTGGGCGTCAGCGCGGGGCGACCCCGCCGCGACAGGACTCGACGGTGTCGAGGGCGGCCAGAGCCTGCCGGCGGTCGGTCGCACCGGACATCCGGCCGACGACCGCTCCGCTCGCGTCGAGCAGCAGGACGGTGGGCGTGCGCATCACGTGGAAGCGTCGCACGAGGTCGAGGTGCTCCGCGACGTCCAGGTCGAGGTGCGAGACGCCGGGGTGCTCGGCCGCGACCGTCTGCAGGACCGCGTGGGTGCGTCGGCAGGGCGCGCACACCTCGCTCGACAGCTGGAGGAACGTGGCGCGCTCCCCCAGCGCCGCACCGAGGTCGTCGGCGGTGAGCCGGTCCGCGGAGGCGTCGTCGTCCAGGGCTGTCGTCGCGGCGTCGGACCCGTCCGTGCGCTCGGCGGCGGCGAGCACCGCGGGCGCGACGGGGGTGAAGCGGCCGTTGCGCGCACGCCACACGAACCCGAGGGCGGCGGCTGCGGCCAGCACGGCCAGGACGAGGAGGACGCGGTCCACGCGTCAGCCCACCAGCACGCGGCCGACGACGTACACGAGCAGCCCGGTGACGGTCACGGGCAGCGCGACGACGGCGAGCGCGGGGCGCGGGCGCTCGAGGGCGGGCATCCGGTCGAACAGCGCGTGCAGCGCGGCGACGAGCACACCGACGGCGACGCCGAGCAGACCGCCCGCGAGCGGGTCGAACTCGGGCAGCAGGAACCCGGCGAGGGCACCGGCCGCAGCGGCGCTCAGGGTCGTGACGACGACGCCGAGCCACGCGGGCAGGTGGATCGCGACGACGACGGACCCGACGGCGAGCGCGAGCGCCCCGGCGACGACGAGGGCCTCCCCCTCGGGGCCGCGGTCGATGGCGACCCAGCCGGTCGCGGCGACGGCGACGAGCGTCCCGGCGACCGTGCCCGACACGGACTCGACGAGCCGCACCCGGCCGTCACGGCGCAGGAGCTCGTTGACGAACGCCAGCACGATCGCGCCGGCGAACACGACGGGCAGCCCCTGGAGGTACGGCTGCTCGGCGGCGAAGGTGACGACGGCGACCGACCCGAGCCCGCCGAGCGCGACGACGACGGACGACCCCGGGCCGAACGGCAGACCGGCGAGGGCGGGCCAGCCGACGGCGAGGACGAGCACGAGGACGCCGCACACCCCGGCGAGCGGGAGGGGTCCGAGGTACCCGGCGACGGCGACGACGGCGGCGAGGACGGCCGTGAGGACGGCGCGTGTGGCGAGCTGCATGCGGGGGCTACCGCCCGGCCGTCGAGGACGTCAGCGGGGACACCCCGGGGGACGTCCGGGCGGACGTCGACGGGGCGTGGGGGCGGGTCGGCACGGCAGCGATTGTCGCAGACCTGCGTCCTCCGGCGGGGCGACCCGGTGCGCGTCCCGCGTCGTCCGGCGTCGCGACCCCGTGGTCGTCCCGCGTCGTCCGGCGGGGCGACCACGGGCACGGCGCTGCTCGTCGGCGCGGTACGGTGTGCAGCACTCGCACGCGGGGAGGAGGTTCCACGTGGCAGATCTGCTGCTGCTCACTCCCGCGTCCGGGGGCTCTGCTCAGGTGCTCCCGGCGCTCGGTCTGCTGTCGCACCGGGTCCGGGTGCTCCCTGTCGAACCGTCAGCACTGGTGGACGCCCCGGACGCGGACATCGTCGTGCTCGACGCACGTCGCGACCTGGTGACGGCACGCACGACGTGCCGGCTGCTGCGCGCGACGGGGCTCACGGTCCCGCTCGTGCTGGTCCTCACCGAGGGCGGCCTCACGGTCGTCACGGCCGAGTGGGGCGCGGACGACATCATCCTGGAGACGGCGAACCCGGCCGAGGTCGAGACCCGGTTCCGGCTCGTCATGGAGCGCGCGGCGACCGCGGGCTACGACGACGCCCCGCAGGAGATCTCGTCGGGCGAGCTGACGATCGACGCGGGCGGCTACACGGCCCGCCTGCGCGGCCGCCCGCTCGACCTCACGTACAAGGAGTTCGAGCTCCTCAAGTACCTCGTCCAGCACCCGGGTCGTGTCTTCACGCGCGCGCAGCTGCTGCAGGAGGTCTGGGGCTACGACTACTACGGGGGCACGCGCACGGTGGACGTCCACGTGCGTCGTCTGCGCGCGAAGCTCGGTCCCGAGCACGAGCAGCTCATCGGCACGGTCCGCAACGTGGGCTACCGGTTCGACCCGCCGAAGGACCGGCGCGCCGCCGCGGAGGACCGCAGCGACGTCCCGACGCCCGCGGACGCCTGACACCCGCCTCACCGCACGCGGCACCGCTACCCTGGACGGCGGTGCGCCGGGAAGTCTGGTCGGCAGTCCTGTCGTCGTGCCCGGAGGTCCGCCGTGCCCCGCCGTCCTGCCGCCCGCCTCTTCTCCGCGCTGACCCCCGGTGGTGAGCGCAACCTCGCGGACACGCTGCGCGAGGAGCGCGCGGGCGGGGTGCTGCTGCTGGTCGGCACGGTCGTCGCCCTGCTCTGGGCGAACCTGTGGCCGGCGGCGTACGACGCGGTGTCGACGACGGTCGTCGGCCCGGCCGCGCTGCACCTCGACCTCACGCTGTCGCAGTGGGCGACCGACGGCCTGCTCGCGGTGTTCTTCTTCGTCGTCGGGCTCGAGCTCAAGCGGGAGATCGTCGCGGGTGAGCTGCGCGACGTGCGACGTGCGGTCGTCCCGGTGGTCGCGGCGGTCGGCGGCATGCTCGTGCCCGCGGCGCTGTACCTCGCGGTCAACCTGCCGGCGGGCCGCGGGTCGCCGGAGGGCTGGGCGGTCCCGACCGCGACGGACATCGCGTTCGCGGTGTCGGTCCTGGCCATCGTGGGGCGCAGCCTGCCGAACTCGCTGCGCGCGTTCCTGCTGACGCTCGCGGTGGTCGACGACCTGCTCGCCATCGTCGTCATCGGCGTCTTCTACACGGACCACGTGGCGCTCGGGTGGCTCGCGGCGAGCCTCGCGACGGTCGGGGTGTTCGCGCTCGCGGTCGCACGGGGCCGGACGAGCGGGTGGCTCCTGCTGCCGCTGGCGGTCGCGGCGTGGGCCCTCATGCACGCGTCCGGGGTGCACGCGACGATCGCAGGGGTGCTGCTGGGCCTGGTCGTGCCGGCGACGACGGCCGCGACGCAGCGGGCGCTGCGCCTGCCCGAGGAGCCGGACGAGTCGCTCGCCGAGCGGTGGGAGCACCGGTGGCGCCCGGTCTCGGCCGGGTTCGCGGTGCCGGTCTTCGCGGTGTTCGCGGCGGGGGTCACGTTCGCCGCGGGGACGTTCGCGGCCGCGCTCGCGGACCCCGCGGCGCAGGGCGTCGCGCTCGGGCTGGTCGTCGGCAAGCCGCTCGGGATCCTCGCCGCGACGTGGCTCGTCGCCCGGTTCACGCGCGCGACGCTCGCGCCCGGGCTGGGCTGGGCGGACGTGCTGGCCGTCGGGCTGGTCGCCGGGATCGGCTTCACGGTGTCGCTGCTCGTCGGGGAGCTCGCGTTCGGTGCGGGCAGCGCGCACGACGAGCACGTCGTGGTCGCGGTGCTCGTCGGCTCGGCCCTCGCGGCGGCCGCCGGCGGTGCCGCGCTGTGGTGGCGCGACCGTCATCACGCGGCTGCCGCGCCGTCCGACCCGGCCCGTACCGGGTAGGTTCGGCTCCGATGAGCACCGTCGACTCCGCCACCCTCCTCGTCGAGGGGCCGTGGCGGCACCGGTTCGTCGCCGCGAACGGCGCCCGGTTCCACGTCGCCGTGTCCGGACCCGACGACCGCGACACGCCCCTCGTCGTGCTCCTGCACGGGATCCCGCAGTTCTGGTGGGCGTGGCGGCACCAGGTCCCCGCGCTCGCCGACGCCGGGTACCGGGTCGCGGCGATGGACGTGCGCGGCACGGGCGCCTCCGACAAGCCACCGCAGGGGTACGACGTCCCGACGCTCGCCGCGGACGTCGCGGGCGTCGTCCGTTCCCTGGGCGCGTCGCAGGCGGTCGTCGTCGGGAACGGCACGGGCGGCGAGATCGCGTGGGCGATGGCCGCGCTGCACCCGGACGTCGTCATGGCCGTCGCGGCGCTCGCCGCCCCGCACCCGCTCGACCTGCACGGACACCCGCGGGCCGCGCTGCGCCCCGCTGCGGTGCGCCGGCTGGCCTTCGCGCAGCTCCCGTCGTTCCCGGAGCGCGCGATGCAGCGCGGCGACCTGGTGCGCACCCTGCTCACCGAGTGGGGTGGCGCACCGGGCTGGCTCGACGCCGACGCCGAGCGCCGCTACCGCGAGGCCGCGCGCGTCCCGTTCGCCGCGCACAGCCAGATGGAGCAGCTGCGCTGGCTCGTGCGGTCGATGCCCCGCCCCGACGGCCGGCGCTACCACGCGGCCCTCGGCCGGACGCGCCCGCTGCCCGTGCTGCAGGTGCACGGCGGCCAGGACGGCCTGCGCCCGTCGTCGCACGCGGCGCTGTCGGCGTCGACCGCGCAGCTCGTCGGTCACCGCTACCGCTACGAGCTGGTCCCGACGGCCGGGCACTTCCTGCCCGACGAGGTGCCGGGCGTCGTCACCGACGTCCTGCTCGACTGGCTCGCGGAGACGGTCCCGGTCGCCGTCAGCCCTTGAGCATCGCCGTCGCGCGCACCGGGTCGTTCTCGCCGATGCCCGCCGACGGGCACCACGCCGCGACCGGGCACGCGCCGCACGCGGGACGACGGGCGAAGCACGTGCGACGACCGTGGAAGATCAGCCGGTGGCACGCCATGGTCCAGTCCTTGCGCGGCAGCAGCTCCCCGAGCTCGCGCTCGACGACCAGCGGGTCCTCGCTCGTCGTGTAGCCGAGCCGCAGCGACAGCCGCAGCACGTGCGTGTCGGTCGTGATGCCCGGGATGTCGAACGCGTTGCCCAGCACGACGTTGGCGGTCTTGCGGCCGACGCCCGGCAGGGTCACGAGGTCGGCGAGCCGGTGCGGCACGACGCCGCCGTACCGCTCGACCAGCGCCGCCGACAGCCCGGTCACCGACCGGGCCTTCGCACGGAAGAACCCCGTGGGCCGCAGGATCTCCTCGAGCTCGTCGGGGTCGGCCGCGGCGAGCGCGGCCGGGTCGGGGTAGCGGGCGAACAGCGTGGGCGTCGTGAGGTTGACGCGCACGTCGGTCGTCTGCGCCGACAGCACGGTCGCGACGAGCAGCTCGAACGGTGACGTGAAGTCCAGCTCGCACCGCGCGTCGGGGTACCGCACGGCCAGCGCCCGGTCGACGCGGCGGGCCCGGCGCGTGCGGGCCAGGGCGGTCTCGGCGGTGCCCGGCGCGACGCTCACGGAACGCAGCGTAGGCCGGGTCGCGGCGTCCCGCCCGAGCGCGTGACCTGGCAGAACTCACACGGATGCCGACTCAAGTCGGACGTCCCGGGCGCCGAAGCCCACGTGAGACCTCTGGAGGCAGTGGCGCGATGACACCCGTGACCGAGCAGCGTGTGCGCGACCTGCGACTCGACCGGCGCGCGCTGCGTGCGGAACGGGCGCGCGTCGGGTGGTGGCGCCGCCTCGTGCGTGCGCGCCTGGACCTCGCCGTCGCGCAGGTCGCCCGGCCGGCGACGCTCGGCGAGGACGTCGCGTTCCAGCTGCCGCTCGACGTGGGCGTCGACGTCCCCCGTCCCGGGGAGCTCGCCGCCGTCCTCACGGGCACCCCCGCCGCGGAGCTCGCGACGCTCGACGACCTGCGGGCCCTCGACGCGCAGCTCGCGCGCTACGAGGAAGGCGTCACGTCGGCCCTCTCCGACGCCACCGAACAGCTCATCACGCGCCTCGCGCTCGACCCCGAGGCCACCACCGCGTGCCTCCAGGAGCCCATCGGTCGGGGCTGAGGCCGTTGATGCGGCAAACTGTAGGTGCCGGCGCCGCTGACCTGCGGCCCCGGGATCGGTACCGCAGGAGCCCGACGGGCGCGCCGCGGTCGGAGGCCGGGTGACCCGCGGGTCGTGGCCGGGAAGGAAGGAGCCACGATGGAGGACGACATCGTTCTGGCGGCCCCGCTGTTCGCCGGGCTGGACGCCGAGACGTCCGGCACGCTCGTCGCGACCATGAAGCCGCTCCACCTGGTGCGCGGCGACACCCTGTTCCACGAGGGCGAGCCCGGCGACCGGCTGTACGTGGTGCGCGACGGGAAGATCAAGCTCGGGCGCCGCTCCAACGACGGGCGCGAGAACCTGCTGGCCGTCCTCGGCCCCGGCGAGATGTTCGGCGAGCTGTCGCTGTTCGACCCGGGCCCCCGCACCGCCACGGCGACCGTCGTCGCCGACGCGCAGGTCCTCGAGCTCGGCCACGGCGACCTCATCAAGTGGCTGCACGACAAGCCGTCGGTCGCGCAGCACCTGCTGCAGGCCCTCGCGCGGCGGCTGCGCCGCACCAACGAGGCCCTCGCGGACCTCGTGTTCTCCGACGTGCCCGGTCGTGTCGCGAAGGCGCTGCTCGACCTGTCGACGCGGTTCGGCGAGAAGGTCGACGAGGGCGTCCGCGTCGCGCACGACCTCACGCAGGAGGAGCTCGCGCAGCTTGTCGGCGCGTCGCGCGAGACCGTCAACAAGGCGCTGGCCGACTTCGCGGCGCGCGGCTGGGTGCGGCGCGAGGGCCGTGCGGTCGTGCTGCTCGACGTCGACCGGCTGGAGCGCCGGGCCCGCTGAGCGGTGTCGCCGGGCCGGTCGGTAGCGACCGGCCCCGGTCGGGCTGCTCAGGCGAGCAGCTCGACCACCAGCTCGACCTCGACGGGCGAGTCCAGCGGCAGGACCGCGACGCCGACCGCCGACCGGGCGTGCACGCCCGCGTCGCCGAGGACCTCGTGCAGGAGCAGGCTCGCGCCGTTGACGACCGCGGGCTGACCCGTGAACGACGGGTCGCTCGCGACGAACCCGACGACCTTGACGACCCGGCCCACCCGGTCCAGCGCGTCCGCGCCCGAAGGTCCGCCCTCGGACTCGACCAGCGCCGCGACGGCGGCCAGCGCGTTGAGCGCGGCGGTCCGGGCGAGCGCGGTGGCGTCCTGCGGCGTGACCAGCCCGGGGCCGTCGCCGACCTTGCCGGTCGCGGGCAGGGACCCGGCGACGAACGGCAGCTGGCCGGACGTCCACACGTGGTCGCCGCTGCGGACCGCGGGCACGTACGCCGCGACGGGCGCCGCCACCGTGGGCAGCTGGAGGCCGAGCGCGTCGAGGCGCGCGGCGGCGCCCATCAGGACTGCTTGGGGCGCTTGAGGTAGGCGACCAGGCCCTGGTCGGGACCCTGGATCACCTGGACGAGCTCCCAGCCGTCCGCTCCCCACTGGTCGAGGATCGCCTTGGTGGCGTGGATGATGAGGGGGATCGTCGCGTACTCCCACTGCTGCGTGGCCATGCGCCCACCCTAGCCGTGGGTCGCAGGCAGGTCATGCAAGCGCTCTCACCGGACCGTCAGAGGAGCGGGCAGGGCGACCTGGAGGGCGGCCGGCTCGTTGCCGACGAGCTCCGACCACCAGGAGCGCACGTCGGGCCGGCGGCGCAGCAGCGCGCGGCGCTCACGCTCGGTCATGCCGCCCCACACGCCGAAGTCCATGCGGTTGTCGAGCGCGTCGGCGAGGCACTCCAGCCGCACGGGGCACCCCGTGCACACGGTCCGGGCCTCGCGCTGCGCGGCTCCCTCGACGAACAGCGCGTCGGGTGAGAGCTTGCCCGTGCCGCAGGCGGCGATCGCGGTCCAGTGCGCGTCCTGCGTGACGGTTGCCACTCACCCTCCCTCGACGACGGACGGGTGCCGCGGGCACCCGTGTCCTGCCGGGAAACTAGCGGGTCACGTGCTCGTCTGGCGAGACTCCTTTCGGGTCATTTCGACAGATGGACGTCTGACCACCTCCTGCTGGACACCCGCGGACACTGTCCGGACCTCGCACGCCTGCGTGCGAGCCCCCGGGGCATGTGCAGGTCCGGTGCAGGTCGACGGGCCCGGCACGCGTCGGCGACGACCCGGACAGGTGCCCCGACTACCCTGTCGGCATGCCTCATCCTCCGCGCGCGCGCGGCCGCCAGGTCAACGTCTTCCAGGCTCTCGCCCTGCTGCTGTCGTTCGTCCTGGTCGCCGGTGTCGGCGGCGTGCTCGCCGCCGGGCTCGTCCTGCCCGGCGTCGCCGTCGCCAACACCGTCACCGACATGTCCGTGACCGCCTTCGACGAGCTCCCCACCGAGCTCGAGCAGAAGGCGCTGCCCGAGAAGTCGGTGATCCTCGCCGCCGACGGCACGCTGCTCGCGACGTTCTTCGAGCAGAACCGCGTCGTCGTGCCGCTGTCGGGGATCTCGATCCACCTGCAGCACGCCGTGGTCGCCGTCGAGGACAAGCGCTTCTACCAGCACGCGGGCGTCGACCCGACGGGCATGCTGCGCGCCGCCGTGAAGAACCTCATCGGCGAGGACGGCGAGGGCCAGGAGGGCGCGTCGACGCTCACGCAGCAGTACGTGAAGAACGTGCTCATCGAGGCCGCCGAGGCCGAGGAGGACCCCGTCAAGCGCAAGGCCGCCCTCAAGGCGGCCAAGGGCGCGGAGGGCCCCGAGGGGTACGCGCGCAAGCTCCGCGAGGCCAAGCTCGCCATCACGCTCGAGAAGCAGATGACGAAGGACGAGATCCTCGAGAAGTACCTCAACATCGCGCAGTTCGGGGCGTCGTCGCTGTACGGCGCCGAGTCGGCCGCGCAGTTCTACTTCAGCAAGCCCGCGAGCGACCTCACGCCCGGCGAGGCGGCCACGATCGCGGGCATCACGCAGAGCCCCGGCAAGTGGGACCCGACGCGCGACCCGGCCGCGTCCGAGCAGCGTCGCAACGTCATCCTGCGGCTCATGCAGGCGCAGGGGTACATCACCGTCGAGGAGGCCGACGCGGCCATCGCGGTGCCTCTCGCGGACACCCTGCGCGTCCAGCCGCTCAAGCAGGGCTGCATGTCCGCCGGTGACGTCGTCGCCGGGTCCGGCTACTTCTGCGACTACGTCACCAAGGTCATCCGCACCGACCCGACGTTCGGCGAGACCCTCCGGGACCGCATCGACCGGCTGTACCGCGGCGGCCTGACCATCACGACCACGCTGGACCCGCGCGAGCAGACGATCGCCGACACCGAGGTGAAGAACGGCATCCCCGTCGACGACCCGGAGGGCGTCGCGAGCGCGATCGTCTCCGTCGAGCCGAACAGCGGCAAGATCACGGCGATGGCGCAGAACCGCACGTACACCGCGGTGAGCGAGCACGGCGACCGCGAGACGTCCGTCAACTTCAACGCCGACAACGCCTACGGCAGCGCGTCCGGCTTCCCGCCGGGCTCGACGTTCAAGCCGTTCACCCTGCTCGAGTGGCTCAAGCAGGGGCACAGCCTGCAGGAGACGATCGACGGCCGGAAGCGGCCGCTCAACGAGAACATGTTCACCGCGTGCGGCACCCGCGGGAAGAACTCCTCGTGGACGCCCGGCAACGCCGAGGGCGACGGCGGCGTCATGTCGGTCCTCGACGCGACGCGGAACTCCGTCAACTCGGCGTACCTCGCGATGGGCACGCAGCTCGACCTCTGCAACATCATGAAGGGCGCCGCCGAGCTCGGCGTGCACAAGGCCGGCGGTCTCGCCGGCAACGGCGACTTCGACTCGTTCCCGTCCAACATCATCGGCGTCAACTCGGTCGCGCCGCTGACGATGGCAGCCGCGTTCGCGACGTTCGCGTCGGGCGGCACCTACTGCGCGCCGATCGCGATCACGAGCGTCATGGACGCGGACGGCCAGCCGCTGCCCGTCCCCAGCGCGAACTGCCACAACGCCATCGAGCCGCGGATCGCCAACGCGATGAACTACGCGCTCAGCAACGTGTGGAACGGCACCGCGAAGTCCGTCGGCGCACCCGGCTTCCCCTCCGCGGGCAAGACCGGCACGACGAGCGAGAACGAGCACACCTGGTTCGTCGGGTACACGACGCTGCGCTCCACCGCCGTGTGGGTCGGCTTCCCCGACGGCATGCGCCCCGTGCAGGACAAGACGATCAACGGGAAGTTCTACCGGAACGTCTACGGGTCCTCGATCGCGGCGCCGACGTGGAAGCGGTACATGGAGCAGACCCTCGCGGGCGTCTCCGTCCCGGGCTTCGCGCCGGCCGCCGACAAGGAGATCTTCGGGGAGCGGGTCGGCGTGCCCGGCGTCCTCGGGATGTCCGAGGCCGACGCCCGCAAGGCCCTCACGGACCGCGGCTTCCGGGTGACGATGAACGGCTCCCAGGTGCCGTCCACGTACCCCGCGGGCAGCGTCGCGGAGCAGAACCCGTCCGGCACCGCGGTGCGCGGGTCCGTCATCACGCTCACCCTGTCGAACGGCCAGCCGCCCGCCGGGCCGCTGCCGGGCCTGCCCGGGTTCCCCGGGCAGAACGACGGCGGGAACGGCGGCGGAAACGGTGGCGGGAACGGCGGCGGCAACGGCGGCGGGCGACCGTGACGTCCGCCGGCCCGACCTCGGCGGGTCGCGCGCTCGGCGCGCTGGCGCTCGCCGGGGCCGGCGCCCTCGCGTGGTCGCTCGTCGAGGCGCAGTGGTACGCGCTGCGCGAGGTCACCGTGCCCGTGCTCCCCGCCGGCCAGGAGCCGCTGCGGATCCTGCACCTGTCGGACCTGCACCTCACGCCCGGCCAGCGCCGCAAGGTCGACTGGGTGCGGGACCTCGCGTCGCTCGACCCGCACCTGGTCGTCGACACGGGTGACAACTGGGCGCACCTCGACGCCATGCCTGCCCTGCTCGACGCCCTCGAGCCGCACCTGGCCCGACCGGGGGCGTTCGTCCTCGGCTCGAACGACTACTTCGCGCCGCGCGCGAAGAACCCGGCGCGCTACCTGCTGCCCGACGCCCGCGGCCCGCACCCCGAGCGTCCCGTCGAGCTGCCGTGGCGCGAGCTCGTCGCACGGTTCAGCGCGGCCGGGTGGGTCGACCTCACGAACCGGCGCGACGTCCTCAAGGTCGACGGCCGCGTCCTGTCGCTCGTCGGCACCGACGACGCGCACCTCGACCGCGACCGGTTCCCCGCCGGGGGCCGCGACGACGACGCCCGCACGGGACCCGTCCCCGTCGACCTGCACCTGGGCGTCACGCACGCCCCCTACCGGCGGGTCCTCGACGCGATGCACGCCGACGACGTCGACCTGGCCATCGCGGGCCACACGCACGGCGGCCAGCTCGCCGTGCCCCTGTGGGGCGCGCTCGTCACGAACTGCGACCTCGACGCGCGGCGTGCCAAGGGCCTGCACGGCTGGCCCGGCCCGCGCCCCGACCGTCCCGGCGGCGCCGGGTCAGGCTGGCTGCACGTGTCCGCCGGCCTGGGCACGTCCCCGTACGCGCCGGTGCGCTTCGCGTGCCGGCCCGAGGCGACGCTGCTCACCCTCGTCGCACCGTGACCGCGGGGCGCTGACGGCGCCCTGGCCTGCGGACCGGATCCGGTTTCGTCGGACGGGCACCCGTCGGCTATCCTTACGGGGCTCCACGGGGTGTGGCGCAGCTTGGTAGCGCGCTTCGTTCGGGACGAAGAGGTCGTGGGTTCGAATCCCGCCACCCCGACAGTGTGGAAGGCCCTCTGGTCAGCGAGTCCGCTCGCGCCAGGGGGCCTTTCGCTTGCCCGCAGCGTCATCGCGTCCCGGCCTCGGGTGACCAGTGGCGCTGCGTTCGCGGGCGCGAGCCGTGCGGCACGGGCGACTCGTGCCACGCCTCGGCGCACTCTCGACGCCACCGGCAAGGCTCGTGGACCGACACCTGGTCCAAGTGGTCTGGTCCAGGTAGACTAACGCGCCGTGGACACCATCGTGAACGTGCAGGACGCCAAAGCGCGTCTGTCTGCCTTGCTCGCCGAGGCCGAGCTGGGCGGAGTCGTGAAGATCGCCCGCGCCGGTGTCCCCGCCGTCCAGCTCGTCCCGCTCGGGGCCGCGCCGCGTGAGTTCGGGATCATGGACCTTCCCCCCACGCCGAGCTCCTTCTTCGAGCCGATGAGCGAGGACGAGCTGGCGGCGTGGGAGTGAGCCGGGCCTACCTGCTCGACACGCACGTCGTCCTGTGGCTGCTCGCCGAGCCGGGCACCGTCGACCCGGCCGCTCGCGCCGTCCTCGCCGACCCGACCAGCACGCTGGTCGTGTCGGCGGCGTCGGCGATGGAGGTCGCGACGAAGGTCCGGCTCGGCAAGCTCCCCGTCGAGTACACGGCGCTCGTCCAGGCATGGGAGCAGCGGGTGCGCGACCTGCGGGCCACCGAGCTGCCGATCAGCGCGCAGCACGCGGTCCTCGCAGGCTCGCTGGCCTGGGACCACCGCGACCCGTTCGACCGGTTCCTGGCCGCGCAGGCGATCGTCGAGAACGTCACCCTGGTCACCCGCGACGCGGCGCTCACCGCGTTTCCCCAGGTCGCGACGATCCACGCCTAGCGTCAGCGCGGCCCCAGGTAGGACACGTTGCCGTCGGACGTGCGGATGAAGACCGTGCGGGACGCGGACGGGTCGGTGGGGGCGTCGACGGTCTGGCGGCCGTTCGACGTCGAGATCGTCAGGGCGACGGGCTCGCCCGTGCCGAACACGGTCACGTGGCCGTTGCTCGTCACGGCCTCGACGTCGCCGTCCACGCCCGACACCTCGACGCTGCCGTCGCTGGTGCGCACGCGGGCGTCGCCGCCGACGTCGCCGACCTGCACACCGCCGTTGCTCGTCACCGCGTCGAGGTGCCCGCCGACGCCGTTGACGTCGATGCGGCCGTCGCTGGTGCGGGCCTCGACGGCGCCGCTGACGTCGTCCACGAGGATGCCGCCGTTGCTGGTGCGCAGCCGGACGTCGCCGTCGACGTGCGTGACCTCGATGCGGCCGTCGGACGTCTGCAGGTCGAGGGGGCCGACGAGACCGGCCGCGTGGACCCGTCCGTTGGACGAGCGGACGACGACCTCGGTCCCCTCGGGCACCTGCACGTCGAGCGAGCCGGAGCAGACGCCGAACCACGACCCGCAGGTGTTCCGCACGACGAGCCGGTCGCCGCCCTCGGCGACCTCGTACACGGGCGAGGTCCAGCCGCTGCGCTGCGTGCGGTCGACCTGGATCTCGCCGGCGTCGCCGGGGGTGATGCCGACACGGCCGTCGGCGACGAGCTCGACCACGGGGGCCGCGTCGTAGGTGGCGGACGCGTACTCGGTGCTGCTCTTCGCGAGGTCGACGACCTGTGCGGCGCCCCACAGGAGAGAGACGGCGCCGATGATGCCGCCGGTCCACAGCAGGCCGCGGGCGAGAGGTGTGCGGGTCGCCTCGGGTGCGGGCGGCGGGGTCGCGGGGCGGGCGGGCTTGTCGAGCGTGGGCGTGGTCATGCGCGTGCTCCGTTCGTGGGGCCGGCGGGACCGCGGCCGGTGGCGACACCGGTCGCCGGGGTCACCGGCGGGGACTGGGCGGCGGGGCCGTGCTGCAGCCAGCGCAGGACGGCGAGGACGCGACGGTGGTCGTCGGCGTCCGGGGGCAGGCCGAGCTTCGTGAGGATCGAGGTGACGTGCTTCTCGACGGCCGGGAGGCCGACGACGAGGCGTTCCGCGATGGCGGTGTTGGAGCGCCCCTCGGCCATGAGGCCGAGGACGTCGCGCTCGCGCGGGGTGAGGGTCTCGAGCCCGGTGCTGCGGGTGCGGGCGAGGATCTGGGCCACCACCTCGGGGTCGATGACGGTGCCGCCCGACGCGACGCGACCGAGGGCGTCCAGGAACTCGTCGACGTCGGCGACGCGGTCCTTCAGGACGTACCCGAGGCCGCGGACGTCGCCCGCGAACAGCTCGACGGCGTACCGCTGCTCGACGTACTGCGAGAGCACGAGGATCGGCAGGCGGCGGTGCAGGCTGCGCAGGTGGACGGCGGCCCGCAGGCCCTCGTCGGTGTGCGTCGGGGGCATCCGGACGTCGGTGACGACGACGTCGGGCAGGTCGGCAGCGCCGCTGGCGCCTGCCGTGCCCGCCGGCCCGAGGGCGGCGACGAGCTCGTCAGCCGTGGAGTACCCGGTGACGTCGTGCCCCTCCGCCACGAGCAGGCGGGTCAGGCCGTCCCGGAGGAGGACGGAGTCCTCCGCGATCACGATGCGCACGGCACCTCCACGGTGAGCCGGGTCCCGCCACCGGCGGGGCTGTCGAGGTCGAACGTGCCGTCGAGGGCGGCGACACGGCTGCGCAGCCCGTCGAGGCCGCTGCCGGGCGAGGCGGTCGCGCCGCCCTTGCCGTCGTCGGCGACGACGACCCGCAGGGCGGGCCCGGTGGGCCGGTCGACGACGGTGGCCTCCACGAGGACGGCCTGGGCGCCCGCGTGCTTGGTGACGTTGGTGAGGGCCTCGGCGACGACGAAGTACGCGGCGGCCTGCGCCCCGGCGCCCGCGAGGGCGAGGGTCGTCGGCTGCGGCACGTCGACGGTCACGGCGATCGGCGCCCGGGCGGCGAGGGCCGACAGGGCGGCGTCGAGGCCGCGGTCGGTGAGGACGGCGGGGTGGATGCCGCGGACCAGGTCGCGCAGCTCGGCGAGGGTCTCCTTGACCTCCCGGTGCGCGTGGTCGAGGGCGGCGGTGGCGGTCTCCGGATCGCGGGCGGCGTGCCGCTTGGCGACGCCGAGCTCGACGCCGAGGGCGACGAGTCGCTGCTGGGCGCCGTCGTGCAGGTCGCGCTCGATGCGGCGACGCTCCTCGTCGGCGGCGCCGACGGCCGCGGTCCGGGTCTCGCGCAGGTGCTCCGCGCGGGTCTCGGCACGGTCGGCGGCGTGCTGCGCGGCGTCCGCGGCGGCCCGGGCCTCGAGCAGGGCCTCTGACTGCGCGGTCTGGCCGAGCAGCGCCCGGGCCAGCCGGACCAGGACGAGCGACGTGCCCTGAGCGGCGAGCGCGGCGAGCCACAGCAGCGCCACGCCGCCGAGCACGGAGACGACCACGACGAGCGGCCACGACAGTCCGAACCAGTCGTCGACGACGGACCCGCGGCCGTACGCCGGGAAGGCCACGGCCGCGATGCCGGCGCCGCCGAGTCCGAAGGCGACGCCGTAGCCGAGCGTCGTGACGCCCATCGCGGCGACGGCGTCGACCTGGTGCGCCCACAGGCGCCCGTCGGCGAGCACCGCGCGCCACGTCGACCAGCGCCACCAACCCGGCTTCGCGGACCGGCGGTACGTCGGGGCGGGCACGACGACACCGGTCTGCGCGGCGAGGCGGGCCCGCTCGGCACGGGCGAACCAGCGCCCGGCGACGAGTCCGCCCACGAGCATCGGGAGCCCGACGCCGAACACGGGGACCAGGGCGATCGACGTCAGCGTCCACGTGAGCGCGAGGATCCCGACGGTCAGCAGCCACGGCCAGCCGATCGCGAGCTGCGCGACGGCGCGCCACGTCGCGGCCGACGCCGGTGCCGTGAACAGCCCGTGGCTCGACGTGAACCCGGGGGTGACGACGTCGACGTCCCGCGGCGTGTCCGGCGGGCTGCCCGGCTGGGGCGGTGCGGTCTGGGTGGCCATGTCGTCGAACCTAGGCCGCAGGGGGTGCGCCCCGACACCACGCCCACCCCCGAGGTCGGGGTAGGGACAACCCGACCCCGGCCTGCGCGGACGCCGTGCCGACGCCGTGCCGACGCGTGCGGACGCCCTGCCGACGCCGGCGGACGCGCCGAGGCCGGCCCGGTCGTGCTCCGGGCCGGCCTCGGTGTGGTGCTGGTCGATCAGGTGGTGCGGTTCAGCGCGCTCAGCTGCACGCCGCGCCGTTGAGCGTGAACGCCGTCGGGTTCGGGTTCTGGCCCGTGTGGGAGCCGTTGAAGCCGATGTCGACGCTCTGGCCGGGTGCCAGCGAGCCGTTCCACGCCGCGTTGGTCGCCGTCACGGTCGTCCCGGACTGCGCCCAGGTGGCGCTCCAGCCCTGCTGCACCTTCTGGCCGGCCGAGAAGTCGAAGCCGAGGCTCCAGCTGCTCAGCGCGGTCGTGCCGGTGTTGGTGACCTTCACCGAGGCGGTGAAGCCCGTGTTCCAGCTGCTGGCGTTGTACGTGACCTTGCAGGAGCCGCCCGTCTGCGGCGACTTCGTCGTGACCGACAGGGCGCTGGACGCGGCGGACACGTTGCCCGCGTTGTCCTTGGCCTGGACGGTGTACGAGTAGGCCGTCGCCGCCGTCAGGCCGCTGTCCGTGTAGGTGGCCGTCGTCGACGAGCCGACCTTCGTGGTGCCGCGGTAGACGTCGTAGCCCGCGAGGCCCGAGCCACCGGTGTCGGTGGACGCGTTCCACGTGAGCGTCACGCTCGTCTCGCCGACCGTCGTCGCGACGAGGCCCGCCGGGACGCTCGGGGCGATGGTGTCGACGACCGTGTCCGCCTTGGTGGTGACCGAGACGGCCGTGGACGCGGCCGACACGTTGCCGGCGACGTCGCGCGCCCGGACCGTGTACGAGTACGCGGTCGAGGCCGTGAGGCCGGTGTCCGTGAAGGTCAGGCCCGTGGTCTGGCCGACGCGGGTGTTGCCGCGGTACACGTCGTACCCGGCGAGGCCGGAGCCGCCCGTGTTGTCGGTCGACGCCGACCAGCCGAGGGTCACGCTGTTCACCGTGCTGCTGCTCGACGTGATCGTCGGGACGCTGGGCGCGGTGGTGTCGGACGGCGTGGCCTTCGTCGTGACGGACAGCGCCGAGGACGCCGCCGAGACGTTGCCGGCCGCGTCGAACGCCCGGACGGTGTACGAGTACGCCGTGGAGGCGGTCAGGCCGGTGTCCGTGAAGGACGTGCCGGTCGAGACGGTGCCGACCTTGGTGGTGCCGCGGTAGACGTCGTAGCCGGCGACCCGGGTGTCGTCCGTCGAGGCGGTCCAGGAGATCGTCGCCTCGGTCGAGGTGACGGCGCCCGCCTGCAGGCCGGTCGGGACCGACGGCGCCGTGGTGTCGGGCGTCGTCGTGCCGTCCTCGAAGAGGCGCGCGTAGTCGCCGAGCGCACCGGCGACGGCCGTCTGGGCCCAGAACCGGTGGTAGCGGAACTGCGGGTCGGCGCCGCCGTCGAGCGCGGCCTGGACCTTGGCCCACTGCGGGTCGTTCTTGTAGAAGCTGCGGATGTCGAGGAAGGAGACACCGGGCTTGATGACGTCGCCGTTGGGCATCGTGCCGGTCCAGCCGGACGGGATGTAGATGCCGTCACCGTTGGCGACGTACTTGTCGTCGAACCGCTTGTAGTCGCCCCGGGTCTCGACCGTGGACACGCCCAGCGGGTCCTGGTTGTTGGCCCAGATGGCGTCGAGGAGCGCCTTCGCCTTGTCGCGGGACGCGGTGTCGCCGGACTTGGCGGCGTAGAAGAGCAGCGCGCGGGCGGTGTCGGCGGCGACGCCGACGTCCTGGCCGTAGCCGGTCACCTCGACCGTGAGGCCGGGGTTGCCCGTGGGCGACGCGGCGTTCCAGGTGTCGGGCTTGCCGGTCCACTTGAGCTCGCTCGGGACCTTCCAGTTGGCGCCGTCGGTCGAGATGTTCGCGACGACCCACGGGACCCACTTGTCGAGGATCTTCTTCGCCTGGGCGTTGCCCGACGCGTAGTAGAGCTCGACGACGCGCTGCACGCCCCACGCCTGCATGCCGAACCAGCGGTTCGACGGCGGGTCGACGTAGACGGGCGCCTCGGTGTAGCCCATGCCGTAGAACGTGGGCGTGCCGGCCGGGGGCTGCGCGTAGGCGCCGTCCCAGCTGTTGGTGGCGCCACCGGCGATGCCGCCGTTGGAGGCCTGCAGCCACGTGTAGAACTCGAGCTGGCGCTGCAGGGAGTTGGCCCAGTCGGTCTTGGCCGTGGCGGACTTCGGCGTCAGGCGGGGGTCCGTCGAGAGCGCCCACGCGGCGAGCGGGTTCTGGTACCCGAAGTGCGCGTGCGACGAGCCGATGCGCCAGGCCCAGCCGGCGTTGGTGTCGGTCGCCCCACCCCAGGCCATGTACCAGGACAGCAGGTAGTGCGCGCTGTCCTTGCCGGTGCCGGCGGCGCAGGTCGGCGAGGTGCAGCCGATCTTCTTGAAGTACTTGTCGAACAGGGTGTACCGCAGGTAGTCGCCCATCTTGGCGGCCTTGGTGACGAGCCCGGCGACGTCGGCCGCCTTGCCCTGCTCGGTCGCCCAGACGTTGGCCCAGTAGATCGCCTCGACGGCGCGGGCGTCGGCGTCGGACGCCGAGGTGTACTTCCACTGCTTGGCGTAGGACGCGTCGCCGGTGAACAGGTCGAGGAACCCGTTCTTGCCGCCGTACTTGAACTCCTCGCACGACGGCTGCGGGACGGTCTCCCAGACCGACTCCTGCGGGCCGCGCTGGAAGGTGTTGATGAAGGACGTGCCGGTCGCGGTCGGGCCGAGCTGGCAGCCGGCGCCGGGGGTGACGCCGAAGCCGTAGACGTTGTCGACGTCCGCGAGCCAGTGCATCTGGTAGATGTCCGAGGTGCCGTACGTGCTCTTGAGCTCGTTGGCGATGGGGTCGACGCCGACCGAGTTGCCGCTGTTGAGCTGCGAGGGGTACTGGCTCGGGTGGTTGTACTCGTTGGCGTAGGTCGCGGGCTTCGCGGGGTTGTAGAAGGAGTTCGTGGGCTGATCCACCGTCTGGGGGATCATGTACTTCTCCATCGTGTCCCAGGCGTGGTTGAGCGGCGCCCAGTCCTGGGTGACCTGCCCGTAGAGGGCCTCGAGCCACAGCCAGTAGGAGTAGGCCTCGGACGTCGTCTCGTGGCCGTAGTCGGGGGCCTCGACCATGAGGGTCTCGACGGCGTGGTACGGGATGCCCTGGGCGCTGAAGTACCCGTTGGCGGGGTCCTTGATCTTGTCGTACTGCGTGAGGAACCGCTGCGCGTACTCGCCGTCGACGGCGGCGCGCAGCGGGGAGGCCGCGGGGACGGTGACCGTGGCGGGCTGGCCCGTCCCGGCCGCGGCGATCGCGGGGGTGATCCCGGCGACCGCCAAGAACGACGAGACGCCTACGGTGGCTACTGCCACCCAGGCGGATCGCCGGCGGGTCGTTGACGACATCGTCCGTACCTTTCTGGTGTGCGGGCGAGCCCTCGCGGCGTCGCGGGGGCGTGCCCACCGGGTCCCGTGCGGGCACGCGCGGGACGGTGGTGGAGGTGCACGAAGGTCCGGTCCGGCGGGCACCGCGGGCTCCGCGACGATGCGGGCGTCCGGGGACACGTCGGGCAGGACGGGGCCAACCCTCGTGACTCCCCCTTGACCAGTCCAGAGTCCTAAACCTTTCGGGTGGGAGCGTGACCACTGGCCCCGCTGGCCAGGCCGCGGGGCCGGCCCGGCGCACGGCCGCCCGCACGACGACGGCCCGCCGGGGACCTCCCCCCGACGGGCCGTCGCGCTCCCCCTCCCGGAGCGTCAGGCGGTCACGACCAGCGGAACAGCCGCGCCGCGAGCGGGACGCCGAGCACCGCCCACGCGGCCATCGCGAGCAGCTCGACCGTCGGCAGCGGCTGGCCGAACCACGCCGCGGTCATCGCCTGCGACGCGGCCCCCAGCGGCGTGAACTGGGCGATGTCCTGCACCACCTGCGGCATGATCGGCAGCGGCAGCCACACCCCCGCGAAGAACAGCGACAGGAAGTACACGGTCGCCCCGATGCCGTTCGCCGACGGCCCCGTCGGCGCGACCGCCGCGATGAGCGAGCCCACCGCGAACGCCGACAGCACCGACAGGACGAACGCGCCCACGAGCAGCAGCGGCTGCTCCGGCAGGTCCACGCCGACGACCACGACGCCGAGCAGCAGCGCCAGGACCGCCGCGACGAGCAGCGCCGCGAGGTTCACCGCGACCTGCGCCACGAGCACGCGCGTCGGGGGCAGCGGCGTCGTCGACAGCCGGCGCAGCACCCCGCGCTGCCGGTACGTCGCGAGGGTCGTCGGGAACGTCGTGAACGCCACCGTGCCGACCGCGAGCGCCAGCACGATCGGGGTGTAGCCGGTGATCGCGGTGAACTGGGACAGGATCGGGTCGTCGGCGTCGTAGGGCTCGTCCGCCCAGGGCATCACGAGGCCCAGGACGGTGAGCAGCAGCGCCGGGAACAGGACCGCGAAGAACGCGTTCGACGGGTCGCGCAGGAACAGCTTCCCCTCGGTGAGCGTGAGGCGGCGCAGCGCGCGGACGCCCGACGCGGAGCCGGTCCGGGCCGCGGGACGCGCCGGGGCGGCGGTCGTGGTGCTCGTGGTGCGCGTGGTCGTGGGCATCGGTCAGGCCTTCCGGTTCGTGGCGCGACGTGCGGCCTTCGCCGCGTGGACGTCCGGTCCGGCGTCGGCGGACGCGCGACCGGTGAGGGCGACGAACGCGTCCTCGAGGGAGCCCTGCTCCAGGTGCAGACCGAGCGGGCGGATGCCGTGGCCGTGCAGCGCGACGAGCACGTCCTGCACGACGTTGTCGGTGCCGTGCACCTCGATCGTGCCGTCGCGGTCGGTGACGCCGGTGACCGTCGCGGTGCGGTCGAGCAGGGCGGGCGGCAGAGGTGCCGACGGGCGGAACCGCAGCACCTGGCCGGCCGACGCACGGGCCGCGAGCTCGGCGGGCGTGCCCGTCGCGACGACCCGGCCGGCGTCGATGAGCGCGATCCGGTCGCAGAGCCGCTCCGCCTCCTCCATGAGGTGCGTGACCAGCACGATCGTCACGCCGCGCTGCCGGATCGCCTCCACGACGGACCACGTCTCGCGGCGGGCCAGCGGGTCGAGGCCCGTCGTGAGCTCGTCGAGGATCGCGACCTCGGGGTTGCCGACCAGGGCGAGCGCGACCGACAGCCGCTGCTTCTGGCCGCCCGACAGCTTCTGGTACTGGGTGCCGGCCTTCTCGGCCAGGCCCAGGTCGGCGATGAGCGACGCCGGGTCGGCGGGGTCGGAGTAGAACGCCGCGTACAGGTCGAGCGCCTCGCGGACCGTGATCCGGCCCGGCATCTCGCTCTCCTGCAGCTGCAGGCCGACGCGCTCGTGCAGGCGACGGGCGTCGCGGCGCGGGTCGAGCCCGAGGACGCGGACGTCGCCGGCGTCGGCGTGCCGCAGCCCGCCGACGATCTCGACGGTGGTGGTCTTGCCGGCGCCGTTGCGGCCGAGGACGCCGAAGATCTCGCCGGGCATGACCTGCAGGCTGACGTCCTGGACGGCCACGGTGCTGCCGTAGGTCTTGCGCAGGTGCTCGACCTCGATGACGGGGGTGGGCATGGTGCTCCTCCTGGGTCGGACTGGGCTGGATGAGGGTGCGAGGTGCCGCGGGAGCGGCTCGGAGCCGTCCCGTGGGGACGTGCGGGTGGGTGCTGGGTGGGTGCTGCGGTCAGCTCGTGCGGACCGGGACGTCGGCCCCGCGCACCAGCCGGTCGAAGACGAACGCCATGAGCGCGGCCAGGACGAGGCTCGCCGCGACGGCCAGGGGCACCGAGACGCCCCGCCCGCCGAACCAGCTCTCGGTCGCGACCGGCCCGGCGTCGGCCGAGAAGAAGGCCGAGACGAGCAGGATCGGGCCGACGGTCAGCGGGAGCGTGATGGTCCCCCACCAGCCGCCGCCGCGCAGGTAGGCGATGCCGACCAGCAGGCCGGACAGGTACGCCACGAAGTACGTGAGGAAGGACGCGGGGACGAAGGTCTCCGGGCCGGCCCCGGCGGACAGGTCGTCGAAGAACCGCCACTGCCAGCCGGCGGCCTCGAACACCGCACGCTCGGCGAGCAGCAGCAGCGAGAACACCGTCCCGTAGATCACCGCGGTGACCGCGGCGGCCACGACCGCGCCCAGCGCGAGGCTGCGCCGGGTCAGGCCGGTCGCGACGTGGATCGGCAGGTAGGTGGCCGAGACGATGATGAACACCGAGAACGGGAACCAGATCGCCCCCTGGCGGGCGAAGGCGAAGACGCTGTTGTGCAGCTCGCCGACGTTGGCGACGACGACGGTCGCGCCCACGACGACGACGACCGCGATGCCCCAGAACCACACCGCGAGGTAGATCGCGGTGCGCAGCAGCCAGCGCGCGGTCAGCCACACCTGGTTCTCGGCGTAGCCCGTCCCGGCCTTCGCCGGGAGGGCGGGGGTCGCGGCGGTCATCGGGACTCCTGCGGGGTGAGGGCGTCGGCGGGTTCGCCGGCGGCGCGGTCGGTGAGGTGGACGAACAGGTCCTGCAGGCCGACGGCGCCGAGCTCCAGGCCCGCGGCGCGGGCACGCTGGGCGTCGTCGGACGCGGTGCCGATGACGGTGGCCTGCGCGGTGCGGCCGAGGACCTGCCGGGCGACGACGCGGCGGCCGACGACGAACGCGTCGACGGCGTCGGCCGGGCCGGTGACGGTCAGGCCCTGCTCGCGCAGGGTCGTCGCGTCGTCGGCGGCCAGGACACGGCCCTTGTCGATGACGACGACGTCCTCGAGCAGCCGCTCGACCTCGCCGATGAGGTGGCTCGACAGGACGATCGTGCGCGGGTGCTCGATCCAGTCGGCGAGCAGCGCGTCGTAGAACGCGTACCGCGCGGGGGCGTCCATGCCGAGGTGCACCTCGTCGAGCAGAGTGAGCGGGGCGCGGGTCGCGATGCCGACGACGACGCCGAACGCCGAGCGCTGGCCGCGGCTCATCCGGTCGGGGCGCTTGTCGGGGTCGAGCTCGAACCGGTCGAGCAGCGCCTCGGCGGCGGTCCGGTCGAAGTGCGGCCGACGGTCCGCGAGGAAGGAGAGGTTCTCCTTGATGGCCTCGTCGAGGACGACGTCGCCGCTCTCCCGGACGAGGCACGTGCCGCCCATGGTGCGCGGGTTCTCCCACGGGTCCTCGCCGTCGACGAGGACCGTGCCGCCGGTGCGGCGGCGGAACGCGGCGAGCACCGACAGGAACGTCGTCTTGCCGGAGCCGTTGCGGCCGAGCAGGCCCGTGATGGCGCCGGGCCGGATCTCGAACGACACCGCGTCGAGCGCGGTGGTCGAGCCGTAGCGGGCGGTGAGGTCGCGGACCTCGACGGCGAAGCCGGTCATCGGGCACCTGCCTGGGGGGTGTCGGTGCTGCGCTGCGGCGCGGTGGCGGCGCGCGCGCGGAGTCGGGCGACGACCTCGTCGACGTCGATGCCGAGCAGGCGGGCCTGCTCGAGCATCGGGTCGACGACGTCGGCGAAGAACGAGTCGCGACGCTCGGCGCGCAGCTTCTCGCGGGCGCCGGGGGCGACGAACATGCCGACGCCGCGCCGCTTGTAGAGGACGCCCTCGTCGACGAGCTCACCGAACGCCTTGGCGGCGGTGGCCGGGTTGATGCGGAAGGTCGTCGCGTACTGCGTGGTGGACATGACCTGCTCCTCGGCCTCGAGGGCGCCGCTGAGGACGTCCTGACGGATCTGGTCGGCGATCTGGACGTACAGGGGTTCACGGCCGTCGAACACGCGGCGCCTCCTGTCGTCGTGAGGTTCTGTGGTTCATTACTCGACTAATGAACCACAGAACCCGCCGTGGCCGCAAGGGATCCGACCGGACCGGAGGCGGGAAGTCGTCGGCGGGTGCGACGGTTGCGTCAGGTGGCGGCGCCGGTCGGCCCCGCGGACGACGACGACGAGGACCCATGACGGACTACGGGCACGACCTGACCTTCGGCACCTTCCTGACCCCCACGAACGCCGACCCGCAGGTCCCCGTGTCGCTCGCGGTCCTCACCGAGGAGGCCGGGCTCGACCTGGTGACGTTCCAGGACCACCCGTACCAGCCGCGGTTCCTCGACACCTGGACGCTGCTCACCTACGTCGCCGCGCGCACCACGCGCGTGCACCTCGCGGGCAACGTGCTCAACCTCCCGCTGCGGCCGCCCGCCGTCCTGGCCCGGGCCGTCGCGTCGCTCGACCTGCTGTCCGGCGGCCGCGCCGAGCTCGGGCTGGGCGCGGGCGCGTTCTGGGACGCGATGGTCGGCATGGGCGTCCCGCGCCTGACACCCGGGCAGGGCGTCGACGCGCTGTCCGAGGCGATCGACGTCATCCGCGGCCTGTGGGACACGTCGACGCGCACGCCCCTGCGCGTGGGCGGCTCGCACCACTCGGTCGACGGGGCGAAGCGCGGCCCCGCACCCGCGCACGACGTCGGCATCTGGCTCGGCGCGTACAAGCCCCGCATGCTGCGGCTGACCGGCGCCAAGGCCGACGGGTGGCTGCCGTCCGAGGGGTACCTGCAGCCCGGCGACCTCGCCCGCGGCAACCGCGCCGTCGACGCCGCCGCCGCCGAGGCCGGACGCGACCCGCGCGAGATCCGGCGGCTGCTCAACCTCACGCCCGGCACCGGGTCGCTCACCGGCCCGCCGTCCGCCTGGGTCGACGCGCTCGTCTCGCTCGCCCTCACCGACGGCGTCGGGACGTTCATCCTCGGCACCGACGACCCGTCCGTCATCGAGGCGTTCGGTGCCGAGGTCGCGCCCGCCGTGCGCGAGGCCGTCGCCGCGGAGCGCGCCTCTGCAGGAACGGCGACCGGCCCGGTGCGCAGCGCCGCCGCGCTCGCCCGGCGCGTCGAGGGGATCGCCTACGACGACGTGCCGACCGGCGTCGACGCCGTCGAGCCCGGCGACCGCCGCTACTCCGACGTCCGCTCGACGTACATGCGCCGCGGGGCACCCGGTCTGGTCCTGCTGCCCCGCACGACGTCCGAGGTCGTCGACGCCCTCGCGTACGCGCGCGCCCAGCGCGGGCCGCTGGGGGTGCGGTCCGGCGGGCACGGCATCTCCGGGCGGTCCACCAACGACGGCGGCGTCGTGCTCGACGTCGGGCGGCTGTCGTCGGTCGAGGTCGTCGACGAGGCCACGCGCCGCGTGCGCATCGGCGCCGGAGCCACGTGGGGCTCCGTCGCCGCCGCCATCGCGCGGCGCGGGTGGGCGATCTCGTCCGGCGACTACGGCGGCGTCGGCGTCGGCGGGCTCGCGACCACCGGCGGCATCGGGCTGCTCGGGCGTCTGCACGGCCTGACGATCGACCACGTCGTGGCGTTCGAGGTCGTGCTGGCCGACGGGTCGGTGCACGTCGTGTCCGCCGACGCCGAGCCGGAGCTGTTCTGGGGGCTGCGCGGCGCCGGCGGCAACCTCGGCGTCGTCACGTCCGTCGACATCGAGGCGTCCGAGGTCCCCGACGTCGTGTTCGCGCAGATGGTGTTCGACGCCACCGACCCGGGGGCGCTCGTCGCGCGCTGGGGTGCCCTGGTGCAGGACGCACCCCGTGAGCTCACGTCGTTCCTGCACCTGTCCGCGGGCGGCCGCGACCGCGGACCCATGGCGCAGGCCATGACCGTCTGGGCGTCCGCCGACACCGAGGCCGCCGTCGCCGCCCTGGAGCCGCTCCTGGAGGCGGGACCCGTCCTCGACCAGCGCGCCCAGGTCACGCCCTACGCCGGGATCATCGGGCCCGTGTCCAAGCACCACGACGGCGGCGCGCCGCCCGTGTCACGCTCCGGCCTGCTCCCCCGGATGTCGCCTGACGCCGGTGCGGCCCTGGGATCGGTCCTGCTCAGCGGCGAGGCGTCGCTGCTGCAGCTCCGGGCCGTCGGCGGTGCCGTCAACGACGTCCCGGCCTCCGCGACGGCGTACGCGCACCGTGCGCACGAGTTCTCGGTCACCGCCTTCGCGGGCCGCGTCGACCGTGCCGGGCTCGACACCGTCTGGGACCGCGAGGCCTACCCGCACATGGACGGGCTCTACCTGTCGTTCGAGACCGACCCGCGCCCCGAGCGGCTGCTCGACGCGTTCCCGCCCGCGACCCTCGACCGCCTGCGCGCCCTCAAGCGCACCTACGACCCCGACCACGTCTTCGACCAGAACTTCCCGATCGACCCGTCGGCCTGACCACCCTCGTCACACCCCGGGAGCCCGGCCTCACGGGCATCGCGCAGGACGGCACCCATGCGACCATCGTCCGACCAGCACTTCTGTCGGTCGGACAGGAGCAGAAGTGGATGATCGTCCACCTTGCAGGATGTGGACGGTCATCCACTTCATCCGGGGCCATCGACGCGCAGGGCCCGCACCGGCCTCGGTGCGGGCCCTGACGGCAGACGTGCGTCAGGCGTGGGCGGACGCGCCGAGGTGGGTCGCGACGAGCTCGGCGATCTGGACCGCGTTGAGCGCCGCACCCTTGCGCAGGTTGTCGTTGCTGACGAACAGGGCCAGACCGCGGCCCTCGGGCGCGCCCTCGTCCTGGCGGATGCGGCCCACCAGGCTCGGGTCGGCGCCCGCGGCCGCGAGCGGCGTCGGGACGTCGTCGAGCTGGACGCCGGGCGCGTCCGCCAGGAGCTCGCGGGCACGCTCGGGCGTGATCGGCCGCTCGAACTCCGCGTTGATCGACAGCGAGTGGCCCGTGAACACCGGCACGCGCACGCACGTGCCGGACACCAGCAGGTCCGGGATACCGAGGATCTTGCGGGACTCGTGACGGAGCTTCTGCTCCTCGTCGGTCTCGTACGAGCCGTCGTCGACGACCGAGCCCGCGAGCGGGATGACGTCGAACGCGATGGTCCGCGGGAACTTCTCCGCCGCGGGGAACTCCACGGCCGACCCGTCGTGCGTCAGCGCCGCGATGTCCTGCGACGCCGCCGCCTGGATCTGGCCCGCAAGCTCCGCGACACCAGCGAGGCCCGCGCCGGACACCGCCTGATAGGTCGAGACGACGAGGCGGCGCAGACCGGCCTCCTCGTGCAGCACCTTGAGGACCGGCATCGCGGCCATCGTCGTGCAGTTGGGGTTCGCGATGATGCCCTTGGGGACGTCGGCCAGCGCCGACGGGTTGACCTCGGAGACCACCAGCGGCACGTCGACGTCCCGACGCCACGCCGAGGAGTTGTCGATGACGACCGCACCGGCCGCCGCGAACCGCGGCGCGTGCTCCTTCGACGTCCCGCCGCCCGCGGAGAAGATCGCGATGTCGATGCCCGACAGGTCCGCGACCGCGACGTCCTCGACGACCACGTCGGTGCCGCGCCACGGCAGCGTCGTCCCGGCGGACCGGGCGGACGCGAAGTAGCGGATCGTCCCGACCGGGAAGTCACGCTCGTCGAGCAGGCGCCGCAGGACGCTCCCGACCTGGCCGGTCGCCCCGACCACCGCAAGGGTGAGCCCGCTCATCGTCCCGTCCCTCCGTACACGACAGCCTCCTGCTGGTCCGAGTCGAGCTCGAACGCGGTGTGGACCGCGCGGACCGCCTCGTCGAGCGAGTCGGCGCGGGTGACGACGGAGATCCGGATCTCCGAGGTCGAGATCATCTCGATGTTGATGCCGGCGTCGGACAGCGCGGCGAACAGCTTCGCGGAGACACCCGGGTGCGACTTCATGCCCGCGCCGATGAGCGAGAGCTTGCCGATGGTGTCGTCGTACTGCAGCGACTGGAAGCCGATGTCGGGCTGGTGCTCCGAGAGGGCCGCGGTCGCCGTGGCGCCGTCCGTCGCGGGGAGCGTGAACGAGATGTCCGTGAGGCCCGTCGCGGCGGCGGACACGTTCTGGACGATCATGTCGATGTTCACGCCCGACCCGGCGACGACCTGGAAGATGCGCGCGGCCTTGCCGGGCACGTCCGGGACGCCGACGACGGTGATCTTGGCCTCGCTGCGGTCGTGCGCGACGCCCGCGATGATCGGCTGCTCCACTGCTGCTCCTTCGGGGCCTTCGGCGGCGGGCTCGTTCGTCACGAGCGTGCCGGTGTGGGTCGAGAACGACGAACGGACGTGCACGGGGACCCCGTACCGGCGGGCGTACTCGACGCACCGCAGGACGAGCACCTTGGCGCCGCTCGCGGCGAGCTCGAGCATCTCGTCGTAGGAGACGCGGTCGAGCTTGCGGGCCGCGGGCACGATGCGGGGGTCCGCGCTGAAGACGCCGTCGACGTCCGTGTAGATCTCGCAGACGTCCGCGCCCAGGCCCGCCGCGAGCGCGACGGCCGTCGTGTCCGAGCCGCCGCGTCCCAGCGTCGTCACGTCGTTCGTGTCCGACGTGACGCCCTGGAAGCCCGCGACGATCGCGACCTGACCGCGCTCGATCGTCTCCCGGATGCGGTGCGGGACGACGTCGACGATGCGCGCCCGGCCGTGCACGGCGTCCGTGATGACGCCCGCCTGCTGGCCCGTGAACGACTTGGCCTTCACGCCGAGGTTGTTGATCGCCATCGCGAGCAGCGACATCGAGATCCGCTCGCCCGCGGTGAGGAGGATGTCCATCTCCCGCGAGGGGGGCAGCGGGGTGATCTGCTGGGCGAGGTCGATGAGCTCGTCCGTCGTGTCGCCCATCGCGGAGACGACGACGACGATGTCGTCACCCGCGCGCTTCGCCGCGGCGATGCGCTTGGCGACCCTCTTGATGCTGGCGGCGTCGGAGACCGACGACCCGCCGTACTTCTGCACGACTAGTGCCATGGTGCTGCTCCATCTGTCGCCGGCCTCCGTCTCTCTCAACGGCCCGCCGGGTACCTGGTGGTCGCGGGGAGCGTAGGCACGCGGCTCGCCGCCAGGCAAACCCGTTCCACCCTTCGTCCGCCTCCGGGCGGCGTGCACGACCCCGTCATGGCGCCCGCTCATGCGCGCGGTGCGGGCGTGAGGACGGGGTCGGCACCACGCGTGATCGGGGTCGGCACCACGCGCGGCCGGGGTCGGTCCGGACCCGTCGGGGGGCGGGCGACCTGCACCGTTCCTGCACGTCGAGTCGCGGACGGGGCCCCGCGGCGGGCCCTACCGTGTCGGCATGACCAGCACCGTCGACGACGACGCCCCCGACGGCGGACCGCCGCCGCTGCCCGCACCGGCACCGCCGACGCCCGGCACCCCGGGCGGCACCGACGGGATCGTCGTGAGCGGCCTGCGGCGCGCGTTCGGGTCCGTCCGGGCCCTCGACGGCGTCGACCTGCACGCCCGCGCCGGCCGGGTGACCGCGCTCGTCGGACCCAACGGCTCCGGCAAGACGACGCTGCTGCTGGTCCTGGCCGGGCTGCTCGTCCCCGACGAGGGGACGGTGCGCGTCGCCGGGCACGACCCCGTGACGACCGGCCCGGCCGCACGCGCCCGCACCGGGTGGATGCCCGACGCGTTCGGGACGTGGGACTCGCTCACCGCGCGCGAGGTGCTCGGCACGTTCGCGGCGGCGTACCGGCTGCCGCGGGGCCGCGCGACGGCACGGGTCGACGAGCTGCTCGCGACCGTCCACCTCACCGAGTACGCCGACCGGCCCGCGAGCGTGCTGTCCCGTGGCCAGAAGCAGCGGCTCGGCCTGGCGCGCGCGCTCGTGCACGACCCCGACGTCCTGCTGCTCGACGAGCCGGCCAGCGGCCTCGACCCCCGCTCGCGCATCGACCTGCGCCTGCTGCTGCGCCGCCTGGCCGACGAGGGACGCACCGTCCTCGTGTCGAGCCACGTCCTGTCCGAGCTGGAGGAGATGGCCGACGACGCCGTCTTCCTGTCGAAGGGCCGGACGGTCGTCGGGGCGTGGTCGGACGGCGCGCTCGGCGAGGCGCGACCTCGGACCTCGTTCGTGCTGCGCACGCTGTCGTCGGCGGCCCTCACGGGCTGGCTGACGTCGTCGGGCGTCGCGTGGCGCCCGGAGGGCGACCCGGCCCGCCCGGCCGAGACCCCGCCCGACGACCGGCCCGGCGCCGTGCTCGTCGACGTCGCCGACGAGGCCGACGCCGCCCGCCTGCTGCGCGACGCCGTCACGGCAGGCGTGCCGGTGACGTCGTTCGCCCCGGTCGGCGGCCGCCTGGAGCAGGCCTACCTGGACCTCGACGAGGAGCGCCGATGACCGTCACCCCCGTCGAGCTCGACGACGCCGACGCCGACGTCCCCCCGCCCGTCCCGGCAGGCCGCCGCTCCGCGACGTGGGGCCTCACGTGGCACGGCGTCCGCACGGTCGCCGCCCTCGAGCTCCGGCAGCGGGTCCGCTCGACCCGCTGGATCGTGGCCCTCGTCGTGTGGTTCGTCGTGGTCGGGGGGATCACCGCGCTCGTCACGGGTGCGCTCGGGGCGCTCGACGAGGACGCCCAGAACAACGGTGCGATCGTGTTCGGCGCGGTGACGTTCCTCGTCCTCGGGCTGGGGCTGCTCGTCACCCCGACGCTCACGTCGACCGCCGTCAACGGCGACCGCGCGGCGGGCACGCTCGCGACGCTGCAGGTCACGCTGCTGACCCCGGCGGAGATCGCGACGGGCAAGCTGCTCGCGGCCTGGACGTCGGCGTGCGCGTTCCTCGTCGTGAGCCTGCCGTTCCTGCTGCTCGCCCTGCTGCTGGGCAGCACACCGCCGACCGCGCTGCTCGCGGCGGTGCTGCTCGTCGCGGCCCTGCTCGCCGCGGTGTGCGGCATCGGGCTCGGCTGGTCGGCGGTCGTGGCGCGCACGGCCGGGTCGACCGTCCTCACCTTCGTCACGGTCGCCGGCCTGACGGTGTTCACGCCCGTGCTGTTCGGGCTGACCTTCCCCGTCGTGACGCAGACTGAGCAGGTCATGGTCTACGGGCCGCCGGACGGCGAGTGGATGGGCGAGGACGTGCCGGCGTGCGAGCGGACCGAGCGACCGCGCGAGGTGTCGCACACCGAGCGCACGTGGTGGCTGCTCGCGGCGAACCCGTTCGTCGTGGTGGCGGACGCGGCAGGCAGCCCGTCGGACCCGTACGTCGACGAGCCGCTCGGCGCGATCCGCGAGGGCGTCCGCGACCTGCGCCTCGGCCCGCCCGCGGAGCGCTACGAGTGCTGGTGGGGCCAGGACACGACCCCGCCGCCCGACCCCCGGGACGGGGCGAACCCGAGCCCGGTGTGGCCGTACGGGCTGGCGTTCAACGTCCTGCTCGGTGCCGGCGGCTTCGTCGTGGCGGTCCGGCGCCTCCGCGTCCCCCAGCGCCACCTGCCGCGCGGCACCCGGGTCGCGTAGCCGCCCACGGTCCTCCGGCCGGGTCCGTCCGCCCGACGGACGAGGCGGGCGCACCCGGCTCGGCTGCCGCGCCCAGGCCGTCCCGGCCCCCGGTGCTGCGCGACCCCGTCCTGGTGCCCGCTGAGCGCGGGGTGTCGGGCACCAGGACGGGGTCGGACCGGTGACGCGCCGTAGGCCCGACGACCCGCCAGACGGGGCCGGCGCGGGCGGGCGGCGGGAACGTCAGACCGTGAACGCCTCGACGCGCGTGCGCAGGTCCGCCGACATGCGGGCGAGCTCCGCGACCGACGACCCCATCTGGCCGAGCACGTCGTTCGCGACAGCGGCCGACGTGGCCACGCCGGTGATGTTCCGGGCGATCTCGCCGGAGCCGGTGGCGGCCTCGACGACCCCGCGGGACATCTCGTTGGTCGTCGCGGTCTGCTCCTCGACGGCCGACGCGATGGTCATCTGGTAGTCGTTGATCGTCGCGATGATCTCGCCGATCTCGCCGATGGTGCCCACGGCGCCGGTCGTGTCGGCCTGGATGGCCTCGACCCGGCGGGCGATGTCCTCGGTGGCCTTGGCCGTCTCGGAGGCGAGCTCCTTGACCTCGCCGGCGACGACCGCGAAGCCCTTGCCGGCCTCCCCGGCGCGCGCGGCCTCGATCGTCGCGTTGAGCGCGAGCAGGTTCGTCTGCTCCGCGATCGAC
>NZ_BIMR01000021.1 GCF_004306155.1 Cellulomonas biazotea
CCCCCGGCCCACGGCGGAGCCGAGGGTCAGACGCGGCGGCGCTTCGGCGGACGGCAGCCGTTGTGCGCCTGGGGCGTCACGTCCTGGATCGAGCCGACCTCGAGGCCGGTCGCCTGGAGCGAGCGGATCGCGGTCTCACGGCCGGAGCCGGGGCCCTTGACGAAGACGTCGACCTTGCGCATGCCGTGCTCCTGCGCCCGGCGAGCAGCGGCCTCGGCGGCGAGCTGCGCGGCGAACGGGGTCGACTTGCGCGAGCCCTTGAAGCCCACCTGGCCCGACGACGCCCAGGCGATCACGGCGCCGGACGGGTCGGTGATGGAGACGATGGTGTTGTTGAACGTGCTCTTGATGTGGGCCTGGCCGTGGGAGACGTTCTTCTTCTCCTTGCGGCGCGGCTTGCGCACGGAACTGCGGGTCTTGGGAGGCATCTGCTTCTTCTCTCGTGGTCTGCAGGTCGCTGGTCCGGCGTCCCGGGACGCGCGCACCGGTCGGTGCGTGATCCTCGCGGGACGGTCGGGCTACTTGCGCCCGGCCTTCTTCTTGCCGGCGACGGTGCGCTTCGGGCCCTTGCGGGTGCGCGCGTTGGTCTTCGTGCGCTGACCGCGCACGGGAAGGCCACGGCGGTGGCGCAGGCCCTCGTAGCAGCCGATCTCGACCTTGCGGCGGATGTCCGCGGCGACCTCACGGCGGAGGTCACCCTCGAGCTTGAAGTTGCCCTCGAGGTAGTCGCGCAGCGCCACGAGCTCGGTGTCCCCGAGGTCCTTGACGCGGACGTCCGGGCTGATGCCGGTGGCGGCCAGGGTCTGCTGGGCGCGCGTGCGACCGACCCCGTAGATGTAGGTGAGCGCGATCTCCAGCCGCTTCTCGCGGGGGAGGTCGACGCCGATAAGACGTGCCATGTGCCTGGTGGCTCCTGAACTGCGTCGGAGGTCTTCCGCACCACCCTCCCGCGTGCTGCGGGCCCCGGCCTCCGACCGAGGGTTCGCCGGCCCGGCCGGGCGTGAGCCCGGCACCGGCCCGGAGTGGCGGTGCGCTTGCCGGCTCCCGAGGGAGCCGATGGTCCCCGTGAGGACCGTGGTGCTGCTCGACGTGCGTCGCGGGACGAGCTCGCGGCGCACCGTCAGGGCGTCAGCCCTGGCGCTGCTTGTGGCGCAGGTTCTCGCAGATCACCTGGACGCGACCGTGCCGGCGGATCACCTTGCACTTGTCGCAGATCTTCTTGACGCTGGGCTTGACCTTCATCGCGTGATTCCTCCGCCGCCGTTGACCCGCGGTCGACCCGGGGCGTGACGGCGTGTTCGAGTGGTGGTTACTTGTAGCGGTAGACGATCCGACCGCGGGACAGGTCGTACGGGCTCAGCTCCACGACGACCCGGTCCTCCGGGAGGATGCGGATGTAGTGCTGACGCATCTTGCCCGAGATGTGGGCGAGCACCTTGTGGCCGTTGGTGAGCTCCACGCGGAACATCGCGTTCGGCAGAGCCTCCACGACGCTGCCCTCGATCTCGATGACACCGTCCTTCTTCGCCATGTCCTCCGCTAACTGTCGGTCCTGTTTCGATCAGCCCACGTCGGCCGTGGCCCCCGCACAGGACGTGCGGGAACGGGACCGGCGTTCGTGGAGAGCGGTACGCCCCGACACGGTGGGGACCACCCGCCGGGCGTCCTGACGGACGACCGGGGACGACCCGTCACGCGACAGTGACAGAGGCGCACACACCCAACGGACCATGGTACGGCATCCGGCTCAATGGACGAAACCGCCGGACCTGGCCGCGCAGCCCCGTGAGGAGCTGCCGCCAGGTCCGGCGGTCCGTCGACGGACGGTCGTCCGCGCGACCGTCGTCAGGGCGTCCGCAGCACGCCCGTCAGGGACGTCAGGCGTCCGAGCCGTTCGTCCGACGACGCTGGCGCAGCACGACGAGCGCGCCACCCGCGGCGACGAGCACGCCGGCACCGATCACGACCGGCAGGACCGTCGAGCCGGTCGTGGCGAGCGTCGCGCCGCCACCGGCCGCGAGGACCTCGGAGCGCACGGTCGGCGACGGGGTCGGGGCGACCGGCGTGGTCGCGGTGGGCGTCGGCGTCGGGGCCGCGAGGACCTCGGACGTCGGGGTCGGAGTCGGAGCCGGGGCGGTCGGGGTGGGCGTCACGACGGGCGTCGCGGACGGTGTGGGTGTCGCGACCGGGGTCGGCGTCGCGGACGGCGTCGGGGTCGGCGTCACCGTGGGGGTCGGCGTCGGGGTCGGCGTGGCCGACGGGGTGGGCGTCGGCGTCGGGGTCACCGAGGGCGTGGGCGTCGGCGTCGGGACGACCGCACCGCACGCGGGAACCTCACCGACGTGCTCCTCGAGGTCCCAGTGGCGGGCCTGGAACAGCGGGCCGCCGACGTTCTCCCACGTGAGGACACCGTTCGGGTACTTCGGTGCCTTCGAGCCCGTGAAGACCTCCGGCCCGCCGTGCGCCATGTCCTCCTGGACGCCCCAGCCCGGGCCGCAGACCTCGACCGGCACGGCCGCCTGGATCTCCTCGAGCGTCAGGTCGCGCCACTCGGCGCCGGGCCACGTCGTCACCAGGTACTGCTGGCCCGAGTTCGGCCACGCGGCGTACTTGCTCGGGTCGAGCTTGAGGTAGACGTACGCGGCGGTCGTCTTCTGCTCGGCCTCGGGCTTGGGCTTGGAGACGCCCTTGCCCTGGCCGTAGCCGCCACCCTGACCGGGGCCGCCCCAGGAGCCGCCCGCCGCGGCGGGCGCGGCGGCGAGCACGCCGGCCGTCAGGACGGTGGCACCGACGACAGCGGCACGCCGCGCGTGGGACCGGAAGGACGACGGACGACTGCTGCGCTGCATAGGGACCAACCCATCGTGTGCGGCAGGCATGACGAAGGGGCACACGCCTGCGTGGCCGGCGGACCGCGCACGAGCACCCCGCCGCGGGCGCGCGACGAGGTGCTGGACGGTCCCGGCGGGAGGACGAACCCGCCGCTCGGCACACTATCCGACATATCAGACGTGGCGGGGCCATTTACCCAGGTCGGACGCCAATTCTCGGCGAGTTGGACGGTTGTTCACCCGATCGTGTGAGAGCGCGACCGCAGGACCCGGCCCGTGACCGCGGGTCCGGCCGACGATCCCCCGGCGCGCCGCGCCGAGACACGCCAGAGCAGCCGCATCCAGGCGCGCGCACGGACACCGCTCACGCGACGCACCCGGCGTCACGGCGCGCGCAAGGAGCGGCGTCGCCGGACCTACGGCGCTCAGTCGAGCGGAGCCACCTCGACGCCGTGTGCGGCCAGCGCGGCCGCTCCCCCGTCCGGCGCGGTGAGCACCCAGATCCCGTGCTCCCCCACCGCGACGGTGTGCTCCCAGTGCGACGCCCGCGACCCGTCGACCGTCACGACGGTCCAGTCGTCGTCGAGCACCTGCGTGAACCGCTCGCCACGCACGACCATCGGCTCGATGGCGACGCACAGCCCGGGCCGCACGCGCAGGCCGCGGTCCCGCGTCCGGTAGTTGAGGACGTCGGGCGGCTGGTGCATCGCCGTGCCGATCCCGTGCCCGACGTACTCCTCGACGACGCCGAACCGGCGCCCGCCGTTGAGGCCCTCGGCGGCGGCGGCGTCCACGACGTCCTCGACCGCCTCGCCGACCGCTCCGAGCCGCTCGGCACCGGCGAGCGCGGCGATCCCGGCCCACATGGCGCGCTCGGTGGTCCGTGCGAGCTCGTGGTCGACCGGATCGGCCCCGTCGAGCACCACGGTGACGGCGGAGTCGCCGTGCCAGCCGTCGACCACGGCGCCGCAGTCGACGGACACGACGTCGCCTGCCTGGAGCACCCGCGGCCCGGGGATCCCGTGCACGACCTCGTCGTTGACCGACACGCAGAGCGTCGCCGGGTAGCCGTGGTAGCCGAGGAACGACGGCGTGGCGCCGGCGTCCGCGATGACGCGTGCGGCCACGGCGTCGAGGTCGGCGGTCGTCACGCCGGGTGCGACGTGCTCGCGCACGGCCTCGAGGGCCCGGGCGACCACCAGGCCGGCCCGGCGCATGACGCGGACCTGCTCGGGCGTCTTGTACTCGACGCGCTCACGACCGAACACGGTTCACCACCCCACGACGCGGGTCTCGACGACGGCCCGTCAGCGGGCCGCGGTGCCGATCGCCGTGAGCAGACGGGCGGTGACGTCGTCGACGTCGCCGATGCCGTCGACCTGGACGAGCAGGCCGCGCTCGCCGTACACGGCCGAGATGGGAGCGGTCTGCTCGGCGTAGACGTCGAGGCGGTGCCGGATGACGTCCTCGGTGTCGTCCTCGCGGCCCTCGATCTCGGCGCGCTTGAGCAGACGCTCGACGACCACCGTCGGGTCGGCCGTGATCTCGACCGCGAGGTCGAGCGGGCGGTCCCCGAGGATCTCGTCGAGCGCGGCGACCTGTGCCACGTTGCGGGGGTAGCCGTCGAGCAGGAAGCCCTCGGCGGCGTCGTCCTGCGCGAGCCGGTCGCGCACGAGGTCGTTCGTCAGCTCGTCGGGCACGAGGGCGCCGGACGCGGTGATCGCCTGGACCTTCTTGCCGAGCTCCGTGCCGCCCTTGATGTTGGCGCGGAAGATGTCGCCGGTCGAGATCGCCGGGATGCCGAGCTCGTCGGCGAGGCGGGCGGCCTGCGTGCCCTTGCCCGCTCCGGGCGGACCGAGGAGGACGAGACGTGCGGTCACCGCAGGAACCCTTCGTAGTGCCGCTGCTGGAGCTGCGACTCGATCTGCTTGACGGTCTCGAGCCCGACGCCGACGACGATGAGGATCGACGAGCCGCCGAACGGGATGTTCGTGCCGACCTCGAGGACGATGAACGCGATCGTCGGGATCAGCGCGACCAGGGCCAGGTAGATCGAGCCCGGCGCCGTGATGCGCGTGATGACGTAGTCGAGGTACTCGGCCGTCGGGCGACCGGCCCGGATGCCGGGGATGAAGCCGCCGTACTTCTTCATGTTGTCCGCGACCTCGTCCGGGTTGAACGTGATCGCCGTGTAGAAGTAGCAGAAGAAGATGATGAGGACGACGTAGATCGCGATGTGGTACGGCGACGCGGGGTCGGCCAGGTACCGCGAGACCCACTGCACCCACCCGGCCGCCGGGTCGCCGAACTGGGCGACGAGGCCCGGCACCGCGAGCAGCGACGACGCGAAGATCACCGGGATGACACCGGCCATGTTGATCTTGATCGGGATGTAGGTGCTCGACCCGCCGTACATGCGGCGGCCGACCATGCGCTTGGCGTACTGCACCGGGATGCGGCGCTGCGACTGCTCGACGAACACGACGAGGCCGATGACGAGCACGACGATCGCGAGGACGACGATGAACTTCGCGGGGCCGTTGTCACCGGAGGCGATCGACCACATCGCGGTCGGGAAGCTCGCCGCGATGGACGTGAAGATGAGCAGCGACATGCCGTTGCCGACACCGCGCTCGGTGATGAGCTCGCCGAGCCACATGATGAGGCCGGTGCCCGCGGTCATCGTGATGACCATGATCAGCAGCGTGACCCACGAGTCGTCGGGGATGACGTCGACGGGGCAGCCCTGGAACAGCTGGCCGCTGCGCGCGATCGTGATGATCGTCGTCGACTGCAGGATCGCCAGCGCGATCGTCAGGTAGCGCGTGTACTGCGTGAGCTTCGCGGTGCCGGACTGGCCCTCGCGGTGCAGCTCCTCGAACTTGGGGATGACCACCCGCAGCAGCTGGATGATGATGCTCGCCGTGATGTACGGCATGATCCCCAGCGCGAAGACGGAGAGCTGCAGGAGCGCTCCCCCGCTGAAGAGGTTCACCAGGCCGAGCAGGTCGTTGGAACCCGCCGTCGCGTCGATGCAGACCTGCACGTTCGGATAGCTCACGCCCGGGGTCGGCAGGAAAGAGCCGACCCGGAAGATCACCATGATCCCGATCGTGAAGAGCAGCTTGCGCCGCAGGTCGGGCGTCCGGAACGCCCTGACGAATGCGCTGAGCACCTGGTCCTCCTGGGCCGCCCGGTGGCGGCGTCTCGTACGACCCGGGTTGGTCCCGGGCCGTGCCGGCCCCGCCACGACGCGGGGCAACGAGGCACCCTAACGGATGCCCGACGACAAACGGAACGAGGCCGGTGGGAAGTGAGATCCCACCGGCCTCGTCCGGCGTTCAGTCCTGCGCGACGGAGCCGCCGGCAGCCACGATCTTCTCCTTCGCGGACGCCGAGTAGGCGTCCACGGCCACGGAGACCTTGACCGTGAGCTCGCCGGTGCCGAGCACCTTGACGGGCTGGCCCTTGCGGACCGCGCCCTTCGCGACCAGGTCGGCGACCGTCACGTCGCCACCGTCCGGGTACAGCGCCGAGAGCTTGTCCAGGTTGACGACCTGGAACTCGACACGGAACGGGTTCTTGAAGCCACGGAGCTTGGGCAGCCGCATGTGCATCGGCATCTGCCCGCCCTCGAAGCGCGTCGGCACCTGGTACCGGGCCTTGGTGCCCTTGGTACCACGACCGGCCGTCTTGCCCTTCGACGCCTCACCACGACCCACGCGGGTCTTGGCGGTCTTGGCGCCGGGGGCCGGACGCAGGTGGTGCACCTTGAGGGTGCCACCGTTGCCGGGCTGTGCGGCGGCCTCGGCCGCCTTGCGGGCGGCCTCCGTCGGCGCAGCCTTCTCCGACTTGGCCTTCGCCGGGGCGGCGGCCTTCTTCGCGGGCGCCTTCTTCTCGGCAGCCGGCTTCTCCGCGGCGGCGGCGGTCTCGGCCTTGGCGGCCTTGGCCTTCGTCGTCTTCGGAGCCTCGGCGGCCGTGTCGGCGGCCTTCTTGGCAGGAGCCTTCTTGGCGGCGGCCTTGGGGGCCGTCACCTCCTCGGTCTCCTTCTTCTCGTCAGCCATGCTCACTCCACCTCTTCGACCGCGACGAGGTGCCGCACGGTCTGGACCATGCCGCGGATCTCAGGGCGGTCCTCCTTGACGACGACGTCGCCGATCCGCTTGAGGCCCAGGGTGCGCAGCGTGTCGCGCTGGTTCTGCTTGCCACCGATGCCCGAGCGCTTCTGGGTCACCTTGAGACGAGCCATCACGCACCCACCTTCTCGGAGGCGGCCGCACGACCCTCGGCCTGCGCCCGCAGGAGCGCGGCCGGGACGACGTGCTCGACCGGCAGACCACGGCGCGCGGCCACGGCCTCCGGCTGCTCGAGACCCCGCAGGGCCGCGACCGTCGCGTGCACGATGTTGATCGCGTTCGACGAGCCGAGCGACTTGCTCAGGACGTCGTGGATGCCGGCGCACTCCAGGACGGCGCGCACCGGACCACCGGCGATCACGCCGGTACCCGGCGACGCCGGACGCAGGAAGACGACACCGGCGGCGGCCTCACCCTGGATGGGGTGCGGGATGGTGCCCTGGATGCGGGGGACGCGGAAGAAGTTCTTCTTCGCCTCCTCGACACCCTTGGCGATCGCCGCGGGCACCTCCTTGGCCTTGCCGTAGCCGACGCCCACGGTGCCGTCACCGTCGCCCACCACGACCAGCGCGGTGAAGCTGAAGCGGCGACCACCCTTGACGACCTTGGCCACACGGTTGATCGTCACGACGCGCTCGACGAAAGCGCTCTTCTCGGCGGCGTCCTGACGACGTCCACCGTCACGACGGCCGCCGTCGCGGCGGTCGCCGCCGGTGCCGCCCTGGGCACCGGTGTTGCTGCGTGCAGGAGCAGCCATCAGTGAGTCCTCTTCTTCCCGGTGTACGTCGTCACAGCGCCAGGCCACCCTCGCGGGCACCGTCGGCGACCGCGGCCACCCGGCCGTGGTACTTGTTGCCGCCACGGTCGAACACGACCGCGTCGACGCCCTTGGCCTTCGCGCGCTCGGCGACGAGCTCGCCGACCTTGCGGGCCTTCGCGGACTTGTCGCCCTCGGTGCTGCGCAGGTCGACCTCGAGGGTCGAGGCCGACGCGATGGTCTGCCCGATCGCGTCGTCCACGACCTGGGCCGTGATGTGACGCGCGGAACGGGTGACGACGAGGCGCGGCCGAGCGGCCGTGCCCACGACCTTCTTGCGCAGGCGCAGGTGCCGGCGCTGGCGGGCGATCGTCTTGCCCTTGCCCTTGATGCTGATCGCCATGGCTTACTTCCCAGCCTTTCCGACCTTGCGGCGCACGTTCTCGCCCGCGTACCGCACGCCCTTGCCCTTGTACGGCTCAGGCTTGCGGATCTTGCGGATGTTCGCGGCGACCTCGCCGACCTGCTGCTTGTCGATGCCCTGCACCGAGAAGCGGGTCGGGGCCTCGACGACGAAGGTGATGCCCTCCGGCGGCGTGACGACGACCGGGTGGCTGAAGCCGAGCGCGAACTCGAGGTCCGAGCCCTTCGCGGTCACGCGGTAACCCGTACCGACGATCTCGAGCTTCTTGACGTAGCCCTCGGTGACGCCGGTGACGAGGTTCGCCAGCAGCGTGCGGGTGAGGCCGTGCAGCGAGCGAGCGAGACGCTCGTCGTTCGGGCGGGTGACCACCAGGGCACCGGCCTCGTCGCGCGCGACCTCGATGGGGGCGGCGACCGTGTGCGTGAGGGTGCCCTTCGGGCCCTTCACCGTCACGACGGCACCGTCGATGTTGACGTCCACGCCGGTCGGGACCGAAACGGGGACTCTGCCGATACGAGACATGGCTAGCTCCTTTCCGTCTCGGGATTACCAGACGTAGGCGAGGACTTCCCCACCCACGCCCTTCTTGGCGGCCTGCTTGTCGGTGAGGAGACCGGAGGACGTGGACAGGATCGCCACGCCCAGGCCGCCGAGCACCTTGGGCAGGTTGGTCGACTTGGCGTACACGCGCAGGCCCGGCTTGGACACGCGCTTCAGGCCGGCGAGCGCACGCTCGCGGTTCGGGCCGTACTTCAGGGTGACGACGAGGTTCTTGCCCACGGGGGCGTCCTCGACGGTCCAGCCCTGGATGTAGCCCTCGGCCTGCAGGATCTCCGCGACGTGCGACTTGAGCTTCGAGAACGGGATCGACACCGTGTCGTGGTGCGCCGAGTTCGCGTTGCGCAGACGCGTGAGGAAGTCTGCGATGGGGTCGGTCATGGTCATCGGGCTTCAGCCCTTTCTCGCCGGGGTATCCCGGACCCGCTGAGCGGGCCCGGGACCTACCGACGATCGGTTCCTACTGGGGGTCTTACCAGCTGCTCTTGGTGACGCCGGGGAGCTCGCCGCGGTGGGCCATCTCCCGCACGCAGATCCGGCACAGGCCGAACTTGCGGTACACCGAGTGCGGACGGCCGCAGCGCTGGCAGCGCGTGTAGGCACGCACCGCGAACTTCGGCTTCGCCGCGGCCTTGTTGATCAGAGCGGTCTTCGCCATGTCAGTTCTCCTTGAACGGGAAGCCGAGGAGCTTGAGGAAAGCGCGACCCTCGTCGTCGTTGTCGGCCGTCGTCACGATCGTGATGTCCATGCCCCGGACGCGGTCGATCTTGTCCTGGTCGATCTCGTGGAACATCGACTGCTCCGTGAGGCCGAACGTGTAGTTGCCGTGCCCGTCGAACTGGTTCGCGGACAGGCCACGGAAGTCGCGGATGCGGGGCAGGGCCGTCGACAGCAGACGGTCCAGGAACTCCCACGCCCGGTCGCCGCGCAGCGTGACGTGCGCGCCGATCGGCATGCCCTCACGCAGCTTGAACTGCGCGATCGACTTGCGGGCCTTGGTGACCTGCGGCTTCTGGCCCGTGATCTGGGTCAGGTCGCGGATCGCGCCCTCGATGAGCTTGGAGTCCTTGGCGGCCTCGCCGACACCCATGTTCACGACGACCTTCACCAGGCGCGGGACCTGGTTGATGTTGTCGTACGCGAACTGCGTGTGGAGCGCCGGCTTGATCTCGTCGGCGTAGCGGGTCTTCAGACGCGGCTGGGCCGGAGCGGTGATCTCGGTCATCAGATGTCCTTACCGGAACGCTTGGCGACGCGGACACGGACGTTCCGCGTGCGGCCGTCACGCTCGACCTGCTCGGTGCGGTAGCCGACCCGGGTGCCCTTCTTGGTCTCCGGGTCGACGAGCATCACGTTGCTGATGTGGATGGGGGCCTCGACGGTCTCGATGCCACCGGTGCGGGTGCCACGCGAGGTCTGGCCGGCCTTGACGTGCTTCTGCACGCGCTGCACGCCCTCGACGACGACGCGCTGCGTCTCCGTGAGGACCTCGAGCACACGGCCCTGCTTGCCCTTGTCGCGCCCCGAGATGACGAGGACGAGGTCGCCCTTCTTGATCTTCGCCATGGTCAGAGCACCTCCGGCGCCAGCGAGATGATCTTCATGAACTTCTTGTCGCGCAGCTCGCGGCCCACCGGGCCGAAGATGCGCGTCCCACGGGGCTCCCCGTCGTTCTTGAGGATCACGGCGGCGTTCTCGTCGAACTTGATGTACGAACCGTCCGGACGGCGGCGCTCCTTGCGGGTGCGCACGACGACAGCCTTGACGACGTCGCCCTTCTTGACGTTCCCGCCGGGGATGGCGTCCTTGACGGTGGCGACGATGACGTCGCCGATACCGGCGTACCGGCGGCCGGAGCCGCCGAGCACACGGATGCAGAGGATCTCCTTGGCACCCGTGTTGTCAGCGACACGCAGTCGCGACTCCTGCTGGATCATGACCTACTCCTGTCGTCTGGCGGGTTCTCGGCGGTGTGACCGACCGAGCCTGGCCGAACGGATAGTTGCCGTGATGCACACGTCGCGGCGGGGGCTGTCCCCTGGCGGGGCGACCCCCGCCGCCCGTGGGCAACTTGGGTGGTGCTGGGTCTTACTTGGCCTTCTCGAGGATCTCCACCAGGCGCCACCGCTTGGTCGCGGACAGCGGGCGGGTCTCCATGATCAGGACGAGGTCGCCGACGCCGGCCGAGCCCTGCTCGTCGTGCGCCTTGACCTTGCTGGTGCGTCGGATGACCTTGCCGTAGAGCGGGTGCTTGACCCGGTCCTCGACCTCGACCACGACGGTCTTGTCCATCTTGTCGCTGACGACGTAGCCGCGACGCGTCTTGCGGTACGCGCGGTGGTCCGCCGTGGCGGTCGTGCTCTTCTCGTTCATGCTGCCCTCACTCGCTCGCGGTCGGAGCGGTACGGATGCCGAGCTCGCGCTCGCGCAGGATCGTGTAGATCCGGGCGATGTCGCGACGGACGGCCTTCAGACGGCCGTGGCTCTCGAGCTGACCGGTCGCGGACTGGAAGCGGAGGTTGAACAGCTCCTCCTTGGCCTTCTTCAGCTCGGCGACCAGCTTCTCGTCGTCGAAGGCGTCCAGCTCGGTGGGAGCCAGGTCCTTGGTTCCGATAGCCATCAGTTACCACCCTCGCGAACCACGAAACGGGTCTTCATCGGGAGCTTGTGCTGCGCGCGGCGCATGGCCTCGCGAGCCAGCGGCTCCGGGACGCCGGCGAGCTCGAACATCACTCGGCCGGGCTTGACGTTGGCGATCCACCACTCGGGCGAGCCCTTGCCGGAACCCATGCGGGTCTCGGCGGGCTTCTTCGTGAGGGGACGGTCCGGGTAGATGTTGATCCAGACCTTCCCACCACGCTTGATGTGGCGGGTCATGGCGATACGCGCAGCCTCGATCTGCCGGTTCGTGACGTAGGCGGGCTCGAGAGCCTGGATGCCGTACTCACCGAACGAGATCGACGTACCACCGGTCGCGGCGCCGGAGCGCCCCGGGTGGTGCTGCTTGCGGTGCTTGAGTCGGCGCGGGATGAGCACGGCTCAGGCCTCCGTTCCGGTCTCAGCCGAGGTGTCCGCCGCGGGAGCGGCCTCGGTCGCGGGGGCCTCGACAGGGGCGTCCGACGGGCGCTCGCGACGGCCGCCGGCACGGGGGCCACGGTCTCCACGATCGCCACGGTCACCGCGCGGGCCACCACGGGCCGGACGCGGAGCCTGGGTCGCCTGCTCGCGGGCGAACTCCTTCTCGGTCATGTCGCCCTTGTAGACCCAGACCTTCACGCCGATGCGGCCGAAGGTCGTGCGGGCCTCGAAGAAGCCGTAGTCGATGTTCGCGCGGAGCGTGTGCAGCGGCACACGACCCTCGCGGTAGAACTCCGTGCGGCTCATCTCCGCGCCGCCGAGGCGGCCGGAGACCTGCACGCGGATGCCCTTGGCACCGGCGCGCTGGGCCGACTGGATGCCCTTGCGCATGGCACGACGGAACGACACGCGGCTCGCGAGCTGCTCGGCGATGCCCTGGGCGACCAGCTGGGCCTCGATCTCGGCGTTCTTGACCTCGAGGATGTTCAGCTGGACCTGCTTGCCCGTGAGCTTCTCGAGCTCGCCGCGGATGCGGTCGGCCTCCGCGCCACGACGCCCGATGACGATGCCCGGGCGGGCGGTGTGGATGTCGACGCGGACGCGGTCACGCGTGCGCTCGATCTCGACCTTCGCGATGCCCGCGCGCTCCAGGCCCGTGCCCATGAGCTTGCGGATCTGCACGTCCTCGCGGACGTAGTCGCGGTAGCGCTGACCCGGCTTCGTCGAGTCCGCGAACCAGCGCGACCGGTGGTCCGTCGTGATGCCCAGGCGATACCCGAGCGGGTTGACCTTCTGTCCCACTATCGGGTCCGTCCCTTCGTCTCGCGCTCAGCGACGACCACGGTGATGTGGCTCGTGCGCTTGAGGATCTGGCTGGCACGCCCCTGCGCCCGCGGACGGAACCGCTTGAGCGTCGGGCCCTCGTCGACGAACACCTCGGCGACGTAGAGGTTCGCCTCGTCGAGCCGCTCGCTGTTGCGCTTGGCCCCCTCGACCGCGTTGGCGATCGCCGACTGCACCGTCTTGAGGACGGGCTCCGCGGCCGCCTGCGGTGCGAACTTCAGCACCGCCACGGCCTCGCCGGCCTGCTTGCCACGGATGAGGTCCACGACGCGCCGGGCCTTCTGGGGCGTGACGCGGACGAACCGCGCCTTCGCCTTGGCTTCCATTGCTGTCCTGCCTTCTTGTCTCTGCCGTCAGGGCGTCACCAGCTGACCGGGGGTCAGCGGCGACGGCCCTTCCGGTCGTCCTTCTCGTGGCCGCGGAACGTGCGCGTCGGAGCGAACTCGCCGAGCTTGTGCCCGACCATCGACTCCGTGACGAAGACCGGCGCGTGCTTGCGTCCGTCGTGCACCGCGAACGTGTGGCCCAGGAAGTCCGGCGTGATGACCGAACGGCGGGACCACGTCTTGATGACGTTCTTGCTACCGGACTCGTTCTGCGCGTCGACCTTCTTCTGCAGGTGGCCGTCGACGAACGGGCCCTTCTTGAGGCTGCGAGGCATCTCGGGCTCCTATCAGCGCTTCTTGCCGGTGCGCCGACGGCGCACGATGAGCTTGTCGCTCGGCTTGTTCGGACGGCGGGTACGGCCCTCAGGCTGGCCCCAGGGGCTGACCGGGTGGCGACCACCGGAGGTCTTGCCCTCACCACCACCGTGCGGGTGGTCGATCGGGTTCATCGCGACACCACGGACGGTCGGGCGCTTGCCCTTCCACCGCATGCGGCCGGCCTTGCCCCAGTTGATGTTCGACTGCTCGGCGTTGCCGACCTCGCCGATCGTCGCGCGGCAGCGCAGGTCGACGTTGCGGATCTCGCCGGACGGCATGCGCAGCTGCGCGTACGGGCCGTCCTTGGCGACGAGCTGCACCGACGCACCGGCCGAGCGGGCGATCTTCGCACCGCCGCCGGGCCGCAGCTCGATGGCGTGGATGACCGTACCGGTCGGGATGTTGCGCAGCGGCAGGTTGTTGCCGGGCTTGATGTCGGCACCGGGGCCGTTCTCGATCAGGTCGCCCTGCGAGAGCTTGTTCGGCGCGATGATGTAGCGCTTCTCGCCGTCCGCGTAGTGCAGGAGCGCGATGCGGGCCGTGCGGTTGGGGTCGTACTCGATGTGAGCGACCTTGGCCGGCACGCCGTCCTTGTCGTGACGACGGAAGTCGATGACGCGGTACGCACGCTTGTGACCGCCACCCTGGTGGCGGGTCGTCACGCGACCGGTGGAGTTGCGCCCACCCGTCTTGTGCAGCGGGCGGACCAGCGACTTCTCCGGCGTGGAGCGCGTGATCTCGACGAAGTCGGCGACCGACGAGCCACGACGGCCCGGGGTCGTCGGCTTGTACTTACGGATTCCCATGAGTCCTCAGTCCTTCCGGGCCTCAGCCGACCGGTCCGCCGAAGATGTCGATCGTGCCCTCGCGGAGGGTGACGATCGCACGCTTCGTGTCCTTGCGGCGGCCGATGCCGAACCGGGTCCGACGGGCCTTGCCCTGACGGTTGGCGGTGTTCACCGAGTCGACCTTCACGCCGAACACCTGCTCGACGGCGATCTTGATCTCGGTCTTGTTGGCGCGCGGGTCGACGAGGAAGGTGTACTTCCCCTCGTCCAGAAGGCCGTAGCTCTTCTCGGACACGACCGGCGCGATCAGGATGTCGCGGGGGTCCTTGCCGACGGTGGTCACTTGGTCTCCTCCTCGGCGGCCTCGGACTCGCTCGCCACGGCCTTGGCGCCCTTGGCGGGGCCGGCCAGGAACGCGTCGAGAGCGCCCTGCGTGAACACGACGTCGTCAGAGATCAGCACGTCGTAGGTGTTGAGCTGGTCGGCGACCAGCAGGTGCACCCGCTCGACGTTCCGCAGCGACTTCCACGTGATCTCGTCCTGGCGCTCGACGACGACCAGCACGTGCTTGCGGCCCGACAGGTTGTCGAGGACCGCGAGAGCGGACTTGGTCGACGGCGCGGTGCCCGGGGCGAAGCCCGAGACGACGTGCACGCGGCCGGCGCGAGCGCGGTCCGAGAGAGCACCGCGGAGCGCCGCGGCCTTCATCTTCTTGGGGGTGCGCTGGCTGTAGTCGCGCGGCGTGGGGCCGTGGACGACGCCACCACCGGCGAACTGCGGAGCACGCGTCGAACCCTGGCGGGCGCGACCGGTGCCCTTCTGCTTGTACGGCTTGCGCCCACCACCACGGACCTCGCCACGCGACTTCGTGTCGTGGGTGCCCTGGCGAGCCGCCGCGAGCTGCGCGACGACGACCTGGTGGATCAGCGGGATGTTGGTCTGCACGTCGAAGACGTCAGCGGGCAGGTCGGCCTGGCCGGCCTTCTTGCCCTGGGCGTCGAGGACGTCGACGGTCAGCGTGTCGCTCATGGAGGTCACGCACCCTTCACAGCGGATCGCACGACGACGACGCCACCCTTGGGGCCGGGAACGGCACCCTTGACGAGGATGAGACCCCGCTCGGCGTCGACCGCGTGCACGGTCAGGTTCTGGGTGGTCTGACGGGCGACACCCATCCGACCGGCCATCTTGATGCCCTTGAACACGCGCGACGGCGTCGAAGCGCCACCGATCGAGCCGGGCTTGCGGTGGTTGCGGTGCGCACCGTGGGAGGCGCCGACGCCGTGGAAGCCGTGGCGCTTCATGACACCGGCGGTGCCCTTGCCCTTGGTGGTCCCGATGACGTCGACGAGCTGGCCGGCCTCGAAGGCGGCGGCCGTGAGCTCCTGGCCGAGCGTGAACTCGGCGGCGTCCGACGTGCGGATCTCGGCCACGTGCCGGCGCGGCGTGACGCCGGCCTTCTCGAAGTGGCCCTTGAGCGGCTTGGTGACCTTGGTCGGCTTGATCTCGCCGAAGGCGAGCTGCACAGCGGCGTAGCCGTCGGTCTCAGCGGAGCGGACCTGCGTCACGACGTTGGTGCCGACCGCAACCACGGTGACGGGCACGAGACGACCGTTGTCGTCCCAGAGCTGCGTCATGCCGAGCTTGGTGCCGAGCAGCGCCGTGACGGGGCGCGCGTTCTGCTGGGTAACCATGAAGATCAGTTCCTTCCCAGCGTCAGAGCTTGATCTCGATGTTCACGTCCGCAGGCAGGTCGAGACGCATGAGCGAGTCGACGGCCTTCGGCGTGGGATCGATGATGTCGATGAGCCGCTTGTGCGTGCGCATCTCGAAGTGCTCGCGGCTGTCCTTGTACTTGTGGGGCGACCGGATGACGCAGAAGACGTTCTTCTCCGTCGGCAGCGGCACCGGACCCACGACCGACGCACCAGCGCGGGTCACCGTGTCGACGATCTTGCGCGCCGAGCTGTCGATGACCTCGTGGTCGTAGGACTTGAGCCGGATGCGGATCTTCTGTCCCGCCATGGCGTCGTCTACTTCTCTCTCTTCGAACCGGTCCGTCCGACCCCCGCACTCGGGCGTGTCGCTTCGCGCGGCACACCTCTGCACTGCGTACCGTTTCCGGCACGAGATCGGTGGTTGCAGTCGAGCGTCCACCACCGGGTGACCCCGAGGTCCGGACGCTCTCCACGTCTGTCGGCCCTGCCGGTCGGGCGCACGTAGGCACACCACCCCCAGCGGGCAACTTGTACAGTCTGCCAGACGCAGCCCAGATACTCCAATTGCGTGCGGCTGTGCCCTCCCCCACACCTGTCGCACCCGCCGTCGCGCGCCGACGGGCTCCACGGGAGCCGGCTCCGCCACCGCCGCGACGACGTCGCACCCCGGGGACGACGAAGGGCCCGGGAGCCGTAGCTCCCGAGCCCTTCGCTCAGCGATCAGCCCCGAGGGGCAGGGATCACTTGAGGATCTTCACGACCCGGCCCGAGCCGACGGTGCGGCCACCCTCGCGGATGGCGAAGCCGAGGCCCTCCTCCATGGCGATGGGCTGGATGAGGTTGACGTGGATCTCGGTGTTGTCACCAGGCATGACCATCTCGGTGCCCTCGGGCAGCGTGATGACACCGGTGACGTCCGTCGTCCGGAAGTAGAACTGCGGACGGTAGTTGCCGTAGAACGGGTTGTGACGGCCGCCCTCGTCCTTGGCCAGGATGTAGACCTGGCCCTCGAACTCGGTGTGCGGGGTGATCGAACCCGGCTTGACGACGACCTGGCCGCGCTCGACCTCCTCGCGCTTCGTGCCACGCAGGAGCAGACCGACGTTCTCGCCGGCCTCGGCGTAGTCGAGCAGCTTGCGGAACATCTCGACGCCGGTGACCGTGGTCTTGATCGCCTTCTCCTTGATACCGACGATCTCCACCTCCTCGTTCACCTTGAGCTGACCGCGCTCGACACGGCCGGTGACGACCGTGCCACGACCGGTGATCGTGAAGACGTCCTCGATCGGCATGAGGAACGGCTTGTCGATGTCGCGGACCGGGTCCGGGACGTTCTCGTCGACCGCGTCCAGCAGGTCCTCGACGGACTTGACCCAGACCGGGTCGCCCTCGAGGGCCTTGAGGCCGGAGACGCGCACGACGGGGACGTCGTCGCCCGCGAAGCCCTGCGCGGAGAGGAGCTCGCGCACCTCGACCTCGACGAGCTCGAGGATCTCCTCGTCGTCGACCACGTCGGACTTGTTCAGCGCGACGAGCAGGTAGGGCACGCCGACCTGACGGGCGAGCAGGACGTGCTCACGCGTCTGGGCCATCGGGCCGTCCGTCGCGGCGACCACGAGGATGGCGCCGTCCATCTGCGCCGCACCCGTGATCATGTTCTTGATGTAGTCGGCGTGACCAGGAGCGTCGACGTGCGCGTAGTGGCGCTTCTCCGTCTGGTACTCGACGTGCGCGATGTTGATCGTGATACCGCGCTGCTTCTCCTCCGGCGCCTTGTCGATCTCGTCGAACGGCGTGAAGGGGTTCAGGTCCGGGTACTTGTCGTGCAGCACCTTCGAGATCGCGGCCGTCAGCGTCGTCTTGCCGTGGTCGACGTGACCGATGGTCCCGATGTTGACGTGCGGCTTGGTCCGCTCGAACTTCGCCTTGCCCACTGGGTGTCCTCCTCAGGACTTGGTAGAGAGTGCCCGTCTGCGGCTACCGGGAGGGTAGACGCGAGGCGTGCGGTCCTACGGGTCGGTTTGTGTGATGGAACTACAGGTGTCGACCTGTGGGACTACTCGCCCCGGGTCTTCTTGATGATCTCCTCGGCAACGTTCCGAGGAACCTCGGCGTAGCTGTCGAACTGCATCGAGTACACCGCGCGACCCTGGGTCTTCGACCGCAGGTCACCGACGTAGCCGAACATCTCGGAAAGAGGAACCTGGGCGCGGATCACCTTCACGCCCGTCGCGTCCTCCATGGACTGGATCATGCCGCGGCGCGAGTTGATGTCGCCGATGACGTCACCCATGTAGTCCTCGGGGGTGCGGACCTCGACGGCCATGACCGGCTCCAGGAGGACCGGGTCGGCCTTGCGGACCGCTTCCTTGAGGATCATCGAGCCGGCGATCTTGAACGCCATCTCGGAGGAGTCGACGTCGTGCGACGCACCGTCGAGCAGGATCGCCTTGACGCCCACGAGCGGGAAGCCCGCGAGGACGCCGAGCTGCATCGCGCTCTGGATGCCGGCGTCGACCGACGGGATGTACTCGCGCGGGATGCGGCCACCGGTGACCTTGTTCTCGAACTCGTACAGCTCGCCCTCGGCCGGGTCCAGCGGCTCGAAGGTCATCTGCACCTTCGCGTACTGGCCGGAACCACCGGTCTGCTTCTTGTGCGTGTAGTCGATCTTCTCGACCGAGCGACGGATCGTCTCGCGGTACGCGACCTGCGGCTTGCCGACGTTGGCCTCGACCTTGAACTCGCGACGCATGCGGTCGACGAGGATGTCGAGGTGGAGCTCGCCCATGCCGCCGATGACGGTCTGGCCGGTCTCCTCGTCGAGCTTCACGCGGAAGGTCGGGTCCTCCTCGGCGAGCTTCTGGATGGCCGTGGAGAGCTTCTCCTGGTCACCCTTCGTCTTCGGCTCGATCGCCACGTCGATGACGGGCTCCGGGAAGGTCATCGACTCGAGCACGACCGGCGCCGACGGGTCCGTCAGGGTGTCACCGGTGGTGACGTCCTTCAGGCCGATGAAGGCGTAGATGTGGCCGGCCGTCGCGTCCTCGACGGGGTTCTCCTTGTTGGAGTGCATCTGGAAGAGCTTCCCGATGCGCTCCTTCTTGCCCTTCGTCGAGTTGAGCACCTGGGCGCCCTGCGAGACCTTGCCCGAGTACACCCGGACGTAGGTCAGCTTGCCGAAGAACGGGTGCGCCGCGACCTTGAAGGCCAGCGCGGAGAACGGCTCCGTGGCGTCGGGGTGACGCTCGATGACGATCTCGGGGTCCTTCGCGTCGTGGCCCTCGACCGCCGGGACGTCCAGGGGCGTCGGCAGGTAGTCGATGACGGCGTCGAGCATGGGCTGCACGCCCTTGTTCTTGAACGCCGAGCCGCACAGGACCGGGTAGGCCTCGGACGCGACCGTGAGCTTGCGGATGCCGGCCTTGACCTCGGCGACCGTGAGCTCCTCGCCGCCGAGGAACTTCTCGAGCAGCGCGTCGTCGGTCTCGGCGACGGCCTCGAGGAGCTCGGCGCGGTACTGCTCCGCCTTCTCCACCAGGTCGGCCGGGATGTCCTCGATCTCGTACTTCTCGCCGAGGGCCGTCTCGCCGCGCCACACCAGGGCGCGCATCTCGACGAGGTCCACGACACCGATGAAGTCGTTCTCGGAGCCGATGGGCAGCTGGATGACGAGCGGCTTGGCCTTGAGGCGGTTCACGATCGTGTCGACCGTGAAGTAGAAGTCCGCACCGAGCTTGTCCATCTTGTTGACGAAGCAGATGCGCGGGACGTCGTACTTGTCCGCCTGGCGCCACACCGTCTCGGACTGGGGCTCGACGCCCTCCTTGCCGTCGAACACGGCGACCGCACCGTCGAGGACGCGCAGCGAGCGCTCCACCTCGACAGTGAAGTCCACGTGGCCGGGGGTGTCGATGATGTTGATCTGGTTGTTCTTCCAGTAGCAGGTCGTCGCGGCCGACGTGATCGTGATGCCGCGCTCCTGCTCCTGCTCCATCCAGTCCATCGTCGACGCGCCGTCGTGCGTCTCACCGATCTTGTAGTTGACCCCGGTGTAGAACAGGATCCGCTCGGTGGTGGTGGTCTTGCCGGCATCGATGTGCGCCATGATGCCGATGTTGCGGACCTTCGTCAGGTCCGTCAGCACGTCCAGTGCCACGTGAGTTGCCCCTTGTCGGTTGGCTTGTGGTGGTGCCGCGGCCCCGCCCGCACCTGGCGGACCAGGGATCGGACGGGGCGCGGCGACCGGCTGGGATTACCAGCGGTAGTGCGCGAACGCCTTGTTGGACTCGGCCATCTTGTGCATGTCCTCGCGGCGCTTGACCGCGGCACCGAGGCCGTTCGAGGCGTCGAGGATCTCGTTCATGAGGCGCTCGGTCATCGTCTTCTCGCGGCGAGCGCGCGAGTAGTCGGTGAGCCAGCGCAGGGCCAGGGTCGTCTGGCGCACGGGGCGCACCTCGACCGGGACCTGGTACGTGGCGCCACCGACGCGGCGCGAGCGGACCTCGAGCGAGGGACGCACGTTGTCGAGCGCGCGCTTGAGCACGACGACCGGGTCGCCCTGCGTCTTCTCACGCACACCCTCGAGGGCGCCGTAGACGATGGCCTCGGCGACGGACTTCTTGCCGTCGAGGAGGACCTTGTTGATCAGCTGCGTGACGACCGGCGACCCGTAGACCGGGTCGGAGATCAGCGGCCGCTTCGGGGCCGGACCCTTGCGAGGCATCAGCCCACCTTCTTCGCGCCGTAGCGGCTACGCGCCTGCTTGCGGTTCTTGACGCCCTGCGTGTCGAGGGCACCACGGACGATCTTGTACCGGACACCCGGGAGGTCCTTCACACGGCCGCCGCGGACGAGCACGATCGAGTGCTCCTGCAGGTTGTGGCCGACACCGGGGATGTACGCGGTGACCTCGACCTGGCTCGAGAGACGGACACGGGCCACCTTGCGGAGGGCCGAGTTCGGCTTCTTCGGGGTCGTGGTGTAGACGCGGGTGCACACACCGCGTCGCTGGGGGCTGCCCTTGAGGGCGGGCGTCTTCGACTTGTTCGTCTTCGCCTGCCGGCCCTTGCGGACCAGCTGCTGGATCGTAGGCACTACGTCTCCGTCTGTTGGATGAGCTCTGGTCGACCGGACCCCGTCACCCTGGACGGCCGGCATGGTCGGGTTCGTCGCCCGTCGTGCGACTTCCCCGGTGGTCTTGCGTCCTGCACCGACCCCCGCGCCCGGGCGTGTCGCCCCGTCGTTCGGCAGCCCTGTCGCCCGGGATTCCGTGACGGAGGGTGCGCGGCGGATGGGGGACCACCTGGCGCGCCCGGTCGTGCTCCTGCGAGGAGGACCGCGTCCGGGTGCATGCGCGAGAGCCCGACGGCGCGGGCACGGTGTCCTACGTTACCGGGCGCGTTCCGCACCGTCAAAGAGACGGCCCTCACCCATCGTGCCCCCGAACGCCCGGATGGGCCCGCCGAGACCGGCGAGCCCATCCGGGACGTGCTGCGGACGGTGACGTCAGCGGAAGTCGCCGAAGTCGATGTCCTCGAGCGGGATCGCCTCGCCCGAGCCGAGGCCCAGGGCGGGGAAGTCGATCTCGTCGTAGCCGAAGGTCGGGTACAGCTCGGCCTTCGCCTCCTCCGTCGGCTCCACCGTGATGTTCCGGTACCGGGGCAGACCCGTGCCGGCCGGGATGAGCTTGCCGAGGATGACGTTCTCCTTGAGGCCCAGGAGCGGGTCGGAACGACCCGACATCGCGGCCTCGGTGAGGACGCGCGTCGTCTCCTGGAAGGAGGCCGCGGACAGCCACGAGTCGGTCGCGAGCGACGCCTTCGTGATGCCCATGAGCTCCGGACGGCCCGACGCCGGCTGGGTACCCTCGGACACGGCCTTGCGGTTCGCGTCCTCGAACTTCCCGCGCTCGGCGAGCTCGCCCGGGAGCAGACCCGTGTCGCCCGAGTCGAGGACCGTGATCCGGCGCAGCATCTGCCGGACGATGACCTCGATGTGCTTGTCGTGGATGTCCACGCCCTGCGAGCGGTAGACCTCCTGCACCTCGTCGACCAGGTGCTTCTGCGTCGCACGCGGGCCGAGGATGCGCAGGACCTTCTTCGGGTCGACCGCACCCTGGACGAGCTGCGTGCCCACCGAGACGTGGTCGCCGTCCGCGATCAGCAGGCGCGAGCGCTTGGTGATCGGGTAGGCGATCTCCTCCGAGCCGTCGTCCGGCGTGAGGACGATGCGCCGCGAGCGGTCACCCTCCTCGATCGCGATGCGGCCCGAGAACTCCGCGATGGGCGCCTCACCCTTGGGGGTGCGGGCCTCGAAGAGCTCCTGGACACGCGGCAGACCCTGCGTGATGTCGTCCGCCGAGGCCACACCACCGGTGTGGAACGTCCGCATCGTCAGCTGGGTGCCGGGCTCACCGATCGACTGGGCCGCGATGATGCCGACGGCCTCGCCGATGTCGACGAGCTTGCCCGTCGCGAGCGACCGGCCGTAGCACTTGGCGCACGTGCCGACGCGCGACTCGCACGTCAGGACCGAGCGCACCTTGAGCTCCGTGACGCCCGACTCGAGCAGACGGTCCAGCAGGACGTCGCCGATGTCGTCGCCCGCGTGACCGATGATCTCGCCGTCGATCTCCGCGTCCGTCGCCAGCGTGCGCGAGAAGACGCTCGTCTCGACCTTGTCGTGACGACGCAGGCCCTCACCGGCGGCGACACCGATCGGCATCGTCAGGCCGCGCTCGGTGCCGCAGTCCTCCTCGCGGACGATGACGTCCTGCGAGACGTCCACCAGACGACGGGTCAGGTAGCCCGAGTCGGCGGTCCGCAGAGCGGTGTCCGCCAGACCCTTGCGGGCACCGTGCGTCGCGATGAAGTACTCGAGGACGGACAGGCCCTCGCGGTAGTTCGCCTTGATCGGGCGCGGGATGATCTCGCCCTTCGGGTTGGCGACCAGACCACGCATGCCGGCGATCTGCCGGACCTGCATCCAGTTACCACGCGCACCCGAGCCGACCATGCGGTACACCGTGTTGCGCGCAGGGAAGTTCTCCTGCATCGCCTTGGCGACCTTGTCCGTGGCCTGCGTCCAGATCTCGATGAGCTCCTGACGGCGCTCGTCGTCCGTGATCAGACCCTTGTCGTACTGGCCCTGGACCTTGGCGGCACGCGCCTCGTGCTCCTCGAGGATGCCCTTCTTCGCGGCCGGGGTCGCGACGTCGGAGATCGAGATCGTCACGCCGGAGCGCGTCGCCCAGCGGAAGCCGGCCTCCTTGAGCGCGTCGAGGGACGCCGCGACGGCGACCTTCGGGTAGCGCTCGGCGAGGTCGTTGACGATCGCCGAGAGGCGCTTCTTGTCGACCACGCCGTTCTCGTACGGGTAGTCGACCGGCAGCAGCTCGTTGAACAGCGCACGGCCGAGTGTCGTCTCGAACAGCAGCGGCTCGCCCTCGGACCAGCCCTCGGGCGCGTCCGTCTCCGACAGCACGAGGTCGTCGAAGCGGATCTTCACGACCGCGTTGAGGTCCAGGGAGCCCTGGTCGAACGCCATGATCGCCTCGGACACCGAGCTGAACGCCCGGCCCGCACCCAGCGGGTCCTCCTTGTCGGAGGTGAGGTGGAACAGGCCGATGATCATGTCCTGCGAGGGCATGGTCACCGGACGGCCGTCCGACGGCTTGAGGATGTTGTTGCTCGAGAGCATGAGGATGCGGGCCTCGGCCTGCGCCTCCGCGCTCAGGGGCAGGTGGACGGCCATCTGGTCACCGTCGAAGTCCGCGTTGAACGCGGCGCAGACGAGCGGGTGCAGGTGGATCGCCTTGCCCTCGACGAGCTGCGGCTCGAACGCCTGGATGCCCAGACGGTGCAGCGTGGGTGCACGGTTCAGCAGCACCGGGTGCTCGGTGATGACCTCCTCGAGCACGTCCCACACGACCGGGCGCGCGCGCTCGACCATGCGCTTGGCCGACTTGATGTTCTGCGCGTGGTTGAGGTCCACGAGCCGCTTCATGACGAACGGCTTGAAGAGCTCGAGCGCCATCTGCTTCGGCAGGCCGCACTGGTGCAGCTTGAGCTGCGGGCCGACGACGATGACCGAACGGCCCGAGTAGTCGACGCGCTTGCCGAGCAGGTTCTGGCGGAACCGGCCCTGCTTGCCCTTGAGCATGTCGGAGATCGACTTCAGCGGACGGTTGCCGGGGCCCGTCACCGGGCGGCCACGACGGCCGTTGTCGAACAGCGAGTCCACGGCCTCCTGGAGCATCCGCTTCTCGTTGTTGACGATGATCTCCGGCGCGCCCAGGTCCAGGAGCCGCTTGAGGCGGTTGTTCCGGTTGATGACGCGGCGGTACAGGTCGTTGAGGTCCGACGTGGCGAAGCGGCCACCGTCGAGCTGGACCATCGGGCGCAGGTCCGGCGGGATGACCGGGACCGCGTCGAGGACCATGCCCGTCGGCGAGTTGCTCGTCGTGAGGAACGCGTTGACGACCTTCAGACGCTTGAGGGCACGCGTCTTGCGCTGGCCCTTGCCCGTCTTGATGATCTCGCGCAGGTTGTCGGACTCCGCCTCCAGGTCGAACGCCTCGAGACGCTTCTGGATCGCCGCGGCGCCCATCGAGCCCTCGAAGTAGTTGCCGTAGCGGTCCTGCAGCTGGCGGTAGAGCAGCTCGTCGCCCTCGAGGTCGGCGACCTTGAGGTTCTTGAACCGGTCCCAGACCGTGTCGAGGCGCTCGAGCTCGGCGTCCGACCGCTTGCGCAGCTGCGCCATCTCGCGCTCGGCCGAGTCGCGGACCTTGCGGCGCGCGTCGGCCTTGGCGCCCTCGGCCTCGAGCTCGGCCAGGTCGGCCTCGAGCTTGAGCGCGCGGGCGTTGATGTCGTTGTCGCGGCGGTCCGCGATCTCCTTCTTCTCCAGGTCGATCTCGTTCTGGAGGTTCGGGAGGTCCTCGTGCCGGCCCTCGTCGTCGACCCACGTGATCATGTAGGCCGCGAAGTAGATGACCTTCTCGAGGTCCTTGGGCGCCAGGTCGAGCAGGTAGCCCAGACGCGACGGCACACCCTTGAAGAACCAGATGTGCGTCACCGGGGCGGCGAGCTCGATGTGGCCCATGCGCTCACGGCGGACCTTGGAGCGCGTGACCTCGACGCCGCAGCGCTCGCAGATGATGCCCTTGAAGCGGACACGCTTGTACTTGCCGCAGTAGCACTCCCAGTCCCGGGTGGGACCGAAGATCTTCTCGCAGAACAGGCCATCCTTCTCCGGCTTCAGGGTCCGGTAGTTGATGGTCTCGGGCTTCTTCACCTCACCGTGCGACCAGGCACGGATGTCGTCGGCCGTGGCCAGGCCGATGCGCAGCTCGTCGAAGACGTTGACGTCGAGCAAGGGGTCCTACTTCCTTCGCTTGCCGGTGTCCCTCATCAGGGCGTCCCCGGCGGACGGAAATGGTGCAAGGGGGTGCGGGCGCCCGGCGCGGCTGGGGTCAGCCGCGCCGGGGCTCGGCGTCAGATCTCTTCGATGCTGCTGGCGTTGGGGCGACGCGACAGGTCGATCCCGAGCTCCTCCGCGGCGCGGTAGACCTCGTCGTCGTTCTCCTTCATGTCGATCGAGACACCGTCGGACGACAGCACCTCGACGTTCAGGCAGAGCGACTGCATCTCCTTGAGGAGGACCTTGAAGGACTCCGGGATGCCCGAGTCGGGGATGTTCTCGCCCTTGACGATGGCCTCGTACACCTTCACGCGGCCGGGGACGTCGTCCGACTTGATGGTGAGGAGCTCCTGCAGCGTGTAGGCAGCGCCGTACGCCTCGAGGGCCCAGACCTCCATCTCGCCGAAACGCTGGCCACCGAACTGCGCCTTACCACCCAGCGGCTGCTGCGTGATCATCGAGTACGGGCCGGTCGAGCGGGCGTGGATCTTGTCGTCGACCAGGTGGTGCAGCTTGAGGATGTACATGTAGCCCACGGCGACCGGCTCCGGGAACGGCTCGCCCGAGCGGCCGTCGAAGAGGCGGGCCTTGCCGTCGGCCTGCACCATGCGCTCGCCGTCGCGGTTCGGCAGCGTCGAGCCGAGCAGACCCGTGAGGGTCTCCTCCGGCACGCCGTCGAACACGGGCGTCGCGACCGGGTTGCCGGCCGTCGAGGACGCCGCGACGTCCGGGACGCCCTCGCGCCACGTGACGTCACCCTCGGCGAGCTGGATGTCCCAGCCCTGCTTGGCGACCCAGCCGAGGTGCGTCTCGAGGACCTGGCCGACGTTCATACGACCGGGCACACCCAGCGGGTTGAGCACGACGTCGACGGCGGTGCCGTCCGCGAGGAACGGCATGTCCTCGACGGGCAGGATCTTCGAGATGACGCCCTTGTTGCCGTGACGGCCGGCGAGCTTGTCGCCGTCCGTGATCTTGCGGCGCTGCGCGATGTACACGCGGACCAGCTCGTTGACGCCGGCGGGCAGCTCGTCGCCGTCCTCACGGCTGAACGTGCGGACCTCGATGACCGTGCCGGACTCGCCGTGCGGCACCTTGAGCGACGTGTCGCGGACCTCGCGGGCCTTCTCGCCGAAGATCGCGCGGAGCAGGCGCTCCTCCGGGGTCAGCTCGGTCTCGCCCTTGGGCGTCACCTTGCCGACGAGGATGTCGCCCGCCGCGACCTCGGCGCCGATGCGGATGATGCCGCGCTCGTCGAGGTCGGCCAGGACCTCCTCGGAGACGTTCGGGATGTCCCGCGTGATCTCCTCGGGGCCGAGCTTGGTGTCACGCGCGTCGACCTCGTGCTCCTCGATGTGGATCGAGGACAGGACGTCGTCCTGCACGAGGCGCTGCGACAGGATGATCGCGTCCTCGTAGTTGTGGCCCTCCCACGACATGAACGCGACGAGCAGGTTGCGGCCGAGCGCGAGCTCGCCCTCGTCCGTCGCCGGGCCGTCGGCCAGCACCGAGTTCACCTCGACGCGGGCGCCCTGGTCGACCAGCACGCGCTGGTTGTAGGACGTGCCCTGGTTCGAGCGGCGGAACTTCGCCACCCGGTACGTCGACGTGGTCGCGTCGTCGTTGGCGACGACGATCAGGTCGGCCGACACCTCGGTGACGACACCCGGCTTCGTCGCGACGATGACGTCGCCCGCGTCGATCGCGGCAAGACGCTCCATGCCGGTGCCGACGAGCGGCGCCTCGGAGCGGACCAGCGGCACGGCCTGGCGCTGCATGTTCGCGCCCATGAGGGCACGGTTCGCGTCGTCGTGCTCGAGGAACGGGATCAGGGCCGTCGCGACCGACACCATCTGGCGCGGGGAGACGTCCATGTAGTCGATGTTCTCGCCGGTGACGTACTCGATCTCGCCGCCCTTGACGCGGACGAGGACGCGGTCCTCCTCGAACGAGCCGTCGGCCTCGAGCGGCGCGTTGGCCTGCGCGATGACGTGGCGGTCCTCGTCGTCGGCGGTGAGGTAGTGCACCTCGTCCGTGACGCGGCCGGCGACGACCTTGCGGTACGGCGTCTCGACGAAGCCGAACGGGTTGATCCGCCCGAACGACGCGAGCGAGCCGATGAGACCGATGTTCGGGCCCTCAGGGGTCTCGATCGGGCACATGCGGCCGTAGTGCGACGGGTGGACGTCACGGACCTCCATGCCGGCGCGGTCGCGGGACAGACCACCCGGGCCCAGCGCGGACAGACGACGCTTGTGCGTCAGGCCGGCGAGGGGGTTGTTCTGGTCCATGAACTGCGACAGCTGGCTCGTCCCGAAGAACTCCTTGATGGAGGCAACGACGGGACGGATGTTGATCAGCGTCTGCGGCGTGATCGCCTCGACGTCCTGCGTCGTCATGCGCTCGCGCACGACGCGCTCCATCCGGGACAGGCCCGTGCGGACCTGGTTCTGGATGAGCTCGCCGACCGCACGGATGCGACGGTTGCCGAAGTGGTCGATGTCGTCCGTCTCGACGCGGATCTCGATCGCCTCGCCGGCCCGCGTGCCGGGCAGCGCGGGCAGGTCGATGTGCAGCGACGCGAGGTACTTGATGGTCGCGACGACGTCCGCGAGCGTGAGGACGGAGTCCGCGAGGGGCGCGTCCTGGCCGAGCTTCTTGTTCAGCTTGTAGCGGCCGACCTTCGCGAGGTCGTAGCGCTTGGGGTTGAAGTAGAAGTTCTCGATGAGCGCGCGGCCGGCCTCGACGGTCGGCGGCTCGCCCGGGCGGATCTTGCGGTAGAGGTCGAGCAGCGCCTCGTCCTGCGTCTGGACGTGGTCCTTCTCGAGCGTGTCGATGACGGCCGGGTACGCGGCGAACTCCTCGCGGATCTCCGACTCCGTCATGCCGAGCGCCTTGAGCAGCACCGTGGCGTTCTGCTTGCGCTTGCGGTCGACGCGGACGCCGACGTTGTCGCGCTTGTCGATCTCGAACTCGAGCCACGCACCACGGCTCGGGATGACCTTGGCCGTGAGGATGTCCTTGTCGGACGTCTTGTCGGCCTGACGCTCGAAGTAGACGCCCGGCGAGCGGACGAGCTGCGAGACGACGACACGCTCGGTGCCGTTGATGATGAACGTGCCGCGCTCGGTCATGAGCGGGAAGTCGCCCATGAAGACCGTCTGGCTCTTGATCTCGCCGGTCGTGTAGTTGACGAACTCGGCGGTGACGAACAGCGGCGCGGCGAAGGTGAAGTCCTTCTCCTTGCACTCCTCGGCCGTGTACTTCGGGGGCTCGAAGCGGTGCTCGCGGAAGGAGAGGGACATCGACCCGCCGAAGTCCTCGATCGGCGAGATCTCCTCGAAGATCTCCTCGAGACCGGCGGTCTCGGGGACGTCCTGACGACCGGCCTCGAGGGCGGCGGCCACGCGGGCCTGCCAGCGCTCGTTGCCGAGGAGCCAGTCGAAGCTCTCGGTCTGCAGCCCGAGGAGGTCCGGGACCTCGAGCGGCTCGTAGATCTTGGCGAAGGAGATGCGACGGGATGCGGTGCGGTTCGCGATGGCGTCAGCGGTCGGTGCAGAAGGGGTGCGCGAGGCAGCCAAGAGGGGTCCTTCCCTGCGGATCGTGGTCACGCTGCGCAGGTCAGGCGGAGCGCGATCCCCCGGCCGGACGAGCCGCGGGACGTCGCGCACGTACGACGTCCACAGCTCGGGTTATACGGGATCGCGGGCACAGGCCAGCGCAAAGCGCTAGCATACTCAACCGGCATGGGAAAGTCCACCCGGCGTCGCACGACGACCGAGGGTCACCGGCGGCTCCGTCGACGCCCTTCCCCATCACCTGCTCGAACGGGCGGCTACGCCCGCTCCGACGACCACGCTGTCGCCGCCGCACATGGTGGCACACGTCACCCCGACCGCGAAAGCGGAGCAGGTCGGGCGCCGTTTCCGCACCCGTCCGCGGACCCGGCCGTCATCAGACCGGACCCGCCCGGGAGACGACGAAGGCCGCACCCCCGCAGGGGTACGGCCTTCGTGCGGAGCGCCTCCGGCACGCGGTCCGAGGACCCGGCCGGAGTCAGATCACTTGAGGGTGACCGTGGCGCCGGCGCCCTCGAGCTGCGCCTTGGCCTTCTCGGCGGCCTCCTTGTTGACACCCTCCAGGACGGCCTTGGGGGCCTCGTCCACCAGGTCCTTGGCCTCCTTGAGACCGAGGGACGTGAGGGCGCGCACCTCCTTGATGACCTGGATCTTCTTGTCGCCGGCGGCCTCGAGGACGACGTCGAACGAGTCCTTCTCCTCCTCGGCCTCGACCTCGGCGCCCGCGCCACCGGCGGCGGGGGCCGCGACGGCGACGGGAGCGGCGGCGGTGACCTCGAAGACGTCCTCGAACGCCTTCACGAACTCGGAGAGCTCGATGAGGGTGAGGCCCTTGAACTGCTCGATGAGCTCGTCGGTGCTGAGCTTCGCCATGATCGGCGTTCCTTTCGTACGGTGCCCGGTCGGCCACGGTGGCCGCCGAAGCAGATGTGGGGGTGTGCGCGTCGGCTCACCGTCCCGGCTGTGCCGGCACGGTCAGGCGGCAGCGCCTTCCGACTCCTGCTTCTGACGCAGGGCATCGATGACACGGGCGGCCTGGGCGGTGTTCGCGGTGAAGACGTAGGCAGCCTGGTAGAGCTTGGCCTTCATCGCACCGGCCGCCTTGGCCAGGAGCACCTCGCGGGACTCGAGGTCCGCGAGCTTGGTGACCTCCGCGGCGGTCAGGGTGCGCCCGTCGAGGACACCACCCTTGATGACCAGCGCGGGGTTCGCCTTGGCGAAGTCACGCAGACCCTTCGCGGCCTCGACCGGGTCGCCGGTGACGAAGGCGATCGCCGACGGGCCCGCGAGCGCGTCGTCGAGGCCAGTCAGACCGGCGTCCTTGGCCGCGATCGCGGTCAGCGTGTTCTTCACCACGGCGTAGGTAGCGTTACCGCCGAGCGCCTTGCGCAGCGTCTTGAGCTGCGCGACGGTGAGCCCGCGGTACTCGGTCAGCACGGCCGCGTTCGACTCACGGAACCGGTCCGTGAGCTCTGCGACAGCGGCTGCCTTGTCCGGCCTCGCCATGGCAATCCTTCCGATGGTGGTGCCACCGGTCTCCGCCCCGGAAACGGCAAGAGCCCCGCGCAGGCGCGGGGCTCGACGTCGGGACTCGGCTGAACCGGTCCGTCCGGGAACTCTCACCTGCGCTGGCCTCCGCTGCTGCGGGACTTCGGTCGGGATCGCTGAGCGCGACACCGACGACCGGCGGTCTTGGGCGTCGACCAGAGTACGTGAACGTCTAGTCATGACCAAATCGGGTCCCGCCCGACGGCAGACGGGCGGGCGGGCCGTCGTCAGACCGGTGCGCCGAAGCACATGAGCGGCGCGACGACGCCCGTGCGGCGCGCGTCCTCCGCCATCGCCGTCGCGACCGCCTGCGCCACCGGGTCGCCCTCGCGCAGCAGCGCGTGCATCCGCGTCATGACCCGCATCGCCGTCTCGTCGGGGATCGGGGCGATCGCCGCGACCACGCAGCCCACGCCCCGCCGCAGCAGGACGCTCGCCATGCCGAGCGCCTCACCGCCCGCCCGGACGCTCGCCCGGCCCACCTCGCACGACGACAGCACCACGAGGTCCGGCGTCTGCGAGCCCGCGTCGAGCTCGTGCGCGAACAGCGGGCCGTCCGCCATGCGCAGCGAGGAGAACAGCGGGTTGTCGGGCTCGTGCCGACCGTGCGCCGCCAGGTGCACGAGCCCCGGGGACCCCAGCACCTCGATCGTGCGCGCGACGGTGGCGTCGTCGGCCACCAGCACCTCGCCGCCCGACCACAGCGACCCCACCTCACGCACCTCGTCGTCCGCGTGCCGCAGCCCCGGGCCCGCGGCCGCGGTCACCCGCTCCGGGTGCGCCGGCGCCGTCCCCGCGTACCGCACCCAGTGGTGGACCGACGGCGCGACCACCGTGGGGCGTCCGGCACGGGGCGCGAGCATCGACCACGGCAGCGCCGCCAGCCAGCCCGTGGCGACGACGACCAGCTCGCCCGGCACCTCCACCAGGGGCGCCAGGCGCGACTCCAGCGCCGCCGTGCCGTGCGCCAGCGAGCGGTGCGCGACCTCCCGCAGCTCGGCGGGGACCAGCGGGTTCGCCGTCACCTCGAGGTCCGCGTGCACGCGCCGCACGACCTCCGCGACGTCCGCCGCGCGACCGAGACGGTGCAGCGCCATGCCGTGCGCGGACGCCGCGACCGCGAGCAGCTCGCCGCGGTGCACGCCGATGTCGACGAGGACCGAACCCGGCCGCTCCGCCAGCACCCGCCGCACGTCGGCCGCCCGCCCCGGGCGGTCGTCGCCCGCCTGACCGCGCTCGTGCCACGACCGCGCGAGGATCTCGTGCTTGAGCCGCTGCGCCTCCCGCACCGCCTTCGCCCGCACCGGGTCCGCGCTCGCCCGACCGATCACGCCCCGGCTGTCGTCGATGAGTCGGCGCAGCTGCGACAGCAGGGCCGCGGAGTCCGGGTCGCTCGGCGGGCTGACCCGCGGGGTCCCGCCGATCACCGCGCGCACCCGCTCCCCCGCGTCGAGCACGGCCGTCGGACGACCCGTCGCGAGCGCGAGCTCGACGTCCAGGGTCGCCAGGGCACGCCCGTGCACCGCCCCCGCCGTCCGCAGGTCGAGCGACCCGAACCGCGACCGGTGCAGCGCCAGGTCACGCTGCCCCGCGTGCACGAAGCGGGCCGCCCGCGCGCGGTCGCCCGCCGCGAGCGCGAGCTTCGCCCGGATCCAGCGCCCGTGCAGGCGCACCGCGATCGGGTCGCTCCCCCGCACCGTCCCCAGCTGCTCGAGCAGACCGTCCGGGTCGTCCAGCGCACCCCGCGCCAGGTCCGACTCGATGCGCACGTACGCCGCGCCGACCTCCCAGGCCGTCCGGCCCGTCGCCCGGCACATCGCCTCCAGCCGGCCGGCACGGCGCGACAGGCCCGCCCACAGGGTTCGTGTCCGGGGGTCGTCCTGCCGGGCCTGCGCGTACGCGACCGCGTCGACCTGCAGCCCGAGCAGCGCCGCGCGCACGACCCACGCGTCCTCCCGTCGTCGCCGGAACCGTCGCGCCGCGGACGCCGCGAACCGGCCCGCCGCCGCGACGTCCCCGCGCAGCAGCGCGCACTCCGCCCGGGCGAGCTCGCACTCCGCGACGTCCCGGACCCGGCGGTGCTGCTCGAACAGCTCCGCCGCCTCCGCGAGCGTCTGGTCCGCCACCCCGACCAGACCCGCCTCCAGCAGCACCCGCGCGCGGTCCATCAGCGCCGTCGGCCGCGACGGACCCGGCAGGATGCGCGCCGCCGCCTCCATCCGGGCCAGCGCCTCCGGCAGGTCGCCCGCCACGAAGTCCAGGTAGCCGAGGTTGTGCTCCGCCTTGAACGTCAGCAGCTCGAACCCTGCCCGGCGGGCCCGCCGGGCGCACTCCGCGTAGTCGGCGCGCGACAGCGCCACGTGATGCATGTCCGTGTGCAGCACGCCCCGGTTGAGCAGCACCCGGCAGGCGTCGATCGGGTCGGCGTCGTCGATCGACGCGACCGCCTCGTCGAGCCAGTGCAGCGCCTCGTGCTGGCGGCCCGCCCGCAGAGCCAGAAGACCACGCAGGCCCGCGACCGCCGGCGGCAGACCCGACCAGCCCGCCGACGGGTCCTGCTCGTGCTCGACGAGCATCGCGTCGAGCTCGTCGAGCGCCGCACCCGGCACCCCGCGCGTCTCGAAGTCGGCCTTCGCGAGCTCCACGAGCGCCCGCGCACGCAGCCGCGCCACGTCACGCGACGCCGGCAGCGCCTCCAGGTCGTGCAGCAGAGGACGCAGCCGACGTCGCGCACGCGTGGGACGCCCCTCGGCGTTCTCCGTCTCCGCCCGTGCGAGCGCGTCCGCGAGGACGTCGACTCCGGGCGGTCCGGCCGCCGCCGGGCCGCCCAGGTCCGACATCTGCGCTAGAGCTCGATCTGCGGGGTGACGATCGGCACCTGCGGGTCCGACGGGCGACGCAGCACCAGCCGCGCCGGGCCGCGCTCGACCTCCGAGAACGAGAAGCGTCCGTCGACGTCCGACGTCACCGTCGTCACGTCGCCCGACTGGTGCAGCTCGACCGTGAGCTCGCCGGCCGGGGCCGCCCAGCCGTCGACGCGCACGCGTCCCGCCTCCGGGTGGACCGAGATCATCACGGTGAGCACGTCCGTCGTGAACGTGATCGTGCCGGCCTCGATGCTCGTCTCGTCCGCCCGCACCGCGAGCGCGGGCTCGCCCACGAGGTGCAGCTCCGCGAGCTCGGCGTGCAGCGCCTCGATCGTCAGCGCCATGCCGATCCGGTCCACCAGCCCCGACGGGACCGGGTCGGACGTGTCCACCAGCGACGCCAGCCGCGTGAGGATCTCGAGGTCGGCGACGTCCAGCGAGCCGGACGCCACCAGGGCCAGGGTGCTCTCGTCGGTGCTCATGACACGCTCCAGGCGGGGTCGTTGGAGAGGGCGAGGCGGAGCTTCGCGAGGCACCGGCCGCGCGTCGGTCCGATGCTGCCCACCGGCATGCCCAGCGCCCGGGAGACGACCGTGTAGTCGGGGCGGTCGACGAGCGCCACCAGACCCAGCAGCCGACGGCACCGGTCCGGCAGCGTCGCCACGTGCTCCCAGAGCACCCGGTCCCGCTCGGACCGGACCGCGACGGTGTCCGGACGATCCTCCGCCGGAGCCGACAGCCAGTCCGTCACGTGCTCGTCCTGCTCGTGCCGGACCAGGTCGTCGCGGGTACGACGCACCGCCCGCCACGCCGCACGCTTGGCCGTCACGAGCATCCACTGCAGCGTCGCGCGCGGGTCCCGGATCGACTCGATGTCCCGCACCAGCGTCAGCCACACGTTCTGCACGATGTCCTGCGCCTGCTCCGCGTCCACGCCCTGGGCGCGGACCGTGTGCCACAGCAACGGCGTCATCACCTGCACGAGAGAGGCGAGCGGCGCCCGGTCCCCGTCGCGGTACGCGACGACGGCACGGGCGGCGTGGTCGGCCAGCCCCTCTCCCTGGTCGCGGAGCGCGGCGTCAACCGGCCCCACCAGGTCATCACTCATCATGGACCCCTCACAGGCTGGCCTCGTCGGGCGGCCGCGCCCCTGACACAGTAGGGCGGCCCGGACAACCCCTACAAGGAGGACACGGACACGCGACCGACTGGCGTGCGACGGCCCGAGACCGGACCACCCGCGCGCCCGCGGGCGCAGTCCCCCGTGCTGGGGTCGACGAGCAGGAGCGGACCGGCCCGCCCCAGATACGTCCCACCGAAGATTTCTCGTCCGGACGTGTATCTGGACGCCCGTCACCCGCTCCTCGCCAGCACCCGCCCGACCTCCCCCGGTCCGGCACGCGCCGCACCGCCGGCGCTGGTCAGGGCGGCACCGTGGTTCTCGACCATCTGAGGAGACGCACGACATGACCGAGCAGGACAGCGCCCCCGAGCCTCTCAGCCGGGAGCAGATCCGCCCGACCAAGCGCGCCCACGAGGACGGGCTCATCGCCCGCCCCGGGGTCGTGGGTGTCGACATCGGCGAGAAGTGGTCCGACGGGCAGCCCACCGGACGGCAGGCGATCGTCGTCCACGTCACCCGCAAGCTCGACGCGGGCGACCTCTCCGACGACCAGCGCATCCCCGCCACGATCGACGGCGTCCCCACCGACGTCGTGGAGCACCGCGTCGTCCTGCACCACGAGGCCACCCACCCCGGGATCCCCACCGCCGAGGACGTCACCGCCCTCATGCGCGGCCGCGTCCGGCCCCTCGCCGGCGGCGTCAGCATCGGCCCCGTCGACCCCGTCACCATCCAGGGCGAGTCGTCCGCCGAGCTGCGCTCCGTCAACGGCACCCTCGGGGTCGTCGTCACCGAGCGGCACACCGGGCGTGCCCTGGCGCTCACCAACTGGCACGTCGCCGCCGGCGACGGGCTCGAGGACGTCGGCAGCCAGTGGGTCCAGCCCGCGCGCGCCGACGGCGCACGCCCCGGCGACCAGATCGGCCAGCTCGTCCGCGGCACGCTCACCGACCGGATCGACGCCGCCGTCGTCGCCCTCGCACCCGGCGCCCGCTGGGTCCCGGGGATCGTCGGCATCGGTGCCGTCACCGGCTCCGCGAAGGCCGTCGCCGGGTCCGTCGTGCGCAAGCACGGCCGCACCACCGGCCTGCGGACCGGCCGCGTCGTGTCCACCGACTTCACGACGTCCGTCGACTTCGGCCCCGGCATCGGCTGGCGCACCCTGCGCGACCAGCTCCGCGTCGAGCCCGAGCCCGGGCAGACGTCGTTCTCCGCCGGCGGCGACTCCGGGTCGGCCGTCGTCGACGAGGACGGCAAGGTCGTCGGCCTGCTGTGGGCAGGCGAGCACGACGGCTCCTACTCCGTCGCCAACCCGATCGACGCCGTGCTCGGCACGCTGGGCGTCGACGTCGCGACCCCCGCGTCCGTCCGGGCCCGCCGCGCCGCGCTCGCGCGGCAGGCCGCGCAGGCCCAGGCGTCGCGGCTGCAGGGCAGCGGAGGCGGGCTCTTCCCGCCCGTGGCCGCGGCCTACCGGGGACGTCGCCGGCGGCGGCCCGCGGGTCCGGCG
>NZ_BIMR01000022.1 GCF_004306155.1 Cellulomonas biazotea
GGTCCACGGCGACCGCCGCCTCCCGGGCCCGCCGCGCGCTGTCCGACCGCCACGCGTCGGTGAGCCGCCGCCGCGCGACGGTCGTCAGCCACGCGCGCGGGTCGTCCGGCACGCCCGCGACCGGCCACTGCTGCGCGGCCGCGAGCAGCGCCTCCTGCACCGCGTCCTCGCACGCGTCGAACTGCCCGTGCCGCCGCACGAGGGCCGCGAGCACCTGCGGACCCGTCGTGCGCAGCAGGGTCTCGACGTCGTGCGGCAGCGGGGGCGGCGGCGAGGGCTGCGGGGGCACCGTCACATCTCCGCGCCGGAGTCCTCCATGAGCGCCCGCACCTCGATCGCGCCGCCGAACCGCGTGTCCGGCCACCGCGCCGCGATCTCCTCCGCACGCGCCAGGTCCTCGACGTCGATCGACACGTACCCCGCGAACTGCTCCTTGCTCTCGACGAACGGGCCGTCGGTGAGCGTCGTGCGGCCGTCGACGTGCCGGGTCGTGCGGGCGGTCGCCGGGTCGGCGAGCGCGGCACCGCCGACGAGCTCGCCGCGCTCGGTCAGCTCGGCGAGGATCTCGTCGACCTCCGCGAACAGGGTGGTCCGCTCCGCGTCCGAGATCTCGTCCGTGAAGCCGGGGCGGTTCCAGATGAGCAGCATGTACTTCATGGGTCTGTCCTTCCGTCCGACGGCCAGCCCGACCGGGTGGCTCACGACCTGGTCGGAGCCGACCGCGCGTTCTCGACACCGCCGTCGTGTCGAGATCCGTCCGTCTGCTCCGACCACCCGACGACAGCATCTCGACACGACCAGGAGGACGCCATGACCCGGACCGGAAAGCTGCGCGTGCACACCCTGTCGGTCAGCCTCGACGGCTTCGCCGCCGGCCCCGACCAGTCCCTCGACGAGCCGCTCGGCGTGGGCGCGATGGAGCTGCTGCACGGGTGGATGTTCGGCACCCGGCGGTTCCGCGACCTCGACGAGGCGCAGGGCGTCGCGCCCGCCGACGCGCTCGACGAGGCGGCGGTCGACGCGGGCTTCGAGGGCATCGGCGCGTGGATCCTGGGCCGCAACATGTTCGGGCCGGTCCGCGGCGACTGGGGCGACGGCTCGTGGCAGGGCTGGTGGGGCGAGGACCCGCCGTACCACTGCGACGTGTTCGTCCTGACGCACCACCCGCGGCCGCCGCTGGAGATGGCGGGCGGGACGACGTTCCACTTCGTCACCGACGGCATCGAGGCCGCCCTGGACCGGGCGCGCGAGGCGGCGGGCGGGCTGGACGTGCGGCTCGGCGGCGGTGCGGCGACGGTCCGCCAGTACCTGCGGGCGCACCTCGTCGACGACCTGCGCTACGCCGTGGTGCCGGTCCTGCTCGGTCGCGGTGAGCGGCTCTTCGACGGTCTCGACGACCTGCCCGCGGCGTACCGGGTGGCGTCGGTGCGGCAGTCGTCGAGCGTGCTGCACGTGCACGTCGAGAAGGCGGCCTGAGCGGGCACGGCGACGCGCTGACGGCGTGCGCGTCGCTCGTCGTGCTCGACCTGCAGGCGACGTCGCTGCGCAGCGGCCGCACCGCGGAGGCGATCGACGCGGCAGCCGCGGCCCTGGAGCTGCGGGGCGGGTGCCTGCTGTGCATCAACGCGGACGACGACGTCCGCCGCCGGCTGGGCGCGTGCCGGCACGCGGTCGTCGTCGCGGCGGGGGAGCCGGTCCCGGTCGGTCGCTGACGGTTGCGGCCGGCGCTCGCGCGTCGACCTCACCGGCGCGAGCGCGTCGCTGTGCGAATGACCGCATCCTGGGACGAATCAGACCAACCCCTGACACCCGTCACACCCGCTGGTACACATGCGGCCTCCCGACACCCCTGGAGGCGACCATGTCCTGTCGTGGCATGAGCTGTCCCGCCGGTCGAGGCTGACCGGCCCTCTCGCCGAGAACGGCCGGTGAGACGCCCGACGTCCGCCGGCACCCGCACCACCCACCACGTGGGTTCCTCGCACCTCCCGCTGCGGCTGTGCGCCGCCGCGCGCTCCCGCGCGCCCTTCCCCAGGAGAACCATGTCCCAGCACGTCCTGAGCGACCCCGCGCACCGGGGTCGCCGCACGCCCGCACCCCGCACCGCCGCACCCCGCACGGCACTCGCCCTCGCCGCCGCCGCCCTGCTCGCCGGCCTCGCCGCGTGCGCGCCGGCCAGCGCCGGCACCACGACCGACGAGTCCGGCGCGACCGTCCTGCGCTACCAGGGCTCGGTCGGGCAGGTCGGCTACCCCGAGCTCGCCGAGGACCTCGGCTACTTCGAGGACGTCACGCTCGAGTGGATCGGCGACGTGACCGGCGGCCCGGCGTCCATCCAGGCCACCGCGACCGGCGAGACGGACTTCGGCGGCGCGTTCAACGGCGCGATCGTCAAGCTCCGGTCGTCGGGCGCCCGCATCACGTCCGTCATCGGCTACTACGGCTCTGACGACAAGACGTACGGCGGCTACTACGTCCCCGAGGACAGCCCGATCCAGGGCGCGCACGACCTGCTCGGCAAGAAGATCGGCATCAACACCCTCGGCGCGCAGTCGGAGTTCGTCATCCGCGAGTGGCTCACGCGCGAGGGGCTGACGAAGGACGAGATCGCCCAGGTCGAGCTCACCGTCGTGCCGCCGATCAACGCCGAGCAGGTGCTGCGCGAGGGCCAGGTCGACGTGTCCGCGCTGAGCTTCGTGCAGAAGGACGTCGCCGAGGCCCGCGGCGGCCTGCGCTCCCTTTTCTCCGAGAAGGACCTGTTCGGCGAGTTCACCTACGGGTCGCTCGTGTTCCGGGACGAGTTCGTCGAGGAGAACCCCGAGGCGGTCGCGGACTTCGTGCAGGGCGTCGCGCGGGCGATCCGCTGGGCGCAGGTCTCGCCCGTCGAGGAGGTCCGCGAGCGGTACACGCGGATCATCACCGAGCGCGGGCGCGACGAGACGACCGACCTGATCCCGGTCTGGAAGTCGACCGGCATCGCGGGTCCCGGCGGCGTGATCGCCGAGGAGGAGATCTCCACGTGGGTCGACTGGCTGGTCCGCGAGGGCGAGCTCGAGGAGGGGCAGGTCGCCCTCGACGACCTCTACACGAACGAGTTCAACCCGTACGACAACGGCACGTACGAGCCCGGGTCCGGACCCGACGGCGAGTCGCTGTCCTGACGTCCCGCGCGCCCACACGGGGCGCGCGCCCCGCACCCGACCGCACTGAGCCCGACGACCCAGGAGCCACCATGACCACCTCCGCACGGCAGCTCGTCCTCAACCTGTTCATCCACCCGACCGGCCACCACGAGGCGTCGTGGCGGCACCCGTCGAGCGCGCCCGACCGCATCCACTCGGCCCGCTACTACCAGGACCTCGGACGACGGGCCGAGGCGGCGAAGTTCGACGCCGTCTTCTTCGCGGACGTCCCGCACCTGGGCCCGAACGTCGAGCACGGTGCGGCGGGCTGGCTGGAGCCGATCACGACGCTCGCGTCGATCGCGGCGGCCACCGAGCGCATCGGCCTCATCGCGACGGCGTCGACGACGTTCTACGAGCCGTACAACCTGGCGCGGCTGTTCGCGTCCCTCGACCACCTCAGCGGCGGTCGCGCGGGCTGGAACATCGTGACGACGGCGTCCGCGGGTGCGGCGGGGAACTTCGGGCTCACGCAGTTCCCGGAGGTCGAGGAGCGGTACGCCCGCGCGACGGAGTTCGTCGAGACGGTGACGCGCCTGTGGGACTCGTGGGAGGACGACGCGATCCTCCTGGACGTCGAGAGCGGCCGGTACGCCGACCCGGCGAAGATCCACGCCGCCGACTTCGCGGGCGAGCACGTGCGGGTGGCGGGCGCGCTCAACGCGCCGCGCTCGCCGCAGGGGTACCCGGTGCTCGTGCAGGCCGGGGCGTCCAACGAGGGGCGCGCGTTCGCGGCCCGCTGGTCGGAGGCGATCTTCACGGCGCACCAGCGCCTGCAGGACGCGCAGGCGTTCGCCGCGGACATCCGCCGGCAGGCCGTGACCTTCGGGCGGGACCCGCAGGGCATCAAGATCCTGCCGGGCATCAGCCCGTTCCTCGGGTCGACCGAGGCGGAGGCGCGTGCGCTGGAGACCGAGTTCAACGAGCTCACCGTCCCCGCGTACGGACTGCGTCAGCTGTCCGTGCTCACGGGCGTCGAGCTCGGCGAGGACCTGCTCGACAAGCCGGTGCCGCCGGAGCTGTTCGCGGCCGCCGGGGACGTCACCGACAACAACCGGTCGCGGCTCCAGGTCGTCGCGGGCATCGTCGAGCGCGAGCAGCCCACCGTGCGCGGGCTCCTGCACCGGCTGGCCGGTGCCCGCGGGCACCGGGTCGTCGCGGGGACGCCCGAGCAGGTCGCCGACACGATCACCGAGTGGTTCACGCAGGGCGCGGCCGACGGGTTCAACGTCATGCCGCCCGCCCTGCCGACCGGGATCGAGGTGTTCGCCGACCACGTCGTGCCGATCCTGCAGGCCCGTGGCCTGTTCCGGACCGAGTACACCGGGACGACGCTGCGCGACCACCTGGGCCTGCCGCGCCCGGTCAACCGGTACGCCGCGGAGCGGGCGGGCGCCGACGCCGCGAGCACCCCGGCCTCCGGCTCGGCCGACACCCCGGCCGCCACCCCGGTCGACGCGCTGGTCCGCGCGTGAGCGGCACCCCGCCGGCAGCCCTGCGGGACCTCGTCGGTCCCGTGTACGTCCCGGCCGCGGTCTTCGGCGTCGGCCAGGGCGCCGCGCTGCCGATCGTCGCGCTGACCGCGCGCGACCTCGGGGCGTCCGTCGCCGTGTCCGCGCTCGTCACCGCGCTGACCGGGGCGGGGCTGCTGGCGGGGGACCTGCCGGCCGGGCGGATCGTCGCCCGGTTCGGCGAGCGCCGCTCGATCCTGGGCGGTGCGGCGGCCGGCGCCGTCGGCGTCCTGCTGTGCCTCGTCGCGTGGGACCTGTGGTCGCTCGCGGTCGGGGTGCTGCTCGCGGGCAGCGCGATGTCGGTGTGGTCGCTCGCGCGGCAGCGGTACCTCACCGAGGCCGTGCCGCTCGCGCTGCGGGCCCGGGCGATGTCGGTGTTCGCGACGGCGTGGCGGGCGGGCGCGCTCGTCGGGCCGTTCGTCGGCGCCGCCGTCATCACCGCCGTCGGCCTGCGCGGCGGGTTCGCGGTGCAGCTCGTCGCGGTCGTCGTGTCGGGCCTGCTCATGGCGCGGCTGCCCGACTCCGCGTCGCGCACGGTCCGCGACGGGTCCGCACCCGTCACACCGCTCGCGGTCGCGTCCACCTACCGGCACATGTTCCTCACGCTCGGCATCGGCACCGTGCTGCTGGGCGCCGCCCGGGCCTCCCGGGACGCCGTCGTGCCGCTGTGGGGCGACCACATCGGCCTCACGCCGGCACAGGTCAGCCTGCTGTTCGGCGTGGCCGGGGTCGTCGAGGTGCTCGTGTCCTCACCCGCCGGGCACCTCATGGACCGGTTCGGGCGGCGGGCCGTCGCCACCCCGTCGCTCGTCCTGCTCGGCACCGCGTACGTCCTGCTGCCGCTCACCGGCACCGCGCTGACGCTCGGCCTCGTCGCCGTGGTGCTCGGCATCGGCAACGGGTTCGGCAACGGCGTCGTCATGACGATCGGCGCCGACGTCTCACCCGCCACCAACCGCGCCGAGTTCCTGGCGTCGTGGCGGCTGCTGCACGACGCCGGCATGTTCGGCGGCCCGCTCGCGATCGGCGTCGTCGCCGCGCAGACGCTCGTCGGCGCGAGCCTCGTCATCGCCGCCCTCGCGGGCGCCGGGGCCGTCGTCATGTGGCGGTCCATCCCCACGTTCATCCCGTTCCCCGTCCGGGCGCGCGACACGGCCCGGACCACCGCACCCGAAGGGACCCGCACATGACCACCACCACCCCGAGCCCGCCGCCCAAGCTGCGGTTCGAGCACGTCCACAAGGAGTTCTCGGTGCGGGCCGCCGGTCGCGGCCGGGGCGCCCGCACGGCGTTCACCGCGCTCGACGACTTCACGCTCGACGTCCCCGCGGGGGAGTTCCTCACCGTCGTCGGCCCGTCCGGGTGCGGCAAGTCGACCCTGCTCGACCTGCTCGGCGGGCTCACGCGCCCGACGTCGGGGCGCATCCTGCTCGACGGCGAGCCCATCACCGGCCCCGGCCTGGACCGGGGCGTCGTCTTCCAGCAGTACGCGCTGCTGCCGTGGCGGACCGCGCGCGCCAACGTCGAGTTCGGCCTGCAGGCGAAGGGCGTCGGCCGCAAGGAGCGGGCGGCGCTCGCAGACGAGCACCTCGAGCTGGTCGGCCTCGCCGGGTTCGCGGACCGGTACCCGCACGAGCTGTCGGGCGGCATGAAGCAGCGCGTCGCGATCGCGCGGTCGCTCGCGTTCGACCCGGAGGTGCTGCTCATGGACGAGCCGTTCGCGGCGCTCGACGCGCAGACCCGCGAGTCGCTGCAGGACGAGCTGCTGCGGATCTGGCGCGCGACCGGCAAGACCATCGTCTTCATCACGCACGGCATCGACGAGGCCGTGTACCTGGGCCAGCGGGTCGCGATCATGACGCCCCGCCCGGGCCGCCTGCAGACCGTCCGCACGATCGACCTGGACCGCAGCGGCGACGACGTCCGCTCGACCGCGCGCTTCGGGCGGCTGCGGCACGAGATCTGGTCCGCGCTGCACGCCGACGCGACGTCCACTGCGGCGTCCGCTGCGACGTCCGCTGCGACGTCCGACGCCGGCGACCCGACCCCGGCGGCCGACGTGTCGCCCCGAGAGCTGGAGGCGTCCCGTGCCTGAGAGCCCGACCGGCCTGCTCGACCTCAGGTCGCTGCGCGGCCGCGCGCCCCGCGGCGGCAGCGGCGCGACAGCGAGCGTCACCGCGCCCACCGCGCCCACCGATCACACCGATCACACCGATCACACCTCGGGTCCCGCCGCCGTCGACACCGTCGGCTTCGCCGACCCGCCCACCCTCGGACGCCGGCCCGCCGTCGTCGCTCCGCGGGCGTCGGCCGGCCGCCGCGTCCTCGACCTGGCGACCCGCGCGGCCCGCTCGTCGGTCGCGATCCTCGCGCTGCTCGCGCTGTGGGAGGTCGCGCCGCGCGTCGGGCTGACCGACCCGGTGTTCCTGCCGCCGCTCAGCACGGTCCTCGTCGCGTTCGGGGACCTCGCGACGAGCGGCGAGCTCGCGACGCACGTCGCCGCGAGCCTCGGCCGCGCCGCCGCCGGGTTCGCCATCGCGGTCTCCGTCGCGATCCCGCTGGGCATCCTCATCGGCTGGTACAAGCCCGTCGCGGAGCTGCTCAACCCGATCCTCGAGCTGTTCCGCAACACGGCCGCCCTCGCGCTGCTGCCGGTGTTCATCCTGGTCCTCGGCATCGGCGAGACGTCGAAGATCGCGCTCGTCGTGTACGCGTGCTCGTTCCCGGTGCTGCTCACGACCATCACGGGCGTGCGCACGGTCGACCCGCTGCTCGTGAAGTCCGCGCGGTCGCTCGGCCTGTCGCCCGTGCGCCTGTTCCGGCACGTCGTGCTGCCCGCGGCCCTCCCGACGATCTTCACGGGTGTCCGGATGGCAGGGGCGGCGTCGATCCTCGTCCTCATCGCCGCGGAGATGGTCGGGGCGAAGGCCGGGCTCGGGTACCTCATCACGTACACGCAGTTCAACTTCCAGATCCCGAAGATGTACGCGGGGATCGTCGTGATCGCGCTGGTCGGGGTCACGATCAACGGGCTGCTGCTCACCCTGGAACGACGCTTCTCGCGGTGGCGGACCGCATCCGTCTGACCCGGTCCGGACCCACGGGCGGGCGCCGCCGACGGCCCGGCGCCCGCCCGCCGTGACCTACCGTGGTGTGGTGAGCAGCCCGCCCGTCACGCGACCCACCCCGGTCGTGCCCCCGCGCGCCCCGGACCGCCGCGTCGGCGTCGTCGTCGTGTGCGTCGCCGTGGCCGTCGCGTCGGTCGTCGGCGTGTGGGCGCTGTGGCGGGTGTTCGTCACGACGGAGTCCGGGCAGCTCGTCGAGCTCGCCGCCCTGCGCGGCGCCGAGTACGGCCAGACGCAGCTCTGGCGGGTCGCCGAGCGTGTCCTCGACATCGTGTCCGTCGGCTTCATCGCGGCCGTCATCCTCGCCGCGATGCTCATCGCGGTGCTGCGCCGCCGCTGGGAGCTCGCGCTGCAGGTCGCGGTCCTCATGGTCGGCGCGAACGTCACGACGCGGCTGCTCAAGCTCGAGGTGTTCTACCGGCCGGAGCTCGGCGTGCCGGAGAGCTACGGCAACACCCTGCCGAGCGGGCACACGACGGCTGCCGCCTCGGTGTCGGTCGCGCTGCTGCTCGTCGTCCCGCCGCGCGTGCGCCCGTGGGCGGCGCTGCTCGGCGCCGGGTACACGACCGCGACGGGCGTCTCGACGCTCATCGGGCAGTGGCACCGGCCGTCGGACGTCGTCGCCGCGATCCTCGTGGTCCTCGCGTGGGGCGCGGTGGCCTGCGCCCTCGTCGCCCTCACGCGACGCCGGGCCGCGACGTCGACCGGTGCGCTGCGGCGCGTCGACGAGGACGGCAACGCCCCGGCGGGACGCCGGTCGCTGCGCCTGGCCGTCGGCGTGCTGCTGGTCACGGGCGCCGCGTCGGCGGGCGTGGCCGTCCTGTCGCTGTCGCGCACCTGGCAGCACCTGGGCGCGGTACCCTCGCGCGCCGACCAGGTCCTCGCGTACGTGGGCGGTGCCACGGGGTCCCTCATGGCCGCGTGCGTCGCGTTCGCGGTGCTGCTCCTGCTCCGGCAGGCCGCCGCGGCGCGGTTGCCGGACAGTTGACGGCACGACGTAGAGTCCCCAGCGGTGAGGTAGGTGCGGGTCGCAGCGGCCCGCACGGTCGGTAGGAAGGCCTGACGCAATGTCTGCAGGGCGCAAGCTCGTCATCGTGGAGTCGCCTGCCAAGGCGCGCACGATCGCCGGTTACCTCGGTGAGGGGTATGACGTCGAGGCGAGCGTCGGGCACATCCGGGACCTCCCGCAGCCGTCCGAGCTGCCGGCCGACATGAAGAAGGGGCCGTTCGGCAAGTTCGCGGTCGACGTCGACAACGGCTTCGTCCCCTACTACGTCGTCGACCCGGACAAGCGGAAGAAGGTCAGCGAGCTCAAGAAGCTGCTGAAGGACTCCGACGAGCTCTACCTCGCCACCGACGAGGACCGCGAGGGCGAGGCCATCGCGTGGCACCTGCTGCAGGAGCTCAAGCCGAAGGTCCCCGTCAAGCGCATGGTGTTCCACGAGATCACCCCCGAGGCGATCCAGCGGGCGCTGTCGAGCACGCGCGACCTCGACGACCGCCTCGTCGACGCGCAGGAGACCCGCCGCATCCTCGACCGCCTGTACGGGTACGAGGTCAGCCCGGTGCTGTGGCGCAAGGTCCGCCAGGGCCTGTCCGCGGGTCGCGTGCAGTCCGTCGCGACGCGCCTGGTCGTCGAGCGCGAGCGTGAGCGCATGGCGTTCGTCGCCGCCGACTACTGGGACGTGACAGGCACGTTCGCCGTGCAGGACGCGTCGCAGCCGCAGTTCTCCGCCCGGCTGTCGGGCGTCGACGGGCGGCGCGTGGCCACGGGCCGCGACTTCGACGACCGCGGCACGCTGCGCTCGTCGGACGTCGTGCACCTCGACGAGGCGTCCGCGCACGCGCTGGTCGCGGGCCTGGACGGCGCCGACTGGTCGGTCCGCTCGCTCGAGACGAAGCCGTACACGCGCCGCCCGGCCGCGCCGTTCACGACGTCGACGCTCCAGCAGGAGGCGTCCCGCAAGCTGCGCATGTCGTCGCGGCAGACGATGCGCACCGCGCAGACGCTGTACGAGAACGGCTACATCACCTACATGCGGACCGACTCGCCCGCGCTGTCGACGCAGGCGGTCGACGCCGCCCGGCGCCAGGCGTCCGAGCTGTACGGGCCCGAGTACGTGCCCGACGCGGCGCGCGTCTACACCTCGAAGGCGAAGGGCGCCCAGGAGGCGCACGAGGCCATCCGTCCCGCCGGTGACCACTTCCGCACGCCCGCCCAGGTCGCACGCGAGATCACCGGCGACCAGTTCCGCCTGTACGAGCTCATCTGGAAGCGGACCGTCGCGTCCCAGATGGCCGACGCGCGCGGCCAGACGGCGTCCGTCCGGATCGGCGCGACGGCGCGCCCGTCCGGTGACACCGCGGTCGGGTCGGGCGAGGTCGACGCGGTCTTCTCGGCGTCCGGCACGGTCATCACGTTCCGGGGCTTCCTCGCCGCGTACGAGGAGGGCCGCGACGTCGCCCGCTACGACGACGACGCCGCCGAGCCGGCCGCCGCGGAGAAGGGCGAGACCCGCCTGCCGACGATGGCCGAGGGCGACGACCTCACCGCGCGGGACCTCACCGCCGACGGCCACCGCACGTCCCCGCCGCCGCGCTTCACCGAGGCGTCGCTCGTCAAGGCGCTCGAGGAGCGCGGCATCGGCCGTCCCTCGACGTACGCCGCGACGATCTCCGTGATCCTCGACCGCGGCTACGTCACGGCCCGCGGGCAGGCGCTCGTGCCGTCGTGGCTCGCGTTCGCGGTGACGCGGCTGCTGGAGGAGAACTTCGACCGCCTCGTCGACTACGACTTCACGGCGTCGATGGAGGAGGACCTCGACCTCATCGCGTCGGGCGAGAAGGAGCGCAGCGACTGGCTCAGCCAGTTCTACTTCGGCGACCCGGCCCTGCCCGGCGAGGGTGAGGGCCTGCGCGACCTGGTCGCGAACCTCGGCGAGATCGACGCCCGCGAGGTCAACTCGATCGAGATCGGCGACGGCATCGTGCTGCGCGTCGGCCGGTACGGGCCGTACCTGGAGGACGCGTCCGTCCTCGGCGAGGACGGCAACCCGCGCCGCGCGTCCGTGCCCGACGAGCTCGCACCCGACGAGCTGACCGTCGAGAAGGCCCGCGAGCTCATGGAGACGCAGCCCGAGGGTGACCTCGTGCTGGGCGAGGACCCGACGACGGGCACGACGATCGTCGCGAAGAACGGCCGCTACGGCCCGTACGTCACCGAGCTGCTGCCCGAGCCGGAGCTCGACCCGTCGCTGTCGGCCGCCGCCCGCAAGAAGGCCCTGGCCGCCGCCCCGAAGCCCCGCACGGCGTCGCTGTTCAAGTCGATGACGCTGCCGACGCTCACCCTCGACGACGCGCTGCGCCTGCTGTCGCTGCCGCGCGTGGTCGGCACGGACCCGGAGTCCGGCGCGGAGATCACCGCGCAGAACGGCCGGTACGGGCCGTACCTGAAGAAGGGCACCGACTCGCGGACGCTCGCGTCGGAGGAGGCGCTGTTCACGACGACCCTCGACGAGGCGCTCGCGATCTACGCGCAGCCCAAGCGGGGCCGTGGCGCGACGGCCGCACCGCCGCTGCGCGAGCTCGGCACCGACCCCACGTCGGGCAAGCCGATCGTCGTCAAGGACGGCCGGTTCGGTGCGTACGTGACGGACGGAGAGACGAACCGCACCCTGCCGCGCGACGTCACGCCCGAGTCGATCACCGAGGCGCAGGCCGTCGAGCTGCTCGCCGAGAAGCGCGCCCAGGGCCCGGCGAAGAAGAAGACGCCCGCCCGCCGGACGACGACGCGCGCGAAGGCGCCCGCCAAGAAGTAGCCGCGACGCCGGCGGGCGCCCGTCGCCCGCTGGCCGAGCCGCCGAGCCGCGCTAGGTTGTCCGGCATGGCTCGTACCGAGGACCCCCGTTCCGCACCGCCGATCCGCTGGGGCATCCTCGGCGCCGGCAACATCGCCGGCGCGTTCGCCGACGCCGTCACCCAGCACACCCGGGCGCAGCTCGTCGCCGTCGGCTCGCGGCACCGTGACCGCGCCGAGCGGTTCGCGACGGCGCACGGCATCCCGACGACCCACGTCGGCTACCGCCAGCTCGTCGAGGACCCGCAGGTCGACGCGGTGTACGTCGCGACGCCGCACTCGGAGCACCGCGAGCACGCGCTGCTCGCCATCAAGGCCGGCAAGCACGTGCTCGTCGAGAAGGCGTTCACGCGCAACGTCGGGGAGGCGCGCGAGGTCTTCGACGCCGCCCGCGAGGCCGGGGTGTTCGTCATGGAGGCGATGTGGACGCGGTTCCTGCCGCACGTCGCCGCGCTGCACCAGGTCATCGAGGCGGGCGAGATCGGCGACATCGTCAACCTGTCCGCCGACCACGGGCAGGCGTTCGCGTACGACCCCGCCAGCCGTCTGTTCGCCCCGGAGCTCGCGGGCGGGGCGCTGCTCGACCTGGGCGTGTACCCGGTGTCGTTCGCGCACGACTTCCTGGGCGTGCCGGACGCCGTGCACGCCGTCGGGTCGCTCACGCAGACGGGCGTCGACGGGCAGATCTCGATCGTCCTGTCGTACGGCGAGCGCGCGCAGGCCACGCTGTCGACGACGCTGTGGGCCAAGACGCCGACGGTCGCGCTCATCTCCGGCACCGAGGGCAACATCCAGGTCGCGGGCAGCTTCTACGCGCCGACGTCGTTCCGGGTGCAGCGCACCGACGGCCGCGTGTGGACCTTCGACCAGCCGGGCACCAAGGGCCTGCAGTTCGAGGCGGCGGAGGTCGCGCGCCGCGTCGCGGCCGGCGAGACGCAGAGCCCGCGCCTGACGTGGGACGACACGCTCGCGGTCATGGAGACGATGGACGAGGTGCGTCGGCAGGTCGGGGTGGCGTACCCCGGGGAGTGAGCCGCGGGGCGCGGCGGCGGTCGTCGTCGCGCCCGGGGCGGTTCGCCGCCGCGCGCGCGGGTCGTCGGGCCTCGGCGGTCCGACGTGGGCGGGCGCGGCTACCCTGGCGCACGTGACTTCTGGTGCGGGCCTGTTCGTGTCGTTCGAGGGTGGCGACGGGGCGGGCAAGTCGACCCAGGCCCGGCTGCTCGCCGACCGCCTGCGCGGCGCGGGCCGCGAGGTCGTCCTGACCCGTGAGCCGGGCGGCACCGAGCTCGGCCTGCTGCTGCGCGACGCCGTGCTGCACGGCGACCACGTCGACGCCCGGACGGAGGCGCTGCTCTACGCGACCGACCGTGCCCACCACGTCGCGTCGCTCGTCCGGCCCGCGCTGGAGCGCGGGGCGGTCGTCCTCACCGACCGCTACCTCGACTCGTCGGTCGCCTACCAGGGCACGGGCCGCGACCTCGGCGCCGACGAGGTCGAGCAGCTCTCGCTGTGGGCGACCCGCGGCCTGCTGCCCGCCCTGACCGTCCTGCTCGACCTCGACCCGGACGTCGGCCGCGCGCGCCTCACGTCCGCGCCCGACCGGCTGGAGAGCGAGGGCGACGACTTCCACCGCCGCACCCGGCTGGCGTTCCTCGACCGGGCGTCGGCCGACCCGGACCGGTGGCTCGTGCTCGACGCGACGCGGCCCGCCGACGACCTCGCGGCGGCGATCGGCGAGCGGGTCGACGCACTGCTCGCGGCGGGCGTCCCGGGGGCGGGAGACGCGGCGGGCACCGTCGAGGTGACGTCGTGAGCGTGTGGGACGAGGTCGTCGGGCAGGAGCCCGCGGTCACCGTCCTGCGCACGGCCGTCGAGGACCCGTCGGCGATGACCCACGCGTGGCTGCTCACCGGCCCGCCCGGGTCGGGGCGGTCCAACGCGGCGCGCGCGTTCGCGGCGGCGCTGCAGTGCGTCGACGGCGGCTGCGGCCGGTGCCACGACTGCACGACGACCCTGGGCGGCACGCACCCCGACGTCACGTACGTCGCGACCGAGGGCGTCGTCATCCGCGCCGACACGGCCCGGCCCCTCGTGGAGCTCGCGCAGCGGTCGCCGTCGCGGGGGCGCTGGCGCGTCATCGTCGTCGAGGACGCCGACCGCCTCAACGACACGAGCGGCAACGCGCTGCTCAAGGCCATCGAGGAGCCCGCGTCCCGCACGGTGTGGGTGCTGTGCGCGCCCAGCCCGCAGGACGTCCTCGTGACGATCCGCTCCCGCAGCCGGTCCGTCGCGCTGCGCGTGCCGCCCGTGGACGCCGTGGCTGCGCTGCTCGTGTCCCGCGACGGCGTCGACCCGGACGTCGCCGGGATCGCCGCGCGGGCCGCGCAGAGCCACGTCGGGATCGCCCGGCGGCTCGCGCGCGACCCCGAGGCGCGCGCACGCCGGTCGGCGGTCCTCGCGATCGCCGCGCGCATCCGGGGCGTCGGCGACGCGGTCCTCGCCGCGGGCGACCTCGTCGAGACCGCGCAGGCCGACGCGAAGGCCGCGACCGAGCACCGCGACGCCGCCGAGAAGGCCGAGCTGCTGCGTTCGCTCGGCGCCGAGGGCGCGACGACCCTGCCGCCCGCGCTGCGCTCCCAGGTCCGCCAGCTCGAGGACGAGCAGAAGCGTCGCGCGACGCGCGCCCAGCGCGACGTGCTCGACCGTGCCATGGTCGACCTGCTGTCCCTCTACCGCGACGTGCTCGTCGTGCAGCTCGGCGCCGGCGTCGAGCTCGTCAACGTCGAGCACGCCGAGGCAGTGCGGACCCTCGCGGAGCAGAGCACGCCCGAGCAGACGCTGCGGCGCATGGACGCCGTCGGGCAGGCCCGTACCCGCATCGCGGGGAACGTCGCGCCGCTGCTCGCGGTCGAGGCCATGGCGATCGCCCTGCGCCCGCAGGGCTGACGCACCGGTCCGCGACCGGTCCGACGCGGGAGGGGGAGCGCGATGGGGGCGCTGACCACCATGGGCATCACGTCGCTCGACGGGTACGTCGTCGACGCGGACGGCAGCTTCGAGTGGGCGATGCCGCCCGAGGACGTGCACGCCTACGTCAACGACCTGCAGCGACCCGTCGGCACCTACCTGTACGGGCGGCGCATGTACGAGGTCATGCGCTACTGGGGCTCGCCCGACCTGCTCGCGGACGACGAGCCGGTCGTCCGGGACTACGCGCAGGTGTGGCAGGCCGCCGACAAGGTCGTCTGGTCGACGACGCTCGACGCGGTGACGACGGACCGCACACGGCTGGAGCGGTCGTTCGACCCCGCGGCGGTGCGGGCGCTCGTCGACGCCTCGCCCACCGACGTGTCGATCGGTGGCCCGGGACTCGCCGGCCTCGCGCTGCGCGCCGGGATCGTCGACGAGGTCGGGCTGTTCGTCGTGCCCGTGGTCGTCGGCGGCGGCACGCGGTTCCTGCCCGACGGGCTCCGCCTCGACCTCGACCTGGTCGACGAGCGACGGTTCTCCCACGGGGTGGTCCATCTGCGGTACGCACGGCGGGCGTGATCCGGGCAGGTGCCCCGCGCCGACTACCGTGGGCGGGTGCCCGCCGCCCTGACACCGTCCTCCGCCGTGCCCGCCCCGCCCCCGCAGCGACCCCGCTCCCGCGTGCGCGCTGCCCTGGCGTCGCGGCCGGGTCGCGGGCTCGTCGTGGCGGTCGTCGCGACGCTCGCGCTCGCGGGCTGCGTCGCGGACAAGCACCAGGCGCAGGTCCCGACGTCGGCGGCCACGGCGACCGGTGCGCCGACGCCCGAGCTCGCACGGTTCTACGACCAGGTGCCCGAGTGGACGTCGTGCGCGCAGGGCGAGTGCGCGACCGTCGTCGTCCCGCTCGACTACGCGGACCCCGAGGGCACGACGATCGAGCTCGCGCTCGCGCGGCACCGGGCGTCCGGCGGCGAGTCCCTCGGGTCGCTGCTGATGAATCCCGGCGGGCCCGGTGCGTCGGGCGTGGACTTCCTCGCGCAGGCGACGTCGATGGTGAGTGAGGACGTGCAGCGGCAGCTCGACCTCGTGTCGTTCGACCCGCGCGGCGTGCAGCGGTCCAGCCCGGTCGCGTGCCTCGACGGGCCGGAGCTCGACCGTGTCACCGCGTACGACCCGGACTACTCGACGGACGCCGGCATCCAGGCCGCGATCGACGTGTTCGCCGAGGTCGGCGCCGCCTGCCAGCAGCGCACCGGCCCGGCGATCGGGCACGTCGACACCGTGAGCGCGGCGCGCGACCTCGACGTCCTGCGCGCGGTCCTCGGCGACGACGCCCTCACCTACCTCGGCTACTCGTACGGGACGCAGCTCGGCGCGACGTACGCGGCCCTGTTCCCCGAGCGGGTCGGCCGCCTCGTGCTCGACGGCGCGCTCGACCCGACCCTTTCGTCCGACGAGCTCGCCGAGGGGCAGGCCGCCGGGTTCGAGAACGCGCTGCGCGCCTACGCCGCCGACTGCCTCGCGGGCGCGCAGTGCCCCCTAACCGGGTCCGTCGACGACGCGATGGCGCAGATCCGCGCGCTGCTCGACCACGCCACCGCCGACCCGCTGCCCACCGGCACCGACCGCCGCCTGACGGGCTCGCTCGCGTTCTACGGGATCGCCCTGCCGCTGTACTCGCAGCCGTCGTGGCCGTACCTCACGCAGGGCCTGCGCGCCGCCCTCACGCAGGACGACGGCTCGATCCTGCTGCAGCTGTCCGACCTGTACTTCGACCGCGAGTCCGACGGCACCTACGCGACGAACTCGACCGAGGCGTTCTGGTCCATCGGCTGCCTCGACGACCGGCAGAGCGCCGACCCCGACGAGATGCGCGCGCAGGCCGAGCGCATCCAGGAGGTCGCCCCGACCATGGGGTCGTTCTTCTCCTACGGCGGCGTCCTGTGCGCACAGTGGCCCGTCCCCGTCGTCGGCGGGCTCGACGACTACTCCGCGGACGGCGCCGCGCCGATCCTCGTCGTCGGCACCACGAACGACCCCGCGACCCCGTACGCGTGGGCCGAGAGCCTCGCCACGACCCTGTCGTCCGCCTCGCTCCTCACCTACGAGGGGGAGGGGCACACCGCGTACGGGTCGTCGAACGCGTGCGTCACCGACGCCGTCGACGCGTACCTGCTCAGCGGCACGCTCCCCGACGACGGCACCCGCTGCTGACCGCCCACCCTCGCTTTGGAGCCTGGGCCGGGCTCCGGGTACAGTAGGCGCGCTCGCCGTGCTCCGAGGGTCCGCCCCCGGATGACGACGACGCCGCCTTAGCTCAGTCGGCAGAGCGTCTCACTCGTAATGAGAAGGTCTGGGGTTCGATTCCCCAAGGCGGCTCCATCAGGAACCCGCGTCTGACCAGGTCTTTCAGCCTGGACCGGCGCGGGTTTCTTGTCTCTCAGTCGGGTGAGGCCGGTTCGTCGCGCACCCCCCGCGCACCCCCGACCTCGTTGAGCCGGCTCAGACCAGCCTGATCGGCCCCTGTTCCGAGGAAGTGCAGGTACCGGTTCGTCGTCGCGATCGACTCGTGCCCGCACCACGCCTGGACCGTCCCGGGGTCGACGCCGCGCGACAACCACAGGCACGCGGCCGTGTGGCGGAGGTCGTGCAGCCGCCGCCCGCCGCCGGTCGTCGTCCAGTGGACCGCTCTGAGGACGGCCGACCGGTGGAGCTGAGCGCCCTGCGAGGTCGTCAGCAGGAGATCAGCAGCGCCCTTGCCGGCAGCGAAGTCCCGCACGATCGGGAGGACGCGGTTCGCGAGCGGGACTCGCCGGGAGCTCCGGCCCTTCGTCGGCAGAGCACCCGACTCCGGCAGACAAGGCGGCTCACCATGAGCGACACCCAGAACACCAGCGACGGCACCACCATCGCCGCGTTTAGCGACACCGGCGATGTGACCGTGATCGCGGAGACCCGGCACGTCGACGCAGCCTCCACCGTCGAGCAGGTCGACCCGCGCACGCTGCTTATCGAGGCCAACGTCCGGACGTCGGTCGACCTGGACCCCGAGTTCATCGCTTCCGTGCGTGACCTGGGCGTGCTGACTCCGGTCCTGGTGCACCGCACCGCCGACGGGCTGCGGGTGCGAGCCGGGCAGCGGCGCACCCTGGCCGCGATCGAGGCGGGACGTGACACCATCCCGGTGCTCGTCCTGGACGGCGACGAGGACCAGGTGCAGCGCGTCGTCGAGCAGTGGTCGGAGAACCACCACCGTCGCGCCCTGTCGGTCGCGGACGACGCGGCCGCGTTCCAGCAGTTGTCCCTGCTCGGGCTGTCCGCCGCGCAGATCGCCAAGCGCACCAAGGCGAAGAAGTCCAGGGTCACCACCGCGCTCGCTGTCGGCGGCTCGGCGCTCGCCTCAGCGGCAGCCGCGAGATACGACCTCACCCTCGACCAGGCCGCCGTGATCGCGGAGTTCGACGACGACCCCGAGACGGTCAAGGTTCTGACCGTCGCCGCCGTGAAGGAGCCCGGCCGGTTCGAGCACCTCGCCCAGCGTGCCCGCGACGAGCGCGCCCGTGCCGTCGAACTCGCCGCGTTCGTCGCGGACCTCACTGCTCACAGCACCCGCTCGTGCGGGTGCTGAACCTCACTGACACCGAGGGGAACGTCCTGACCGACGAGTCCCATGCCACCTGCCCCGGCCACTCCGCAAGGGTCCGCGTCGGCTGGGACGGCAGCCCGTACATCGCCGCCTACGGGTGCACGGACCCCGCTCAGTACGGCCACCGCGACGCCCCCGCTCCCGCCGCCGGACCCTCGCCCGCCGAGCAGGCCGAGGACGCCGAGGCCAAGAAAGCCGAGCGACGCCGCGTCATCGAGAACAACAAGGCATGGCGGTCCGCCGAGACCGTCCGCCGCACCTGGCTCGCCACATTCGCCCAGCGGAGGACCGCCCCGAGAGACGCCGCCTCATACCTCGCCAACACCGGCGCGATCGGCGACCTCGACCGCGCCGGACGCGAGGACCGGCACGCACTAGCCCGCACCTGGCTCGGACTGCCCGATGCGCCGACCGGCTACTACGGGACCGACGATGCGTTCAGCGACGCGATCGCCAAAGCCAGCCCGGCCTGCGCTCAGATGATCGCGCTGGTGGTCACCCTGGCCGCGACCGAGGCTCGCACGGACGTCGGCACCTGGCGCGACGCCCCTGCCATGTGCGCGACTACTTCGCCGCCGTCGCGCGCTGGGGCTATCCGCTCTCCGATGTCGAGGTGCTGGTCGCCAGACCGACCACCCCGCATGACGGCCGCGTCGACGCCAAGGAGCAGGACGCCGTCGCGAATTAGGGCGGCCGAGACGCGTAGCCAGCCCCCAGGCCGGGGGCACGTACAAACCCCCGGCCCGGGAAGGCCGCCTGCGTTCCCGATCTCACGCCGGTCGCGAAGTGAGCGCACGGTCCCCTTCCAGCGGTCTTCGTCTCCTCGATGTGTCAATCCCATCAGCGAGGAGCTACCCGTCGTCTTCGATCGCCCCCGTGCAACACGGGACTTCCGCCTGGTTCCTGGTCTTCCTCCGGTTGTGCGGCGAGTGCTCAGAGCCTCGACATGGAGGCGTGGCGCGAATCAGCGACCTGTTCGCAACAGGCTCATGGTTGGCCAGACAGACGCCGATGTGCGAGTTGTGGACTTCTGGGTGGCGGTAGTGGGTCTGGTCAGCGCGGTCGGAGTTGCTCTCGTGGCGAGATTCCCCGGAAGCCGACGAGACGATCGACTTCGGGATTCGATCAGCAAGGACGTCGAGTTGCTGGCGGCGTTGACCGACACCGACCTTCGGGAGCCCCACGCCGCGCACATTGCGGCGCGGCTCTCCGAATTGCGCGACCTGCGCGCGCAAAGGACGTCGGCTAGTGATGCGCTCCTTACCCTTGGCGCCCTGGCCGTTGCTGTCGGGTGGTTCACGCTGATAGGTGTATTCCTCTTGCTCGGCGAGTTCGAGGCAGCTCGAGCGTGGGCGGCGGGACCGCTCGCCGGTGGTGCGCTCGCGGCCTTGGCGGCGGGAACCGTGCTGTCGCTCGGTGTCTACTGCTGGCAGGCGTTCGGATGGGTGAGGACGAAGAGCGCTCGATGGACGCGCTCGCGCGGCTCGACGTCTCAAAGTTCGGGTGTTACCGCAGCCGGCGGTCGCGAAGGAGGGACCTCGTAGCGTCGGCGCCTTCCGTGCCTCGGTGGTCCAGCACTGGCGCACCCGGTCGTCGCCGTCGCCGGCCGTACTCCAGCGCCCCGGGAAGAGGCCCCCGCCTGCATGATCGGTGACCCCCGATGGCTGAGGCGACACGAGGCAACGGGAGGTTATGGAGCCATCTGTGCGCAGACAGTCGCGCCAAGCACAGCATCCCCGCCCTCATCCGCAGCCTCCTCGATGTCGACAGCCGGCGCCCACGGGCGGCGCTGGTAACCCACCAACGGTGCACCCCTACGAGGTCGGCCCCGCCGGGGTGCGCAGCCGATCCGCGTGTGCGCCGCGCGCGGGCGACAGATCGCGTCTACTCCGTCGCATCGGTGATCAGACCGTATGGCGGAATCTCGGGATTCCGGGTGTAGTGGACAATCACATGCTGTCCAACAAATTCCGGGGGCGTGTTGTCGATGACTACGAGCTGCGCGCCAGCACCGTCGCCTTCCAACCATCGCAGAACGTGGCGATAGAAATTCTCGACGAGCTGGGTATCCGCGAACTCGGGGTCATTCCTATCCGCGGAGTGGCCAAGGTTCTTCTGAGGGCTATCAATAACAAGCAGGCCAGGTGCGGCCGCGTCGCTCTCGAAGGCAAGTTCCCATATGGCCAGGTGATACGCAAGGCTAATCAACACGAGCCCACCGCTACTGGCTCGCGTATAATGCATCCCGCGCACGTATGGAATTAGGGCGTCGTCGATCCACGCATCGCTGAGTTTCGGGTATCCAAAATCACTGAGAATTTCGCGAAACCTGTCGGATAGTCGACGAATCACCGCTGAGCGGTCGGGCCGCTTGCGACCTTCGTTTCGTTCATTGCGAAGCCGCTGCAGCGTAACTTCGAGTCGCGCGCGACGTTCGCCGGCATCTGTGACCCGCTGCCAGGATCGGAGCCCGGACTTTGCGAACTGCAAGTCAAGCCGCGCTTGTCCTAGTTTCCCCGTCAAGGCATCGCGCTCCGCGAGCCATGGCGCCGGAGTCTCGGCGACGTGATCTATCGACACGGCCAGCTCCTCGGCCAGCGCCGCGGCTCGGCGTTGTTCCTCCTCCAAGCGTGCGCGATCCCTGTCGAGGCGTTCCCAGTACTCCGTAAGATCCGTCAGGCGGCGGCTCACCGCGCGTAGTTCGGCTTCGAGAAGCGCCTGACTCGATTCCACAGCCGTGACGTCGCCGATAGATCCGGGGGCACCGATCTCGGCGTGGCACAGCCCGCACTTCCCGTCATCGACCGATAGCACCGTTTCGAGCCGGCGCATGCACGCGGGGCATGTGACGACGCTAAGAGGGTCGAAGAGTCGCTCTGCTTCCTGGAGAAAAGTCAACTTCTTCTTGTCGTCGGCGTACTGCGCTCGGAGCGCAGTTAGCCGGTCGAGGAGGCTTTGTCGATCACGAACTCGCACTGAAGCTCGAGAGGCGTCCTTCTGAGCAGATTGCAGTTCTGCACGGAGTTCCGCGAGGGCGCCGTCGTTGGATCTACGATTTGCGTCGAGGCTCGCGATGAGCTCAGTGGTCCTCAGTATCACTGCCTCAGCGCTCTCGCGTTCCGCATTAAGCCCGAGCGGTCCTGTGGGGTAATCCTCTAAGGCGACTGCTTCGAGGGCATTCTCGGCTCGCCTTGCTGCGTTGACCGCCTCGCTTGCCGCCTTTATATCGGCTAGTAGTTGAGCCCCCTCCGGATCGTGTACGCCAAATATGACGTCAATCAGCTGGCGGAACTTCTGGGCGAGCATATAGTGAGATTTCTCAAACGCGAGGTCCATATTGTCCAGCCTGCGATTAGGCAGGAACATGACTCGAAACACGTCGCGGATGCTGAGGCGATGGGCGTCTGATTGCTCCTGCGTCGGGGCGAGTGGAAGACTCACTCCATCGAGTCCGAAGCCCCTCAACACGAACTGCGAAAGCCCTTCAGGATCGCTCGTCGGCTCGGTTGTCACTCTGATTTCGTCGGCCTGCGCTATTTCATCGATCGGCGCGCGCCAGGTTGAGGCGAAGGATGACGCTCTCCCTGCGGCGGCGCGCTCGATCGTCGTTAGCTCTCCGCCTAGCTCGATCTCAAGCAGTGCGGTCCGAACGGCGCCCACGATCTCAGCGTGCTCGGGCTGTTCGTCATCACCAAGCAGGTACATGATGAAGTCCGCGATACTTGTCTTGCCGGTTTGTGTTGGTCCAGCAATGACCGAAAGAGGCATCCAAGCGTCGTGCTCGTCCGTGAACGACACACGGTAAGGGCCCTTCCCCGGCACCCCAGCCAAACGGAGTTCGCGGAGCCGTACTCCTCTTACCGTCGGATCAACTTGGGTCATTCGCCACTACCGTCCTTAACCATCACGGAATCCGGCGTTACGTCGTCGAGAAGATCGACATCGAGCCAGGACTCGCCAAGCCACTGCTGCACACTCTTGGTTAGCTTTGCGTCCGAGAGCGGGTTGAGTCGGCGCATAACGATCCGCGCGGACGTTCGATAGCCATCCGCATAGACGGTCAGCAGTTGCTTCGACAGTTCGATGCCGGGTCGTGTGAGGTCGATCGCACCAGTTTCGAAGGTCACGAGGCCTAGCGCCACAAGTCGAGCTAGGTCACGCTGCAGGCGGCGACGACGCGAGACCCATCTTTGACCGGTCGAGGCATAGGAGAGTTGTCGTTCCGTGAACCCTGCCAGTTTCACTGCGACCCAGTCGCTTCGATCGCGTACCGTCGGGCCGCGTCCGATCACCACGAATGGGTTTGCGGCGAAGAAGTCGTAGTATCCCAACCTATCCACCGTCTTGAGTGGCTTGTTGAGTTCCGACGCCACCGACAGGAGCAGGACGAGCTGTGCAAGCCGAAACACCTCGCTATCGTCCGCCTGCCAGGGGCGCGTGTCCAAGTACGCGTTTCGATCAGTCGGCCGCTCCCTCTCGCGCCGCCCCTTCATTTCGTCTCCACCGTCGCATCGGCTCTGAGCGTCTCCTGGCTCTTTCCGTGCTCAGCGGCGACATCGCGCCAGTGTGTTACCCATCCAGCACGCGAATCCTCGACCAACCGGTGCGCGATACCTCTTCGATGTGCGGGGCGGAGCCTGAGGCCCTCGGGATCTGGCGCGTTACCGGCGGCTTCCACTACGCGTTCAACGAGGCCAGCCATTTGGCCACTCGCCGTTGCGTGCGGTACGGCGTCGTTGTAATGACGCTCCCACAACTCGTGGACCTGGAGATGTAGTTCCGCGATCGCGCTACTTGCGTCTACGTTCTCTCGAGCAGTTATGTCGCGGACCAGTGCATCGGCAGCAAAAAATAGACCACGCGCGGCGTCCGTCTCGACTTTCCCTGCTTCGCGAAGTTGACGAACGAACAGTGCGTCGTCGAACCTGGATATGTCCGGCGCTTCAGCGAGAGGCTCAAAACTAAGCGTTCCGTCCGCAGTGGCTGGAAAGTAGCTGCGTTGGATGTCCTGCGCGTCGGGACGCAGCAGTTTGCCCCGGATGACCGAGCCGCTCCAAAGGTCGATTGCCACGCCGTGAGCCCTTGATTGCCGTCCCTTCCATCCATCAAACCAATGCCGCTCCTCGGGGGTCATGTCGAGTGGCAGGCACAACGTCCACGCGTCCAGCCGGATCTTGTGCTCTTCGGCCTTCTTCAGGATCTGCGCGAACGATCCCCGTATTTCGCTCTGCTGGGAACTGCCAACTCCATTCATAAAGAACTTCGACTGCCATACGGCTACGGCGCCGTCGAGATCGCCGACGAATGTATCGATGCCCCAATCGCGCCCCCCCGGACCTGCAACTGTGTCGGCGAAGGTGAATTCGAGTCGAACAAGGTCGGTTATGAACTGTTGGAACATCTCCCGGGCGCCGCCATCGGTGAGGCACCTGAGGCGAAAGTTCTGGAAGAGTAGATTTGCCGTCGGTAGCACGCCGCCTCCGTCACCTCGCCCAGGTCGTCGCTTCTTCGTTCGACGACGGTCGCTGTTGGGTATGCAACTGGGCTCTCGGTCACCGCAAGTCCCTGACAGCTGGCGTCGCTACGCCTTACCTTGCCCTATCTCGGTGCGGCCTGGCCTCAACTTGAGCGCGCGCACACAGGCCATGTGGGCGGGGGAGCGTGCGGGCTACCTCGTGAGGACTTTCTTTACTGACTCAAGCGTGCGGCTCTGCCGCGCGGGCCGGGCCTCCCGGGCGGGGCCCCGCGCTCCGCTCGCAAGCTCGCTGCGCGCACCCCACCCGTCCAGCCGGCCAGAACTGGCGAGCTGCAAAGGGCGTCGCCCATCCCGATGGCACGATCGGCTCGAGCGCGCACCCCGGCGCACCCCGCGCGTGAATCCGCGGCCGCCCCGACGCACTCCATGCACCCGATGAACTGGTCGAACGCAGCCGACGTCCCCCCTGCGATTCGCTCGTAATGAGAAGGTCTGGGGTTCGATTCCCCAAGGCGGCTCAGACCCGAAGGCCCCGTGCCAGCGTCATCGCCGGTGCGGGGCCTTCGTCGTGTCTCGGAAGGATCCCGCCGATGGAGGGCGTCGGAAGGATCTTGCCGATGGCGGAAAGATCTTGCGAGGCCGGACGGGACCGCGCCACGCAGGCATGCGCCGTCAGGCGGGGCCCCGCAGGAGCGTCATGAAGGCCGGGTCGTCGGGGAGGCGCAGGTCGGTGTCGTCGACCGCGCGGAGCGCCGTCAGGAGCCGCTCGCGGTAGTCGTCGACGGCCCGGGCGGTGCCCGTCGGCAGAAGCGGGCGAGTCGACTCGACGTCCTGCAGGGCGGTCCGCAGGGTGCCGCGCCGCATCCGGGGCGGCTCGCGGTCGAGCTCGTCGAGCCCGCGCTGCGCGTACCGCACGGCCTGGGCGGCGGTGTCGCCGACGAGCGTCGTCAGGGCCAGGTCGAGGAACGCCGACGCCGGGAAGGGTGCCTCGAGGGTCACGGTCTGCAGCGAGCGGACGGCGGCCGACAGGCGCCCGGTGCGAAGCTGGCACCACCCGTCGAGGTGGCACAGGCGCCAGTCGGGGACCGGGCCGGAGCGGATCTGCGCGAGGACGTCCTCGTACTGCGCGCGGGCGTCGTCCACGCGGCCGACGGCGAACAGGGCGTCCGCGCGGCCGCGTCGCGTCCACAGGTCGCCGGCGTCGAGGCGCAGGGCCGTCGCGTACGCCTCGAGGGCGTGCTCGGCGCCGTCGACGCCTCCGGACGACAGCCACGCGCGGCCGAGCTCCCGGTACGCGGTCGAGCGCTGCGTGGGGGTGCGGGTGGCGCGCTCGGCGGCGACGCGGGAGGTCTCCCACGACGCGGTCTGGGACGCGGTGACGGACAGCGCGACCCAGCCCTGCGGCTCGTCGGGCAGGGTGCGGACGACGCCGAGCGAGGTCTCCCACGCCTCGTCGAGCCGGCCGAGCTCGATGAGGGCGTCGACCAGGTCGACGGCGACGTCCACACGCTCGGGTGCGGGCGCGTCGCGCGACACCTCGACCGCCCGGTTCAGGTGCTCGACGGCCTCGTCGGAGCGGCGGGCCGCGACCAGCGCACCGCCGAGGATCCGCAGGACCATCGCGGAGTCGGGGCTCGCCCACAGGGCGTCGTGCAGGACGTCGAGGGCCTCGTCGAGCCGCCCGACCTGCCGCAGCAGGAAGCCGTGCATCGCGCGCAGGTCGACCGACGGCTCCGCGACGTCGGCGACGAGCGCGAGCCCCTCGTCGACCCGGCCACCGACCACGAGCAGGTCGGCGAGCTGGGCGAGCGCGAACGCGTTGTCGGCCTGCTGCGCGAGGGCCGCGCGGAAGTCCACCTCCGCCCCCGCGAGGTCGCCCGTCGCCCGCCGGAGCGCGCCGCGCGAGCCGCGGAGCCAGGCGCTCGCCTCGTCGCCGACGCCGTCGAACGCGACTCCCAGCCAGTGCTCGGCCTCGCCGTACCACCCGGCGATCCGGCACACCTCGCCGAGGACCGCGGCCGCGTCGACACCGACCTCCTCGCTGCCGACGAGCGCCAGGAGCGCGTCGCGGGCGCGGGTCGACTCGCCGAGGTTCGCCAGGGCCTTCGCACCCGTCAGCCGCAGGCGGTCGTCGGCCTCGTCGGGGGGAGTGCCCTCGACGACCTCCACGGCGGCCTCCGGCCGGTCGTCGGTGACGAGCAGGTCGGCGAGCTCGTTGCGCACCTCCGCCGGGTCCTGGACCGCGTCGAGGGCCTCGCGGAGGACCGGCTCGGCGCGGTCGGGTCGGCCGAGCGCGAGCAGCACGCGGGCGCGCACGAGCCACCACGCGGCGACGTGCGGCTGCAGGACCGTCAGGCGGCCGAGGACCTCGTCGGCGCGCCCCAGGTCCTCCGCGTCGACGTACGCGTCGGCCAGCGCGGCCAGCACCCACGGCTGGTCCCGCTCGAGCCGGTCCGCCTCCACCAGGTCGCGGACCGCGTCCGGCAGACGTCCGGGCACCGCGGCGTACACCTGCCCGCGCGTGCCCAGCGCCCACGCGTACTCGGGAGCGAGCTCGACCGCCCGGTCGAGGTGCCCGAGGGCGACCTCCCACTGCTCGCGGCGCCGGGCCAGCTCGCCCAGCAGGGCGTGCACGACGGGACTCTCCGGCGCGACGGCGAGCGCCCGGGCCAGCAGGTCGTCCGCCTCGTCCGGCCGGTCCGGGGACACCGTGTCGATCGCCAGCTCGGCCGCGCCGACGAGAGCCGAGACCGACGTCGGCGCGAGCGTCACGGCGTGCCGCCACGCGTCGAGCGACGCCTCGCGCTCGCCCCGGTCCTGCAGCAGCGACGCGAGGCTCTCCCACAGCGGCCCGCTCGTCGGGTCGAGGTCGAGCGCGGCGCGCAGGTGCTGCTCGGCCGCGTCGAGGTCGCCGCGCTGACGCAGCAGGTCGCCGAGCACGTACCGCACGAACGTGTCGTCGGGGCGCTCCTGCACGAGCCGCCCCAGGTCGTAGAGGGCGACCTCCTGGTGGTCCAGCGACCACAGCGCCTGCGCGCGGAGCACCCGCGCCCAGTGGTCGTGGGGGTCGAGCGCGAGCGCCTTCTCGAGCTCCTGCAGGGCCTCCTCGACCTCGCCCTGCAGCCCGACGGTCCAGCCGAGCAGCGCATGCAGGTCGGGGGCGTCGAGCTCGGTCGCGAGCGCGTCCCGGGCCGCCTCCTCCGCCTCGTGCTCCCGCCCCAGGCCGACGAGCGCGCGGATGCGGTACCGGACCGCTGCGTCCGGGCGGGTCTCGTCGAGGGTGTCGGCGCACACGAGGACGTCGTCCCACCGCTCCGCGGAGAGGAGCAGGGCCGCGCGGCGCTCCAGCAGGTCGGTGCCCTCCGGCCCGACCGCCCCCACGGCGAGCGCCTCCGCCACCGCCTCGTCGGACCGTCCCGTCTGCTCCAGCACCTCGGCGCGCAGCATCCGGGCGTCCGGCGACAGCGGCTCGGACGCGGCGAGGGCGTCGAGCGACGCGAGGGCGTCGTCGGGCAGGCCGGCGCGGGCCTGCGCACGGGCGAGCTCGTCGAGGAGGTCCGGAGTCGGGTCGAGGTCGTGGGCGCTGCTGACCAGCCGCAGCGCCTCGTCGTACCGGCCCGCGCGGGCGTACGCGTGCGCGCCGCGCAGGCGGGCGTCGACCCGGTCGACGCTCGGCACGTCACCCAGGGTGTCGCCCAGCTCGACGAGGACGTCCCACGCCCGCCAGTCGTGCGGGGCGCGCGGCGCGGACCGCAGCAGGTGGTCGTACGCGTCGCGCGGGTGCCCGGCGTCGCGCAGCGCGATCGCGTAGTAGCGACGCTGGTCGGGGGTGTCCTCGCCCTGGTCGAACGCGCGCCGCAGGACCTTGCACGCGTCCTCCGCCCGGCCTGAGTACAGCAGGACGACACCGTGCGCGAAGCTCACGACCCCGCGCCCGATCTCCGTGCCGCCGGCCTCGAACGCGTCGACGGCCTGCCGGAACTCCCGCTCGGCGTCGGACGTCTCGCCGCGCTCGCGGTGCACCAGGCCGAGCAGCGCGTGCGCGGAGCCGCGCGCCGCGAGGACCTCGATGCCGCGGTCGTCGGCACGTCGCCCCGTCCGTGCGGAGGCTCGCCCGTCGCCGTCCACCGACCCGCTGCCCACGGCGGAGGCCGGCGGGCGGGAGCGAGCACCTGGGCGCGGTCGCAGCCGGCGCAGCGCGACCCGGGCTGCTCGCTCCGCCTCGTCGAGCCGACCGCCCTGCAGCGCGATGCGGCCGTCCGCGAGCACCGGCCACAGCTCCGGGTCGAACTCGCCGTCCCACCGCTCGGGACCGCCGACCTCGGGCGGGCGGGACGGCAGCGACGGCAGGATCGGCGGGGTGCCCGGCATCCGGCGGTCGGTCATCACTGCCGTCCGGCGCCGATGCGGTGCGGCAGCGACGACCCGGTGCCCGACGTCCCGAGCCCCGACGTGCCGGTCGAGCGGTGCTGCCACAACCGGGTCACCGCGGCGGCGAGGACGTCCGGTCCGGCGTCGCCCTCCAGGCGTGCGACCCACGCGGCGTTGAGCAGCTCCAGCAGGGTCTCGGGCCGGGCGGGCACGACGGGCTCGGGTCCGTCGCCGGGGGCGCGGGCCAGGTCGCCTCGCCGCTCCTCGACGGCCTGCCACTGCTCGACCGTCAGGGGCGGGTAGGTGAGGCGGACGTCGCGCAGGGCCTGGACCGCGGCGGTCACCAGGGCGTCGACCCAGTCGTCGCCGGGCGCCGCACCGGCCCCGCCCGGGACGCCGGCCTCGGCAGGCGCGGCTCCGCCGGTCCCGCCACCGGCGAGGGGTGCGGGTGCGAGCGCGCGGGTCGCGCGCTCCCGGAGGCTCGCGAGCGTCTCGACGGCCTGCCACTGCTCGGGCGTCAGGGGCGCGGACGTGACGTCGGCGTCGTGCAGGGCCTGGACCGCGGCGGCGACCCGGGCGTCGAGCCCGTCGTCCTCGTGCGCGGCGCCCGCACCGGCCCCGCCGGGCTCCTCACCGCCGCCGACACCGCCGCCGTCACCGCCTCCGGCGGTCGTCACGGGCGCGAGCGTCCGGGTCGTGCGCTCCCACAGGCTCGCGAGCGTCTCGACGGCCGCCGACAGCCCGTCGTCGGACGCGGGCGGCGTGAGCGAGCGCAGGACCCCGAGGACCAGCCGGGCACGGTCCACGTCGCGCGGCCGGGCGTGCGCGCGCACGTCCGCGCCGTGCGGCTGCAGCCGCAGCAGCAGCGCCGCGCAGCCGTAGGCGGGCCCCATCGTCCAGGCGGCGAACGCGTCGCCGAACAGCTCTGCCAGCTCCGCGTCGTCGCACTCGGCTGGGACCTGCTCGCGGATCGCGGCCCGCAGGTCCGTGATCATCGGGTCGTCCCACAGGGCGACGCCGACCTCGTGCGCGGCGAGCGGCAGACCCCACACGGACCACTCGGGGAACCCCATCTTGATGACGCTGTCCATCGCGCTGCTCAGCGCCGACTGCGACGCGGGGATCGAGACGAAACGCGTCGACGCGAGCCCCCCGAGCAGGAACTCGCTCATCTCGCAGATCCGCCCGTCGAGGCCGGTCTCGCGGACCGTCAGCCCGCCGAGGAAGTCGACGTACTCGACGAACAAGGGCCGCGCCTGCTCGTGCAGGAGCGTGTCGAACGCGCTCCACAGCTCGCGCGGCGCGCCGGCCGCGGTCCGTGCGGCGAGGTCGTCGAGGGCCGTCGTGAGGACCCGGCAGCGGGTGTCGAGGCTGCGCTCGAGCTGGCCGGTGCGGTCCTTGAGGTCGACCTGGGCGCGCACGACGCGCACGAGCGGCCGGCGGGGGGCGTCGACCTGGGACCGGATGCCCTCGACCTGCGCCGACATCCCGTTGACGAGGTCGAGCAGCTGCACCTCGGTCCCGTCGGCGGCGACGCCGACGAGGCTCTCGCTGAGCGCGTCCTCGACGAGGGGGTTGAGGCGGACGAACCCCCGGAGCTGGTTGATGACGTCGTTGAGCTCCGCGAGGCCCTCGTACGCGGCCTTCGAGCTCGACTCGACGACGTCCGAGATCGCGGCCATCTGCGCGTTGCGGCGCTCCGCGAGCTCGACGGCGTGGCGGACCTTCTCGACGTCGCTGCGCAGCGTCGAGATCCGCAGCGCCAGCAGGTCCTGCGCGGGCGTCGGCATGGTCACGGCTCCTCTCGGGCCGGGGCGGTGGCGCACCACCGCAGGACGGTCGCCTCGACGCGGCGGAGGTCGGCGTCGCCGGCGTCCCAGTGGGCGCGGCGCCAGCGCCACGCGGCGTCCAGGACGGTCGGGACGGGCGGCGCGGGCGTGCCGGGGTCGTCGTCGGTCGCGTCGGTCGCGTCGGTCGTGTCGGTCCCGTCGTCGTGCCGCGCGCCGAGCCGGAGGGCGAGCGCTGCGGCGCGGGTCGCGTCGTCGTGCCGCAGGTGGACGGTGTGCCGGTCGAGCTGGGCGACGAGCCCGGTCGCGAGGTCGGCCAGCACGAGCGCGGTGGCGCGGGGCACGGGCTCCGCGCCGGGCAGGAGCAGCAGGAGCGGGCGGACGACCTCGCGCGCGGTGAGCGCCGGGCCGGGACGCCCGGTGGCGGCGCTGATCGCCTCGAGCGTCGCGGCCATGACCTCGACGCGCCGGTCCCACGGCGGGTGCGAGTCGCTCTCGGCAGCCGTCCGTCCGGGGTCGATGCGCAGCGTCACGCACGCGAGCGGGTAGGTCGCGCCGAGCGCGTAGGTCGCGAACACGTCGGCGGCGTACTCGTGCGCCCAGCCGCTGCCGTCGCCGGCCGGCACCCCGACGGCCGCGGTCTCGGCGACGGCCTGCGCGAGCGGACGGTCGCCACGGCGCAGCTCGCTCGCGCTCTCCAGGGTGTCGACGACGTGGTGCCCGAGCTCGTGCGCGAGGACGGGCAGGTCCCACACGGACGCGGGCGGGAACCGCAGCCGCAGCAGCCACGCGACGTGGTTCATCGACTCGGTGCCGGGGGCGAGCGCCAGCGTGACGGGCGTCCGGACGCGCGACGCGGACTGGAGCCACGACGTGAGCCGGTCGGCGGCGTCGAGGAGCCCGCCGTCGAACCCGTGCGTCCGCACGAGACTGGTCGCGAGCAGGCTGAACAGCTCGGCGTGCACGGACTCGGCACGGGTCTGCGCGCCGGCGAGCCGCGTCCACTCCTCGTCGTCGCGTGCGAGCAGGTCGGCGCGGACGTCGTGCAGCAGGGCCCGCAGGTCACGCTCGGTCCCCGGGGCGAGCGCCTCCCGTAGCAGGGGCGCGTCGAGGAGCGCCACAGTCCGGTCGAGCCGGGCGGTCTCGGCGCGGCGGCGGACGGTGTGCAGCTGGTCGGTGTCGGGCAGGGTCACACCGGCCCCCAGGCCCGCAGGACGACCGTGCGTGCGCCGGTCACGAACCCCGGACCTGGGCGCCCGTCGGTGAAGTCCACGGCGATGAGGACGGCGGCCGCGACGACGACGAGCAGCGCGCCGGCGGTGAGGACCGCGAGGTGCGGGACGGTCACGGAGAAGAACGAGAGCAGCCCTGCGGCGCCGACGATCGCGGCGACGATGCCGGACAGGACCTTCGCGAGCCGCTGGAACTGCGCGCGGATGGCCCGCAGCGCGTCCGTCGCCCGGTCGACGCCGTCGACGCCG
>NZ_BIMR01000023.1 GCF_004306155.1 Cellulomonas biazotea
GGGCTGGTCGCACGGTCGCGACCAGCCCCGCTCCTCCGCCCCGCTACTCGTAGCGCAGCGACGAGATGGGGTCCTGCTTCGCCGCGCGCAGCGCCGGGAGCGTGCCCGCGAGGAAGGCGACGGCCATCACGCCGATGATCACGGTCGCCACCGTCGCCGGCTCGAACAGGATCAGCGTCAGGCCGGGCAGGTCCGCCAGGATCGAGCCGGAGAGCGCCGCGCCCACGAGCTGCCCGACACCCATCGCGAGGAGGATGCCGATCACGCTCCCGAGGAAGCCGATCACGACCGCCTCGATGCTGAACAGCGAGAACACCCGAGCGCTCGACAACCCCATCGCCTTCATGAGGCCGACCTCGCGCGTCCGCTCCTGCACCGCCATGAACAGCGTGTTGATGATCCCGATCGACGCGGCCAGCAGCGCGATGATCGCGAACCCGTTGAGCACCAGGACGATCGTGTCGATGACCGACGTGATCGCACCGAGCTGGTCCTCGAGCGTGGTGCCGGTGAACCCCGCGTCGCTCAGGCGGTCCTTGAGCGCCTCGGTCACCTGCTCGCCGGCGTCGACGTCGAACCACACGGACGCCGAGGCGTACGTCGCACCCTGCCCCTCCGGCACACCCACCTGCTGGAGCGCGTACAACGCGGACACGGCGGCGCCGTTCGGGATGGCGCCCGCGGCGGACACCAGGCCGGGCTCGGCCACACCCACGATCTCGACGGTGGTGGTCACCTGCGTCCCCGAGCCGTCGGTCAACGCCAGGACGACACTCCGCCCGACGGCGTCACCCGCGTCGTCGAAGCCCAGCGGCTCGACGTAGCTGTCCGGGATCACCAGCTGCGGCGCGTCGGCGTCCATGTCGACCTGCTCACCCGCGGCGAGCTCGACCTCCATGCCCGGGACGAACTGCGACAGGGCGAGCTGGTACCGGGTGCCGTCGCCGTGCTGCACGTAGTCGAGCGTGACGTTCTCCGCCGGCTCGATGCGCTCGATGCCGTCGATCTGCTCGATCGCGTCGATGTCCTCCGCGGTGAGCGCGACCGCCGCCATGCCCGGGACGCCACCTCCGCCGGGGCCGCCGCCACCGGCGATCTGGTGGGGGTCGTACTCCGCGGGTCCGCTCCCCGGGGTCTGCTGCTCGACGGTCCTCGTCACGGTCATGACGTCGTCGACACCGACGGAGGCGACGGTGCTGCGCACGAAGTCGTTGATCCCGGCACCGATCCCGTTGGTGAGGGAGAGGGTGAACGCGCCGATGACGATCGCCAGGACCGTCAACGTGGTGCGGAGCTTGGATCGGAAGGCGTTGCGCAGCGCGCTCCGCACGATGTCCTGGGCCTTCATGCCGCCACCTTCCGGTCCTGGTCGAAGAGCCCGTCGCGGACGAAGATGCTGCGGTCGCACCGGGCTGCCAGGTCCTCGTCATGGGTGACCAGGACGAGCGTGATGCCCTGGCGTCGGTTGAGGTCGAAGAGGATGTCCTCGACATTCGCGCCCGTCGCCGAGTCGAGGTTCCCGGTGGGCTCGTCAGCGAAGATCACCCGAGGCTGGTTGATCAGCGCGCGGCTGATGACGACGCGCTGCTTCTGGCCGCCCGACAGGTCGTTCGCCTTGTTGCCGGCTTTGTCGGCCAGGTCGAGCTGCTCCAGCGCCGCCATGCCGCGACGGGCGCGCTCCCGCGCCGGCACGCCGGCGATCGTCAGGGGCAGCGTGACGTTCTCCAGCACGCTCGTGGAGGGCGTGAGGAAGAACTGCTGGAACACGAACCCGAACGACCGGTTCCGAATGCGGTTCAGCGCCTTCTCGCCGAGGCGCGAGGTCTCCGCGCCCTCGAGCGTGATCGACCCGGACGTCGGCCGGTCGAGCAGGGCGAGCAGGTGCATGAGGGTCGACTTGCCCGACCCGCTCTTGCCGACGATCGCGAGGGACTCGCCCTCGGCGATGTCGAGGTCGACGCCGCGCAGCGCCTCGAACGCCGCGCTCCCCGTCCCGTAGGTCTTGTGCAGGTCGCGCACAGAGAACAGTGGTGCTGTCATCGCCGTCCTTCGTCCCGTGTGATGGAAGGACTCCACCGTCGCCGTGGCACGCCCGGCGGGAATCCCCTCACGAGGTGCACCCCCGTACCCCAGCAGGGGTAGGCCGTGATCCCCCAGCCAGGGGACGTCCAGCGGCCGAGCGACGTGCATCATGGTTGCGGTGGAGAGGGGTCCGGACCGATGACGAGCCAGACCGACGGGTCAGCCGCACGTCGTCGACCACCGCAGTGGCTCGCCGACGTCGCCGTCACGGTGTTCGTCGTGCTGTCCGGTGCCGCGCCGCTGGGCAAGGGGCACGAGGTCGTCTGGTCGCGCGACGTCGTCCTGCTGAACCTCGTCGTCGCCGCGGTCCTCCTAGCACGGCGGCGCCTTCCCGAGCCCACGGTCCTCGCACTCGTGGCACTGAGTGTCCTGAGCGTCCCCCTCGGCCTGTTCAACCCCGGCCTGTCCGCCGCGTCTGCCATCGCGACGTACTCGGTGACGTTGCGCCTGCCACGCCGGGCGGGGCTGATCACCACGTTGGTCGTCGCCGTGGCGATGAGCGCGACGGCGCTGCTCGCCGGTGACACGGCCCCGCAGCACGCCCTCGCGGTCCTGCTCGGCGGGGCCATCGGCGACGCGATCCGCGCCCAGCGCGCGCACCTGGCCTCGATCACCGAACGGGCGGAGCGCGCCGAACGGACCCGTGAGGCCGTCGCGCGCCAGCGCGTCGCGGAGGACCGGCTCGGGATCGCCCGCGACCTGCACGACGTGGTCGCGCACCAGATCGCGGTCATCAACCTGCACGCCGGGGTCGCCTCCTCCGCCCTGCGTGAGCGTCCCGACGACGCGGAGGCCTCGCTGTCGATCATCCGGCAGGCGTCCCGGACCGTGCTCGCCGAGATCGGGGACCTGCTGTCGACCCTGCGAGACCCGGGTGCCGCGGACTCGGAGCCGACCGGCCTGGCACAGCTCGACGACGTCGTGCGTGACTTCGCCACCCACGGGCTGGACGTCACGGTGCGGTACGACGCCCCGACCGGCGACCTCCCGAGGGCGATCGACGTCACCGCGTTGCGGGTCGTCCAGGAGGGACTGACCAACGCGCACAAGCACGGCACCGGTGATCGAGCGCACGTCCTGCTGGAGACTCTGCCGCGGACGCTGCGTGTCACGATCACCAACCCGGTTCGCCCCGGAGCATCCGACCCGGCGCTCGGCAACCGTCAGGGTCTGATCGGCATGGCCGAACGGGTCGAGTCGGTCCGCGGCACGCTGCGGTACGGGCGCCTCGGGGCGGGGACGTGGGAGCTGGCGGCCGAGCTGCCGCTCGGGCCGGCACCCACCACCGTCCTCGCCCACAAGGAGCTGACGTGATCGGCGTCCTCGTGGTCGACGACCAGACCCTGATCCGGTCGGCGATCACCGACCTCGTCTCGCACGCCGACGGACTGACCGTCGCAGGGCAGGCCGCCGACGGGGAGGAGGCGGTCACACTCGCACGAGAGCGGCGTCCCGACGTCGTGCTCATGGACATCCGGATGCCCGGGACCGACGGGATCGCCGCGACCCGGGCCATCTGCTCCGACCCGGACCTGGCAGAGGTCCGGGTACTGGTGCTCACGACGTTCGAGGAGGACCGCTACATCGTCGGCGCACTGCGCGCCGGAGCCAGCGGGTTCATCGGCAAGGGATCGGAGCCGCACCGGATCATCGAGGCGATCCACGCGGTGCACGCCGGCGACGCCCTGCTGTCGCCGGTCGCCACCCGCGCCCTGATCGACCGGTACGTGACCCCGGTGGCCGGCCCCGGACCGGTTCCCCCGTCCCTCCAGCTCCTGACCGAACGGGAGGTCGAGGTGTTGGCTCAGGTCGGGGCCGGCCGGTCGAACGACCAGATCGCGGCGGTCCTCGTGATCTCGCCGCACACGGCCAAGACGCACGTCGCGCGGATCATGACGAAGCTCCACGCGCACGACCGGGCCCAGCTGGTCATCGCCGCGTACGAGAGCGGGCTCGTGCGGGCAGGCGGCGTGGGCCAGTAGCTCGCCCATCACGCACGGTGCCGTCCCGGGTCGGCGGGGCCGCGGTCGACCGTCGACGAATCACGCATCTGTACAGATTCATGGTTGCTCGTCGACAGAATGAATCTGGTAGGATTCATCACCATGGCCGAGCGAGATGAATCCCCACAGATTCGCTGGTACCGGGCGAGGACGAAGCTCGCGCTCGGTCAGGCGCTCCAGGCCCTCCGCCAGGGCGTCGGCGCCACCCAGGACGACCTGGCCTCCCGGGCCGGCACCTCCCGCCCCCACCTGTCGCGCGTCGAGCGCGGCACCAGCCCCCAGCTCGACACCCTCATGGCGTACGTCGACGTCTCGGGCTACGAGCTCCTCCTCGTACCCCGCGGGTCCGTCGTGCGTGTCGAGCCGCCTCGGTGACCGCCACGCTCCGGGTCTGGCTGCACGGTCAGCACCTCGCCGACCTCCACCAGCTCAACAACCGCACGCTGCGCCTCCGGTACACCGAGGAGGCTCTGGGGCGCTGGGGCATCGGCTCCCGACCGCTGTCCCTGTCGCTGCCGCTGACGCCCAAGCGGGTCCAGGGCGACGCGCTCGAGCGGTTCTGCGACAACCTCCTGCCCGAGGGCGCCGTGCGCGCCGTGCTCGAACGGGAGAACGGCGTACGCCCCGGCGACGCGTTCGGGCTCCTGACGCACATCGGACGCGAATGCGCCGGCGCCATCCAGTTCACCGCGGAAGACACACCGCTCGGCGAGGGCGGCCTGGTCCCCCTGAGCGCGGGCGACGTCGACACCCTCGTCCGCGACCTGCCGACGCACCACGTCCCCGACGGCCTCGCGGTGTCCGCCTCGCTGGGCGGGGTCCAGGACAAGGTGCTCCTCACGCGCACCCCCGACGGCTGGGCCTGGCCGTCGGACGGGGCGATCTCCACCCACCTCGTCAAGCCGCAACCTGTGTCCCCGCAGGTGCCGATCCCCGAGATCGTCCGGTACGAGCACTGGGCGCTGCGCCTGGCCCGGGCGTCCGGGCTTCGCGCCGCCCACGCCGAGCTCGCCTGGTTCGACGGCCGCCAGGCGCTGGTCGTCGAACGTTTCGACCGGGTCGACGGGCGGCGTCTCCACCAGGAGGACGTCACCCAGTCGCTGGGGCTCGCCGCTCGGGACAAGTACGAGTCGGCCGTCGGCGAGCGTCGGCTGTCGACCTTCGCGGCGCTCGCCGCGCCCGAGGCCGTCGACCCGGCCGGGCTCCTCGTCGACCTCCTGCGGCAGGTCACCTTCAACACGGCGATCGGCAACGGTGACGCCCACTCGAAGAACTACTCGATCCACATCGGCGAGGGCGCCACCGTCTCGATGTCGCCGCTGTACGACGTGGCGCCCGTCTTCCTGGTGGCCGCGACGTACCGGCACGCCGGCCACGCCGTGGACGAGCAGGTCTACCTGCCGTACCTGACCGCGGCACACCTCGTGTCCGAGGCGGTGCACTGGGGGCTGGGCAGGCAGGCCGCCGAGGAGGTCGTGGCCAGCACGCTGCAGTCGACGCTCGCCGCCGTCGAGGACCTCGGCGAGCCGGACGACGTCCCCGTCGCCGTCGGTGCCGCCGTGCACGCGCGCGTCAGAGGGCTCCTCGCCCGGGCCGGCTGAACCTCGCGCCTCGACCGGGCCACCCCGACCGTCTTCACGACCCCGCCCCGGCAGCCGCGCCTATCATCGCCACGTCCGTGAACGACGAGGGCCGGGCGACGGTGCCGGAGGTCGACGATGACGTCTGCAGCGCACGACGCGCGTCCGCACGTCGTCGTCGTGGGGTCCGGGTTCGGCGGGTCGGTCGCCGCGCTGCGGCTCTCCGAGAAGGGGTACCGCGTCACCGTCCTGGAGGCGGGGCGGCGCTTCACGCCCGAGACGCTGCCCCGGACGTCGTGGGACGTGCGGCGGTTCCTGTGGGCGCCGCGGCTCGGCTGCCACGGCATCCAGCGCATCCACGTGCTGCCCGACGTCGTCGTCCTCGCCGGTGCGGGCGTCGGCGGCGGCTCGCTCGTGTACGCGAACACGCTGTACGAGCCGGAGTCCGACGCGTTCTGGGACGACCCGCAGTGGGCGGGCATCACCGACTGGCGCGACGAGCTCGCGCCGCACTACGACCAGGCGCGCCGGATGCTCGGCGTGGTCGACAACCCGACGGTCACGCCCGCGGACCGGGTGGTCCTCGCGGCGGCGCGCGACCTCGGCGTGGAGTCGTCGTTCCGGCCCGCGCCCGTGGGCGTGGTGTTCGGGACGCCCGGGGCGGCCGTGCCTGACCCGTTCTTCGGCGGTGCCGGGCCGGAGCGCCGTGCCTGCACGGAGTGCGGCGAGTGCATGACGGGCTGCCGGCACGGCGCGAAGAACACGCTCGAGACGAACTACCTGTGGCTCGCCGAGCGCGCCGGCGCGCGCGTCGTGCCGGACACGACGGTCACGTCGCTGTCGCCGCTCGGCGACGGCCGCTGGTCCGTCGCGACGGTCCCGACCGGACGACGCGGGCCGCGCGGGCGGCTCGTCGCCGACCAGGTCGTCGTCGCCGCCGGTGCCTGGGGAACCCAGTCGCTGCTGCACCGGCTCAAGGCCGACGGGACCCTGCCCCGGCTGTCCGACCGCCTCGGGGCCCTCACCCGCACCAACTCGGAGTCGCTCGGCGGCGCGGCCCGACGCGTCCGCGGGAGCAGGCGGCGCGAGCCCCTGAACAGCGGCGTCGCGATCACGTCGTCGGTCTGGCTCGACGAGCGCACCCACCTGGAGCCCGTCCGGTACGGGCGCGGGTCGAACCTCATGGGCCTGCTCGCCACGGTGCTGACCGACGGGGGTGGTCGCGTCCCCCGACCCGTGCGCTGGCTCGGTCAGGTGCTGCGGCACCCGGTGAGCGCCGCGACCGTCCTCACCGGCATCGGGTCGTGGTCGCAGCGCACCGTCATCGGGCTCGTCATGCAGACCGGCGACTCGTCGATCACCGTCGCACCCCGCCGCACCCTGCTGCGCCGCTGGCGCCTGACGTCCAGGCCCGGCGACGGCGAGCCGAACCCGACGTGGGTCCCGCAGGCGAACGCCGCCTACCGCCGGATGGCCGCGCACGTCGGCGGCGGGGCGTTCAGCAGCCTCGGGGAGGTCGTCGACGTGCCGATGACCGCGCACTTCATCGGCGGCTGCACGATCGGCACGAGCGCCGCGGACGGCGTCGTCGACCCCTACCACCGGGTCTTCGGCTACGACGGCCTGCACGTCCTCGACGGCTCGACGATCTCCGCGAACCTCGGCGTCAACCCCTCCCTCACGATCACCGCCCAGGCGGAACGAGCGTGCGCGCTGTGGCCGAACGCGGGCGACCCGGACCCGCGCCCGGCCGTGGGCGAGGCGTACGTGCGGGTCGCGCCGGTGGCGCCTCGCACGCCCGCCGTCCCGGCCGGGGCGCGTGGGGCGCTCCGGCTGACGGTCCTGCGCCGCACCTCATGACCGGCCCGGAGGAGGACCTCGTGACGCGTTCGCGCCTCGACCCCGTGCACGTCGTCGACGTCTTCGTCTACGTCGTCGTGCTCAACCTGGCGATCCAGCTCGTGCCCGCGGTGATCAGCGAGACGTTCACGCTGTCGCTGCTGACCGCGCTGCTGCTCAAGCTCGTCCTCGAGGGCGTCACGTGGCTCAAGAAGCGCACCCTCGCGCACCTGCGGGCCGCGCAGACGACCGCGCGCCGGACGGTGTCGGCGCTCAGCCTCCTGCTGCTGCTCCCCGGGTCCAAGCTCGTGGTGCTCTACCTGGTCGACGTCCTGTTCGGCGACCGCGTGAGCCTGGGCGGGTTCTGGGCGGTCACGGCCCTGATCGTCGTCCTGATGCTGTGCCGGGCGGGGGTCCGACGTCTGCTGGCGTGACGCCGCCGTCGGTGCAGGGCGCCGAGCGGCCAGGACGTCAGTCGACCGCGTGCTCGTAGAGCCAGTCGTTGCGGGTGTCGTCCGCGGCCCGGCGCAGGAACAGCGGCATCATCGCGTCCCGGACGGCCACCCCGAGACGGCTCCGGGTGACCCGCTTCTGGGCGTTGATCGCGCGGGCGTACCGCACGACCGCCTCGGCGCGCGGCTGGCGCAGCTCCTGGTAGCGGGCGAACGCGGCGGTGTGGTCGGCCTCGTCACGCAGGCACCGGGCGAGGACCGCCGCGTCCTCGAGGGCGAGCGACGCGCCCTGGCCGGCGCTCGGGCTGGTCGCGTGCACCGCGTCGCCCACCGCGACGACGCGCCCCCGGCTCCAGCGCCGCACCCCGACGAGGTCGTCGATCGGGTACGGGCGCAGCTCCTCGGTCGTCGCCCGCAGGATGTCGGGCACCGGGTGCGGGTCGTCGGCGTGCAGGTCGCGCAGGTCGTCGAGGGTGACCGACGCGTGCCGGTCGGGGGCGGTGATGTTGGCGAACCAGTAGACGGTGCCGTCGGTGCGCACCAGGTAGCCGAAGAACGAGCGCGCCCCGAACACGAAGTGCTGGGTCTCGGGCGTCGGGGCCAGGCCGGGCACGCGGGCGAACCCGCCGACGCCGACCAGCCCGCTGTAGGTGGGCTCGGGAGCGGCCGGGTCGATGTACCGCCGGGTCGGGGAGCCGATGCCGTCCGCGCCGACGAGGAGGTCGGCCCGGGCAGTCGTCCCGTCCGCGAACGTGGCGCGCACCCCGTCGTCGTCCTGGTCGATCCCCACCAGGCGCGCGCCGAGCGTGGTGCGGATGCCGGCCGCGTCGGACCCCTCCTGCAGCACCTGGTGCAACCAGCTGCGCCGGACGACGACGCTCCCTCGCTCCGGCTCCCGTGCGGGCCCGTTGGGCACGACGCCCAGCTCCTTGCCGGTCCGGCTCCACATCACCATCCGGCCGGCCCGGTGGCCGTCGGCCAGGAGCCGCTCGCGCAGGCCGAGCGTCTGGAGGACGGCCAGGCCGTTGGTGGCGACGTTGAGGAACAGCCCGGCGTACGGGTCGGGCTGCGCGTGCGCCTCGACGACCTGCACGTCCCAGCCGTCGCGGGCCAGGAGCTGTGCGACCGCCGGGCCGGCGACGCCGCCTCCGACGACGAGTGCTGCGGGCATGGTCTCCCCCTTGCTAGCGTGGATGAGCGAGACTCTCGTTCGTGGAGTCTCTCGCAATTCGAGAGAGTAGGTCGCGGATGGGAACCCTGTCAACGCGCGAGCAGTCGATCGCGCGCATGGCCGACGTCATGCGCGACTTCATGGCCAACGCCGTGCTGTTCCAGGACGCGGTCGCGCGCACCGGAGGGCTCAACAGCACCGACCTGCAGGCCGTGAGCCTCCTCATGAGCCAGGGCCCCGCGACCCCGGGCGAGCTTGCCGAACGCACCGGCCTCAGCGCGGGAGGGGCGATCACCGCGGTCATCGACCGCCTGGAGAAGGCCGGGTACGTGTCCCGCCAGCGGGACCAGGCCGACCGGCGCCGCGTCATCGTCACCGCCGACGTGGACAAGGTCCTGCAGGAGGTCGGCCCGATCTACGGCCGCGTCGGAGCCCGCTGGGCGGAGTACCTGGACACGCTGCCCGACGAGCACATCGAGCTCGCCATCGAGCTCTTCACGCGCGCCAGCGAGATCAACCGCGAGCAGATCGAGCACCTGCGGGGCGCCCGATGACCGACGTCACGCGCGCCGGTCGGACCCCGACCGCGGATGACGTCCCGGTCGACACCCTCGCCTGACCACCGTCGGGCACCAGGACCCACCCGACGAGGGCGCCCTCCGGAGGTCGGCCCCCTCATCGGCAGCGGTGTCAGTTCGTCTCGCAGCGCCCCTCGCGCCAGTACCCCATGAACGCGACGGCCTTGCGGTCGACGCCGCACTCGCTCACCAGGTGGCGGCGCAGGCTCTTGATGACGGACGCCTCGCCGGCGAGCCACGCGTACATCGCGGCGGACTCCCGCAGGGGTGCGCCGGTCGTGTAGTCGACGGGCACCTCCCACAGGAGGCCGTTCTCGATGTCGACGTCCTCGAGCTCGACGTCGGCGGCGGGCGCCTGGCCGGGCAGCATGCGGGCGCACGCGGCCTGGACGGCGGGGACGAGCAGGGAGCCGTGCGGGCGGTCGCCGCGGCCGTACCAGCGGACGGTCACGCCCTCGGGGGCGACCAGGTCGAGGCGGTCCTCGGGGTGCGGCATCTCGATGAGGGCCTCGCCGCGCGCGTCGGCGGGGAGCCGCTCGAGGATGCCGGCGATGGCGGGCAGGGCCGTCTCGTCGCCGGCGATGAGCAGGCGGTCGGCGTGGGCCGGGGGCACGAAGTCGACGCCGCCGTGCGGGCCGACGGCGTCGGCGTTGGGGCCGAGGATGACGAGCTCGTCGCCGGGGACGGCGGAGCCCGCCCAGCGGGAGGCGGGGCCGAGGTCGCCGTGCAGGACGACGTCGACGTCGAGCTCGCGGTGGTGCTGGCGGACGGCGCGCGCGGTGTACGTGCGGACGGGGTGGCGGCGCTCGTCGGGAAGGGCGCGCCAGCGGCCGTACCAGTCGGCGGACCCGTCGAGGGAGAGCAGCTCGTCGTAGCCGGCGTCGTGCAGCGGCAGGAAGAACTTGATGCGCTGGTCGAAGCCGTTGTCCGCGAACCGGTCGAGGTCGTCCCCGGTGAAGGTGATCCGCAGGACGCTCGGGCACAGGCGCTGCACGTCGGCGACCTGGACCGCGAACATGCGGAACGGCAGGGCCTGCGTCGCGGCGACGGGTGCGGGCGTCGTCGTGGTCGTCGTCACGTCGAGCAGCCTACGTGAAGGTGAGCCTTGCCTAAACCCAGGTGTTCGTCACACGGACACCTGGGCACCGCGACCGCGGTCAGGCAGAGCGGCGCGAGCGCCACAGCAGCCACACGAAGTACGGGGCTCCGATGAGCGCCGTGACCAGCCCGGCGGGGATCTGGACGGGCGCGATGACGGTGCGGCCGACCGTGTCGGCCAGGCTCAGGATGACGGCGCCGAGCAGCGCCGCGACGGGCACGACGCGCGTGTGCGACGACCCGACGAGCGCGCGCGCCAGGTGCGGGGCGACGAGCCCGACGAACCCAACGACACCGACGGCGGACACGGCCGACGCGGTGAGCAGGGCCGTGACGAGCAGCAGCCCGAACCGGGTGCGCTCGAGCGGGACGCCGAGGACGCGCGGCAGGTCGTCGTCGAGGGCGATGACGTCGAGGTCGCGCCGCCACCGCACGAGCAGCGGCACGAGGACGACGAGCGCGACCATGACGGGCCACACCTGCGCCATCGTCCGGCCGTACGTGGAGCCCGACAGGAACGTCAGGGCCATCGTCGTGTTCCACGGGTTCGTCAGGACGACGAGGAGCGTGATGACCGCGGACGCCGCGGCCGACACCCCGATGCCGACGAGGACGAGCCGGTCGGACGACAGGCCGCGCCGCGACGACAGCCCGTAGACCAGGCCGAACGTCAGCAGGGCGCCGAGGACGGCACCGGCGGACACGACCCAGATCGTCGCGCCGGGCAGCAGGACGAGCGCGAGGACCGCGCCGACGCCGGCCCCGGCGGTGATGCCGAGCAGCCCGGGCTCGGCGAGCGGGTTGCGGGCGACGGCCTGCACGGACGTGCCCGCGAGGCCCAGCGCGGCCCCGGCGAGCAGGGCTGCCAGGACGCGGGGCATGCGCTGGTCGAGCACGAAGCTCACCTGCTTGCCGCTCACGCCCGCGAGCCAGTTCGTGACGTCGCCGAGCAGCAGCAGCCGGTCGCCGAGCAGCGTGCCCGCGACGAGCAGCGTGACGGCGAGGACCGCGAGGACCCCGACGACGATCCCGACGCGACGCCGCGACGCCGCGCGCGCCCCGACGGACGCGGTCGCGCGGACCGGGCCGGACGCGCGCAGCCTCCGCGCGAGCCACACCATGAGCGACGCACCGAGCAGCGTCGTGACGACCCCGGTCGGGATCATCACGCCCGACTCGGCGGGGATCGCGAGGCGGATGAGGACGTCGGCGGCGAGGACCACGGCGCAGCCCGCGAGCGCCGCGAACGGCAGCAGCAGCCGGTGCCGGTACAGCCCGGGCACACGTGCGGCGACGAGGCGGGCGATGACGGGCGCCGACAGGCCGACGAAGCCGACGGGCCCGGCGACCGTCACGGCCAGCGCGGCGAGCAGGACCGCGAGCAGGACGGTGACGAGGCGCGTGCGGCGGACGTCGAGCCCCAGCACGGACGCGGTGTCGTCGCCGAGGGCCAGCACGTCGAGACGACGCGCCCACCAGACGGTCACGACGAGCGCGACGAGGACGACGGGTGCGGCCTGGCTGACCTTCTGCGACCCGGACTGGACGATCGTGCCCTCGCCCCACGCGAACATGCCCTGCGTCTCCTGCGCGAACAGGATCATCAGCAGGTACGTCACGGACGACAGCGCGAGCATCGTCGCGGACCCCGCGAGCACGAGCCGCGACGGCCCGGCCGCACCGCCGCGTGCGATGGCCAGCACGAACGTGGCGGCCGCGAGACCGCCGAGGAACGTCAGGGTGCCGCTCAGCACGAACGGCAGCGAGATGCCGAGGACGGCCGCCAGGACGACCGTCACGTACGCGCCCGCGTTGACCGCGAGCGTGTCGGGCGAGGCGAGCGGGTTGCGCGCCACCGACTGCAGCGCACCGCCCGACACCCCGAGCGCAGCCCCGACGAGCAGGCCGGCCAGCACCCGCGGCGCGCGCGACGCGACCAGGACCGCGAGGGTCTGGTCGTCACCGCCGCCGCCGATGAGGCCCAGCAGGTCGCGCAGACCGACCTGGGACGTGCCCAGGGTCAGGTCGACGACCGCCAGCACGGCGACCAGGACGGTCGCCAGGACGAACACCGCCGTGAGCAGCACGCGGTCCGCCGGGCGGCGGACGGCGGCCGCAGCCGTCGTCGCACCGCCCGGCCGCGCGCCCGCGGGGGCGTCGACCTGCTCGTCGAGGCCGAGGCTCACTTGGTGAGCGCGGCGACCGTCGCGTCGATCCACGCCTCGCCCGAGGCAGGACCGCCGAACATCCAGATGCCGTCGGGCAGGCGGTGCACGTCACCCGCGGCGACGAACGGGAGCTGCTCCCAGATCGCGTTGCCCGCGAGACCCTCGGTGAACGCGTCGCCGCCGTCGGTGTCGTTCGCGACGTAGAGGAAGTGCACGCCCTCGCCGAGCGCCGTCAGGCCCTCGACGTCGGTGCTGCCCAGGCCGTAGTCGGGGTCGCCCTCGCCGGTCCAGGCGTTCTTCAGGCCGAGCAGGCCCGCGATGCCGCCCAGGTACGAGCCCTCGGTGTACATGCGGATCGACACGGCGCCGTCCGACAGCCAGCCGTCGGCCATCGTGTACGACGCGCCGGCCAGGCCGGCCTCGTCGAGCGCGGCCTTCGCCTCGTCGACCTTCGCGTCGAAGTCGGCGAGCGCCTGCTCGCCGGCCTCGGTCGTGCCGGTCGCCTCGCCGAGGACCTCGACGGTGCGGCGCATGTGGCCGATCGGGTCGCTCGCGTCGGAGCCGCGCAGCGCGATGACGGGGACCTGCTCCTCGAGCTGCGCGATGACCTCCTCCGGGAGGTCGGTCGTGGTGACGACCAGGTCCGCGTCGAGCGCGGCGATCGCGTCGAGGCTCGGCTCACCACGCATGCCGACGTCCGGCACGGACGCGTCGAGCGGCTCGGCCGTGGCCCACACGTTGTAGCCCTTGACGTCGGCCTGGCCGACGGGCGTGACGCCGAGCGTCAGCAGGTTCTCCGTGAGGCCCCACTCGAGGGAGACGACGTCCGTCGCGGGGGCGTCGAGCGTGACCTCCTCGCCGCGGTCGTCGGTGATGGTGACGGGGCCGCCGGCCGCGGTGTCGGCCGAGCCGGTGGGCTCGGCGGCGCCGGCCTCCTCGGTCGTGCCGCACGCGGACAGCAGCAGGGCGGCGACGGTGCCCGTCACGACGGCGACGGGCAGGGCGCGCAGGGTTCGCATGGGTGTCCTCTGGGGTGTGGTGGTGCGCTCCGCGGGGGCGGAGCTGACGGCGGTGCTGCGGGGCGGTGCGGTTCGGGGGTCAGACGGTCGCGAGCGTCCGCTCGCGGTGCGAGTGCCGGCCGACGGGTCGCGTGTGCACGCGGCCGTGCTCGTCGACGGTCACGTCGATGCGGATGCCGTACGTCTCGGTGAGCGCGTCGGCGGTGAGCACCTCGTGCGGCAGGCCCGCGCCGACGACGTCCCCGCGGCGCAGCAGCACCACGTGGTCGGCGACGGCCGCGGCCTGGTCGAGGTCGTGCAGCACGACGCCCACGGCGACGCCGTGCTCGTCGGCGAGGTCGCGGACCAGGTCGAGGATCTCCACCTGGTAGCGCAGGTCGAGGTACGTCGTGGGCTCGTCGAGCAGCAGGACGCGCGTGTCCTGCGCGAGGCAGGTCGCGAGCCAGACGCGCTGGAGCTCGCCGCCCGACAGCTCGTCGACGGGCCGTGCCGCCATGCCCGTGGTGCCCGTGACGTCCATGGCCCACGCGACGGCGCGGGGGCCGTCGGGGTCGTCCTGGCGCCAGCGGCCGCGGTAGGGGTGCCGCCCGTAGCCGACGACGTCGCGCACGGCGACACCGGACGGGGTGGGCCGGGACTGCGACAGGAGCGTCACGCGCCGCGCGAACTCGGGGGCGGACAGCGTGCGGACGTCGTCCACGTCGGGCAGCGCGACGGTGCCGTGCTCGGGCTTGTGCAGCCGGGCGAGCGCGCGCAGGAGCGTCGACTTGCCGGAGCCGTTGGGGCCGATGAGCGCGGTGACCTGGCCGGGCAGGAGCCGCAGGCCCGCGCTGTCGACCACGACCGTGCCGTGGTAGGCCAGGCGGAGGTCGGCGCCGCGGAGCGCGGGCGGGGCCGGCTGCGCGGTGCTGTCGTCGGACGAGGGCGTCGGGGACACATGCGCAGGTTAGCCTGCACTAACTAAGGGTTGGCAAACCTGGCTCATCCCGTGAGCTGCCGACGACCAGCGCCCGGACCCGCCCGCGCCGCGAGGACCCCGCGTCGTCGCAGGTCAGGCCACGGTCGTCCCGAACGCGAGCCCCAGCCCGTACGTCACCGCCGCAGCCCCGTACCCGATCGCGAGCTGCCGCAGCGCCCGCTTGCCCGGCGACGCCCCCGACAGCACCCCGACCGTCGCACCCGTGCCCAGCAGCGCGAGCCCGACGAGCGCCGCCGCCCACGCGACCGCGACCAGCCCGTCCGCACCCAGCAGGTACGGCAGCACGGGGATCGCCGCGCCCGACGAGAAGAAGCAGAAGCTCGCCAGCGCCGCGCCCCACGCCGTGCCGACCGTCTCGTGCTCGTCGACCTCGACGACCGCGTCTTCGTCGCCCTCGCCCGCCGCGACCGCGAGCGCCTGCCGCGCCGCCGACGACGTCCCGGTCCCGACGCCACCGGGACCGAACGACGCCAGCACGGCCGTCGCGCGCGCCTGCGCCTCGTCGGCCTCCAGCCCCCGCGCCCGGTAGACCAGCGCGAGCTCGTTCGCGTCGACGTCCAGGTGCGGCAGGGCCGCCGCCGCCGCCGGACCGGGCCGCGACGCCTCCAGCAGCTCGCGCTGCGAGCGCACCGACACGTACTCGCCGGCCCCCATCGACAGCGCACCCGCGAGCAGCCCCGCGAGCCCTGTCAGCAGGACCGTGGCCTGCGACGCACCGCTCGCGCCGATGCCCAGCACCAGCGCCAGGTTGCTCACCAGGCCGTCGTTCGCCCCGAACACCGCCGCGCGGAACGTCCCCGACATGCGGTTGCGGCCCCGCGTCGCCAGGCCGCGCACGACCTCCTCGTGGATGCGCTCGTCGGCCGCCATCCGCGGCGTCGCGTCGACCTCGTCCACGTACTCGCCGCGGGCCTCCGCGCGCTGCGCGAGCGCCAGCACGAACACCGACCCGAACCGTCGGGCCAGCCACCCCAGCACGCGCGTGCGGACGTCGCCCCGCACCGGGCGCCCCACGTCGTCGCCCAGCAGGTCCAGCCAGTGCTGCTCGTGCCGCCGCTCCGCCTCCGCGAGCGCCAGCAGGATCGCCCGCTCCTCGCCCGTACGACGCGACGCGAGGTCCCGGTAGGCCGCCGCCTCCGCGCGCTCGTCGGCCAGGTACTGCCGCCACCTGCGGACCTGCCGCCGCGACGGGCCGCCCGGCGCAGCCGCCGACCGGTCGCCCGGGGCGTCGTCGGCGGGGCCCGTCGATGTCTGCACGGCGACCATGCTCACACGCACGACGGCGCCGGTCCGTCCCGAGGGCCGAGTTCGAGTTGCCGAATCGTCGGATGTGCATGACCGTGGCGTGGTCCGCCAGAATCGGACCACCCCGACGAGGTCCGGCAGGAGGCCCCGAATGCGTGCCGAGACGTCCGTCGCACCCGCCCTCTCCGCGGTCGCCCCCGCGCGGCGTTGGGCGCGCGAGCGGCTCGTCGAGGCCGGCGTCGAGCCGTCCCGGCTCGAGGTCCTCGTGCTGCTGGTCAGCGAGCTGGTCACCAACGCCGTCGCCCACGCCGACCCGCCCGTCGTCCTGCGCGTCGACGTCGACGACGTCCGGACCCGCATCGAGGTCACCGACGGCGCCCGCGAGGAGCCGGTGCTGCGCAACCCGCCGCCGACCGCGCTCGGCGGCCGCGGCGTCATGTTCATCGACCGCCTGTCGTCGAGCTGGGGCACCGCGGTCGAGGAGGACGGCGTCGCCGTCAAGGCCGTGTGGTTCGAGCTGCGGCACGACCACGTGCCGGCCGACCTCGCGCGGTTCGTCCGCGAACCGTGACCGTCGGCGACGGTCAGCGAGCGTCAGCCGAGGCCGGTCCCGGCGCCTGAGGTCGCGGTCGCGGCCGGGATCGGCAGCGGCGACTTGCCCGTGAGGTCGGCGACCTCGGGACCGGCCGACGCCGCGACGTGGTCCGGCACGCCACGGTCGGAGAACACCAGGTCGCACCGCTCGCCCAGGCGCTCGAGCCGCAGCGCCCGGTCGAGGCGGGCGTCCGCCTCCGGACCGGGTCGCAGCGGGAACGCCACCCCCCGGACGACGTCCTCGCCGTGCACGTCCCGGCGCGTCAGCACCCGGCCCCCGGGACCTGCGTCGCCCGCCGGCACAGCGTCTCCGGCGACCTCCAGCCGCACCGCGGGCGCCGGCAGCACGTCCGGGTCGAGCCGCACGTACCGGAACGGGTCCGCGAGCGCCGCCGGGTCCGCGAGCAGCACTCCGACGACCTGCCGCTGCTGCGCCCGGACGTCGTCCAGCACCTCCGCGACCAGGTCGGGGACGGCCGCGTCCCCGCCGAAGGACGCAGCGACCAGCCGGTACTGGTCTACGCCGCGGTCCGCCCGGTCCAGCAGGTCCGTCAGGGCGTGCCGCCACGGGGTGACCCCCGCGCGCTCGTCCCAGTAGTCCCACGCCGCGGACGGGTCACGGTCGCCGTCGCTCGCGTCGACCCAGCCCGGGTCCGACGGGTCGTCGACCACCTCGGACACCAGGTGCTCCAGCCGGACCGACGGGCACGACGTCGGACCCTCCAGGTCGTAGCTGCCGAGCAGGCACCACAGCGCGAGCTGCTGCATGCGCACCACGACCCGCGGCAGCCCGACGGACTCGACGGTGCCCTGCGGGCCGCCCAGCATCGAGCCGACCGGCAGCAGACGCTGCCACGCCCGCGCGTGCGGCAGGTCCGAGTCGAGCAGGAAGCCCGCGAACGCCAGCATCTGCGCGACGCCCTGGCCGCGGTGGATCGCCGCGAGCTGCGTCGAGAGGGCCGACACCTCGTGCACCAGCGTCGGGCTGGTCGTCGCCGCGAACGGGCCGAACCCCACGACGAGCTGCTCCAGGCGCGCGTACGCCATCGCCGTGGACTCCGCGAACAGCGCGAACTGCTTGTCGGCGCCGAGGTGCCCCACCGGCGTCGCACCGTGCCGCGCGGCGAGCGTGCTGTCGACGACCTGCGCGCGCGTCCGCACCGGCAGCGGCGGCGGGACCGCGTCGACGCCGAGGTCCGCACGCCAGCCCGCGAGCACCCGCTCCCGCTCGTCGTGCGCGGTCGCGAGCCACGTCACCAGCGGCGTCGGCAGGCACGTGCCCGGCACCTCCCGCGCGAGGGGGAAGAGCTGCGCCCCGTCGGCGAGGGCCTGCAGCCGCAGCCGGAAGACGCGGTGGCTGTACGGGCTGACGAGGAAGTCGTGGAAGTGCCGGACCGCGTGCTCGGGCGTCGAGCGCCGCACGATCGAGCGCAGGTCGTCGCCGCCCGGGCCCGCACCCGTGCCGTCGGTGAACGTCCGTCTCGCCTCGCGCAGGTCGTCGACCGACCCGAACGCCAGCGAGACCCCGACGAAGCGCGGGTCCAGCACGCCGTCCTCGCGCGGTCCGTCGCCGGGCGTGCTCATGCGGCTCCGTCCCGGGTCCCCACGGCCGTGGTCGCGCCACGCACCCGACCACCCCCTCGGGCAGCGCCCCGACCCGTCGGCCGAGCCCCCCGCTGCGCCCGTACCAGCGTCGCACCGGCCCGGACCGCTGTCGACCGGGTCGTCCCACGGCCCCCGGACCGTCAGGATGGGCGCATGCCGGAGCCCACCACCGCCCGCGTCGCCGTCTACATCGACTTCGACAACATCGTCATCTCCCGGTACGACCAGACGTTCCGGCGAGGCGACTGGGCCCGCGACAGCGCCCGCACGCGCCGCATGGACGCCACGTCCGACGACCCCGTCGCACAGCGGCTCGCGCAGGCACGCGTCGACGTCGGCGCGATCCTCGACTACGCCTCGTCGTTCGGGCCCGTCGTCGTCAGCCGCGCCTACGCCGACTGGTCCGTGCCCGCCAACGCCGGGTACCAGCGGCAGCTCGTCGACCGGGCCGTCGACCTCACGCAGCTGTTCCCCGTGACCGCGGGCGTGAAGAACGGCGCCGACATCCGGCTGTCCGTCGACGTCGTCGAGGACCTGTTCCGCCTGCCCGACGTCACGCACGTCGTCGTCGTCGCGGGTGACTCGGACTACATCGCCCTCGCGCAGCGCGCCAAGCGCCTCGGCCGGTACGTCGTCGGGATCGGCGTCGCCGGCGCGACGAGCCGTGCGCTCATGGCGGCGTGCGACGAGTTCTCCGACTACGACGACCTGCTCGACGCGTCGGCGACGGACGACGCGGACGAGGACGACGTCGCCGAGCCGCCCGCGGTGGCGGCACCCGCCGGGTCCACCGCGCCGGTGGCCGGGGCAGGGCGCGGCCGAGGCGCGGG
>NZ_BIMR01000024.1 GCF_004306155.1 Cellulomonas biazotea
GCCGCGCCGTTCGGCGCGTGCGGGGCGCTCGCCGACGCCGCGCCGGCCGACCCGGTCGACCAGCGCGTGCGCGCGGCGGCCGTCGTCACCACCCCGACCGTCGCAGCGGGCGCGTGGACCGCGGTGCTCGCGGGCGTCGAGCGCGACGAGTCCCTCACGGCGACCGACACGGTCATCGGCGTGCCGCTCGCGGGCCCGACGTTCGCCGTCGTGCGCGACGGTGTCGTCGTCGGGTCGACCGACACGTGGGCCGGCGCCCGTGACGGCGTCGAGCTCACCGACGCCTACGCGTTCCCGACGTCGCACGCCGGGACGCTCGCGCTCACGGTGTGCGACGACGGCGCGCCGACCACGACCACCGGTCGGCCGCTGCCCGCGGGCACGTACGACCTGGTGCCCTGGACCCGCGTCGTCCTGCTGCCGCCGGGCACGACCGCCGACGACGTCGGTGCGACCTTCGCCTCCGCGGCGGCCGTCCCGGGCGCCGACGTCGTGACCGCGCCGGGCGACCCGGTGAGCGTCACCGTGACCGGCGAGGCCGACGTCGTCGCCCCCGCGCCCGGCACCGGCGCGGTCCTCGACATCGGCTCCCCGCAGGCCCCTCCCGCGTGCGACGCCCCGGCCCCCGTCGTCGCTCCCCCGGCGTGGATGCTCGCGCTGCGCACCGTGCCCCAGTCGTCGTCGGTCCCGGCCGGCGGGACCCTGGGCTACGACGCGATGCTCGAGATGGTCGGACCGGGCCACGTCACCGGCTACGTGCGCACAGGCGCCGTCGACCTGTGGCTGGTGCGCGACGGGCGCGTCGTCGGCACGACGTTCGCGGCGACCGACGCGGGCATCGACCCCCTCGACCTGTCGGCCGGCTCGCCGCTCGCGCTCGCGGGCACGCACCGGCTCACGGGCTGTGCGGACATCGAGGAGTCCGGCTACACCGACCAGCAGCCGCTGCCGCCGGGCACCTACACCGCCTACCCGGGCGTGTGGGTGAGCGCGATGGCCGCCCGCGACGCGTCGGGCACGCCGGTCACGTCCTCCTCCGAGAAGAGCATCGTCTGGGGCGAGCCGTTCCCCGTGACGATCGGGTGACGTCCGGGGTCGGGACGTCGACCCCCGCCACGTCCCGACCCCAACCGTTCGGCCGCGCCGCGCATCTGAGAGGGTGACGGCGCGGACGACGGGACGGGACGATGGGCTGGCAGGACGACCTCGCGGCACTGGCCTCCTCACGGGGGCCGGCGCTCGTGGCCTACGCGCACCTGCTCACGGGCGACGGGCAACGTCGGTACGCACGTCAGACGGCCCGACGTCGTCGACAGCACGGTCCGTGCGACGAGCAGGTGCCCGACGGTCAACCAGTTCTCGACCGGTGGCAGCGCGCCCGTCACCGAGACAGGGCGGAGGGACCCGCGTCCCGCCCGCTGTACGGGTGACCCGGCCAACGTTCCGCCGACGTCGCGCGTCCTGGACCATGACGACACGGACAGGAGGCCCGATGGCGGCGTGGGAGCAGGTGCTCGACGAGCTCGTGCAGGTGCGCGGGCACGCGTTGGCGCGGTACGCGGCGCTGCTGACGGGCGACCGGCAGGACGCGGAGGACCTGCTCCAGGATGCGCTGGTGCGTTGCTTCGGGCAGGCACGCCCGCTGCGCGACGCGATCGCCGCGGAGGCCTACGTGCGGCGCGCGATCCTGTCGGTGTTCCTCGACGGGCACCGGCGGCGCACGCGGTGGTCGGGGGTGCGGCACCTGCTGGCGCGGCAGGACAGCGTCGAGTCGCCGGAGTCGTCCACGGCCGACCGGGTGAGCGTCGAGGCGGCGCTCGCGACGCTCCGGCCACGCCTGCGGGCGTGCGTCGTCCTGCGCTTCTACGACGACCTCACGGTCCCGGAGATCGCCCGCCGCCTCGGCCTGGCCGACGGCACCGTCAAGCGGTACCTGTCCGACGCCGTCGCGCAGCTCGAGACGCTGCTCGGGCCCGTCTCGACCAGTCCCGACCAGCAGGAGTCCGTCACCGTCCAGGAGGCACGATGAGCATCGACCTGACCAGCGCCCTGCACGACGCCGTGGACGGCGGCACACCGGTCGGCCCGGCGCCGGTCGACCTCCCGCGTGTGCGGTCCCGGGCACGTCGCCGCCGAGCCGTGCACCTCGGGGCCCGGGGCGCCGTGGGGGTCGGTGCGGCCGGGGCGGTCGCATTCGGCGCCGTCCAGGTGGTCGGACCCCGCGACGCGCGCACGGTGCTCCCGGCCGACGCCGACGCGGTGCCGGGTGCGTGCGGGTCGACGGTGACGTCCCTGCTCGGCGCGTCGGACCCGACGCTGGGCCTCGGCGTGTCGACCTGGTCCGACCCGGACGCCCTCGACACGAAGCACGTGCGGGCCCCGGGGCCGCTCGGGACGTTCGCGGGCGACTCGGTGTACCTCGACGTCGTGAGCTCGCTGCCTGCGGACGGCGCGGGGACCCCCGCGACGGAGGAGTCGTCGTTGCGGGACACCCTCGCGCTCCTCGAGCAGGGGTACGCCGAACGGCTGGCTGCGCAGGCAGCCGGCGAGGACGTCGACCAGGCCGAGATCGACGAGCTGGCGCAGATCGTGGAGTCGATGCGGGCGTCTGCCGAGGCGGCGCGTGACGACGGGGTCCCGTCGCCCCCGCCGACGCCCGTCGCCCGGGTGCGGGTCCTGGTCACCTACGACGACCGGGTCGTCGCGGCCACGACGATCCCGCGTGACGGCCAGTCGGACGCCGACGCCGCGTGGGACCGCACCGTCGCGGGACCGACGGTCCGCGAGCGCGCCCACCTGCCGCTCGAGACGTGCACGGTCGACGGCGTGGGCGGTGACCCGCTGCCGTCGGGCACGTACGACGTGCTCGTCGCCCGCGACGCCGGTGCGGGGGTTGCGCCGACGGCGGTGGCGGGACCGTGGACGCTCGTCGTCCCACCCCGCGTCGGTGCCGTGACCGGTCTGCCGGACGGCTTCCCGACGGACGCCGTGCCGATGCCGCCGGGCCGCCTGCTCGAGGTGTCCGGCGACGCGGCGGAGGGCTGGACGGTGCAGATCGCCGTCGAGGGCGACGACCGGTTCACGGTGGGCGCCGACCTGCTGGACGACGTGCCCGACGCCGTCGAGGAGTACCGCGCCCCGACGGGCGCGCGCGTGCTCGTCCCGGGCTGGGCCGTCGAGCTCAGGAGCGGCACCGAGGGCGACGTCACGACGCTCAGGTACAGCGTCGCACCGCTCTGACGCACACCCGCGCAGGTCCCGCCGACCGTCGCAGCCGTGCGCGCCGCCCGCTCAGGCGACCGAGCCGTCGTCCGTCAGCGCCTCCTCCACCGTGCCGTGCACCGTGAACACCGGCAGCAGCGCGGTGATCCGGAAGAGCTGCTCGACGCGCTCGGTCGAGATGACGAGCTGCAGGCGGCCGCCGAGCAGGCGGACCTTCTTGAGCGACCCGACGAGGACGCCCAGGCCGGTGGAGTCCATGAACGTCACGCCGCCGAGGTCGACGACCAGGTCGGTGCGCTCGCGGTCGAGCAGGTCGATGACGCACTCGCGCAGCGCGTCGGCCGTCGAGACGTCGACCTCGCCGTCGACCTCGACGACGGTTCGCCCGCCGACGTCCCTGCTGGTCACACGCACCCGGATTCCCCCGTCCCTCGCAGGAATTCAAACATTCCTGGCAGTCCTGGGACGAGCGACGCGGCGGGTGGCTTTTCACCCGTATGGGCGCGTGCGCGGGACGGGCTCGTCGTGGCACGTGTCAACGCCGACGGCCCGGCCGCGACGGCCGAGGTCAGCGCGCTGCGGCGGCCTCGCGGGCGGCGACCCGGGTCCGGGCGAGGGCCTGCCGGTACTCGTCCGTCGTGCCGTCGGGGCGGACCTCCTGCAGCACGTGGTCCTCGATCCCGAGGTCGGCGAGCGTCGCGGCGAGGTCCTCGACGTCGGTCGCGGTGAGCACGGTCGGGTCGACGGTCGTGCGGACCTGCACGTCCACCCCGGACTCGAGCACCAGCTGCAGCGAGGCGAACGTCGCGTCGGCGCTCGTCGTCGGGCCGCCCGCCCGGGTGATCGCCCGGTACAGGTGCGCAGGTGCCTTGACGTCGAACCCGACCCAGTCGACGAGCGGCAGCAGCGCCTCCAGACGACGGGGGTACGCGCCGCCGGTGTGCAGGCCGACCGCGAACCCGGCGTCGCGGACCTCCCGGGCGGCGTCGACGACCCCGGCCTGCCGGGTCGGCTCACCGCCGGAGAACACGACGCCGTCGAGCAGGCCCCGGCGTCGCGCGAGCAGGTCGCGGACGTCCGACCACGGCACGACCCCGGGCGTGCGCGGGTCGAGGATCGCGGAGTTGTGGCAGTACGTGCACCGCCACGGGCAGCCCTGCAGGAACGCCGTCGCGACGAGCCTGCCCGGCCAGTCGCACGACGACAGCGGCGTCAGACCCGCGATCGCGAGACCGTCGGCCGCCGTCGTCGTGCGTCCGGACATCAGACGCTCTGCCCGGCGAGCGCGTGCTCCTGGAACGGCGTCCGCTCCATGTGCTCGCCCTTCTTCCCGATGTTGAACGAGCTCACAGGCCGGTGGTAGCCCATGACACGCGTCCACACCTCGCACGCGACCTCGCCGTGGCCCTCGTCGGCGCAGCGCGGGCACGTCGGGTGCTCACCGGACAGGTAGCCGTGCCGCACGCAGACGGAGAACGTCGGCGTGACCGTGAGGTACGGCAGGCGGAACGTCGACAGCGACCGCTTGACGAGCTCGCGCGCGGCCTCGGGCGTCGACAGGCGCTCGCTCATGTACAGGTGCAGGACGGTTCCGCCCGTGTACTTCGTCTGCAGGTCGTCCTGCCGGGCCAGCGCCTCGAACGGGTCGTCGGTGAAGCCGACGGGGAGCTGGGACGAGTTCGTGTAGTACGGGTGGTCGTCGGTGCCGGCCTGCAGGATGCCGTCGAACCGGCGGCGGTCCTCCTTCGCGAACCGGTAGGTCGTGCCCTCGGCGGGCGTGGCCTCCAGGTTGTACAGGTGGCCGGTCTCCTCCTGGTACCGGACCATCCGCGCGCGGACGAAGTCGAGCACCCGGACGACGAGCGCGTGCCCGCGCGGGTCCGTGAGGTCGTACGCGTCGCCCGTGAAGTTGCGGACCATCTCGTTGAGGCCGTTGACGCCGATCGTCGAGAAGTGGTTCTCGAGCGTCCCGAGGTACCGCTTGGTGTACGGGAACAGGCCCTCGTCGATGTACTTCTGGATGACCGTGCGCTTGAGCTCGAGCGACGTGCGCGCCAGGTCGAGCAGCTCGCTCAGGGCGTCGAACAGCGCGTGCTCGTCGCCCGGGTTGAGGTAGCCGAGGCGCGCGCAGTTGATCGTCACGACGCCGAGCGACCCGGTCTGCTCTGCGGAGCCGAACAGGCCGTTGCCGCGCTTGAGCAGCTCGCGCAGGTCGAGCTGCAGGCGGCAGCACATCGACCGGACGTCGCCGGGGTTCATCTCCGAGTTGAGGAAGTTCTGGAAGTACGGCAGCCCGTACTTCGCCGTCATCGCGAACAGCCGGTCCGCGTTCGGGCTCTCCCAGTCGAAGTCGTGCGTGATGTTGTACGTCGGGATCGGGAACGTGAAGACCCGCCCGCTCGCGTCGCCCTCCGTCATGACCTCGATGTACGCCTGGTTGATGAGGTCCATCTCGGCCTGCAGCTCGCCGTACGTGAAGTCGCACGGCTCACCCGCGACGAACGGCACCTGCTCGCGCAGGTCGTCGGGGCACGTCCAGTCGAACGTGAGGTTCGTGAACGGCGTCTGCGTGCCCCAGCGCGACGGCACGTTGAGGTTGTAGACGAGCTCCTGGACGCCCTGCCGGACCTGCTCGTACGTGAGGCCGTCGAGCCGCACGTACGGCGCCATGTAGGTGTCGAACGAGGAGAACGCCTGCGCGCCCGCCCACTCGTTCTGCATCGTGCCGAGGAAGTTGACGATCTGGCCGATCGCCGAGCCGAAGTGCTTCGGCGGGGTCGCGTCGACCTTGCCCGGCACGCCGTTGAGGCCCTCCTGCAGGAGTGTCCGCAGCGACCACCCGGCGCAGTAGCCCGACAGCATGTCGAGGTCGTGGATGTGCAGGTCGCCCTCACGGTGCGCCCGGCCGACCGCCTGCGGGTAGACGTGGCTGAGCCAGTAGTTCGCGACGACCTTGCCGGCCGTGTTGAGGATGAGGCCACCGAGCGAGTAGCCCTGGTTGGCGTTGGCGTTGACGCGCCAGTCACGACGGTCCAGGTACTCGTCGATCGACGACCCGACCTCCACGACGACCTGCTCGGGCATGTGCGCTGCTCCCCTTCGAACCCGGATGCCCTCCCCGCTCGACCACCACATCTTGTGGTGACGACGTCCCCGGAGGACTAGATGTGGGCAGTTCTATGCCCGACGGGTCGGCCCGGACGGGACCAAGGTCCCGGCGCCCGAGGGTCCGCGCACCCCGTCGCCAGAAAGTCGCCCGGACGACCCGGCGTGTCGCTGCACGCCCCTCGGCGGGGCCCCGGCGTGTCGTCTCGCAGGCCCTTTCGGGGCGTGTCCCGGCGAACCCGTCAGCCGCGGACGAACCGGACGCGCTCCCCCGGCCGGACCTGACCCAGCACCCCCAGCGCCGACGACCGGACCACCCCGACCACCGGGTAGCCGCCCGTCACCGGGTGGTCGACGCCGAACACCACCGGCGCACCGTCGGGCGGCACCTGCACCGCCCCCGCGACGAGCCCCTGGGAAGCGAGCTCGACCCCGTCACGCTCGTCCGTCCGGGTCACCGGCGCTCCGTCCAGCCGCAGCGCGACCCGGTTCGACGCCGGCGTCACGACGTACCCTTCGCCGGCCAGCAGCGCGTCGAGCCCGTCGGCGAACCAGTCGACGTGCGGACCCGGCACGACCGGCAGGACCCACCGGTCCGGCCACAGCCGCACCGCGGCCACGTCGACGACCGGCCACCCCACCGGCGGCGGACCGACCGCGAGGACGTCCCCCGCAGCCAGCGGCGACGGACCGATCCCCCCGAGCACGTCCGTCGCGCGCGACCCCAGAACCGGCGGCACGTCCACGCCACCACGCACCGCCACGTACGTCCGCAGCCCCCGCACCGGCGGACCGAGCCGCAGCACCGCGCCCCTCGGCAGCTCCAGCGGCGCGTGCGGCCCGACGCGGACACCGTCGACCCACGCGGGCCCCGGCGCCCCCGCGAGCGCGACCGTCACCGGCACGCGCGTGCGCAGCCGCAGCCCGCCCATGAGGACCTCCAGACCCGCCGCACCCTCCGGGTTCGCGATCAGCCGGTTCGCGAGCCGCAGCGCCGCGCCGTCCGCGGCACCCGACCGCCCCACGCCGACGTGCGCCCAGCCCGGCCGGCCGAGGTCCTGCACGAGCGTCTGGACGCCGGGGTCGAGGACCTCGAGGACGGCGTGGGTCGCGCGGGCCTCGGGGACGTCGTCGACCTTGCGGGTGTCGTGAACCTCGCCGATGTCGTCGACCTCGCGGGCGTCGTGAACCTCGCCGACCCCGTCGGCCTCTCGGACGTCGTGGGCCCCGCGGACGCCGGGGACCGAGGGCGCAGCCCGCGCCCCCGAGCCGGTGCCCGTCCCGCCCGTCCCGGTCACCAGGACCCCCTCGGGACGAATCGCACCCGCGTGCCCGGCGGCAGCAGCGCCGGAGGCGTCCGCGCGACGTCGAACAGCACCGCGTCGCAGCGCCCCAGCAGCCGCCACCCGCCCGGCGTCGCCGCCGGGTAGACCGCCGAGTACTCGTCGGCGATCGCGACCGCACCCGCCGGGACCCGCTCGCGGGGCGTCGCCCGACGCGGGACGCGCAGGCGCGGGTCCAGACCGACCAGGTACGCGAACCCCGGCATGAACCCGCCGAACGCCACCGTGTACGTGGGCCCCGCGTGCACCGCGACGACCTCCTCGACCGTGAGACCCGTGAGGCCGGCGACCTCGGCGAGGTCCTCGCCGTCGTAGACCACCGAGAGGTGCACGACGTCCTCCGCGTCCGCGCCGACCCGCTCGTCCGAGCCGGCACCGTCGTCCGCGTCGCCCTCGGCAGCCTCGCCGGTGACGCGGGCGAGCGTTGCGACGACCGCGGCGGCCAGCCCGACAAGGTCGGCGCCGGGCACGGTCCGGAGCAGCACCGTGCGGGCAGCCGGCACCTGGTCGACGACGACGTCCCACGGCGCGTCGCCGCCCCTCACGGCCCGGAGCACGTCGTCCACGCGACGCACCGCGGCCAGGTCGGCGACCTCCACGAGCAGCGCGGCGTCTCCGAACGGGACGACGCGCAGGTCGGCCGGGGTGCTCATGCGCCGATCCTCCCCCGCACCGGATGCCGGTGTCGTGCCCGTCAGGCGAAGGACCCGACCCGCACGCCGGCGCCGTCGAGCGCGGTCCGCACCGCGGCGGCGAGGACCGTCGCGCCGGGGGTGTCCGAGTGCACGCACACCGACTCCGCCGGCACGGGGACGACCGTGCCGTCGACCGCGACGACCTCCCGACGCAGGACCATGCCGAGCACGCGCGCGACGACCTCGTCGGGGTCGACGACCAGCGCACCCGCCTCGGCCCGCGGCACGAGCGTCCCGTCGGACCGGTAGCCGCGGTCGGCGAACGCCTCGGTCACGGCGCGCAGCCCGCGGTCGCGCGCGACGCCCAGCACGACTGCCCCCGGCAGCCCGACGACGGGCAGCGGCTCGTCGTCCCCGGACGCCCCCACGACCGCGTCGACGACGGCCCTCGCCTGCGACTCGTGCGAGACGACGGCGTTGTACAGCGCACCGTGCGGCTTCACGTAGGCGACGCGTGCGCCGCACTCGCGCGCGATCCGCCGGAGCAGCCGGACCTGCTCCTCGACGTCCGCCCGGAGCACGTCGGGCGGGACGTCGAGGAAGCGTCGCCCGAAGTGCTCGCGGTCGCGGTACGACACCTGCGCGCCGACGGCGACGCCCCGCGCCACGGCGGCCCGGCACACCGCGGCCATGACCCGCTCGTCGCCGGCGTGGAAGCTGCACGCGACGTTGGCGCTCGTGACCGCGTCGAGCAGGGCCGACTCGGGACCCACGACGCCGGGCTCCCAGTCGTCGAGACCCTCGCCGAGGTCGCAGTTGAGGTCGATGCGCGCGTGCATGCGTCGATCCTCGCCCCTCGACGGCGGCGGCACGCGACGGTGCGAGGATGACCCGGTGGTGCGGACCGGTGACCTGCTCGACGCGCTGCTGGCGGGCGGCCGACGCGCGGACCGGATGACGCACGTGCGCCACCTGCCCGCGCGCGAGGGCACCCGCGCGCCGTGGCCCGCCTGGGCCGACCCGGACGTCGTCCGCGGCTACCGCACGATCGGCGTCGCCGAGCCGTGGGAGCACCAGGCGACGGCGGCCGACGCCGCGTGGTCCGGCCGGCACACGGTGCTGTCGACGTCGACCGGCTCGGGCAAGTCGCTCGCGTTCTGGCTGCCGGCGCTGACCGCCGCGCGGGGCGCGGTCGCGGCAGGCACGCTCGACCCCGGCCGCATCGAGACCGTGTCCCGCCGCGCCGGGACGCTGTACCTCTGCCCGACGAAGGCGCTCGCCGCCGGGCAGCACACCGCGCTCGACCAGGTCCTCGCTGCGGCGGGCGTCCGGGACGTGCGGGTCGCGACGTGCGACGGCGACACGTCCCTCGACGAGCGCCGCTGGGTCCAGGAGTACGCCGACCTCGTCCTGACCAACCCCGACTTCCTGCACTTCGCCCTCCTGCCGCAGCACCGGCGCTGGGCGCGGCTGCTCGGCTCGCTGCGGTACGTCGTGGTCGACGAGTGCCACGCGTTCCGGGGGGTGTTCGGCGCGCACGTCGGGCTCGTGCTGCGGCGTCTGCGCCGCATCGCCCGCTCGTACGGCGCCTCGCCCGTCTTCCTGCTGGCGTCCGCGACGACGTCCGACCCCGCCGCGAGCGCGGCCCGACTGATCGGCGTCGAGCCCGACGAGGTCACCGCTGTCACCGTCGACGCCTCCCCCGCCGGCCGCAAGACGTTCGTGCTCTGGCAGCCTCCCCTCCTGCCCGGCGCGGACGTCCCGTGGACCGACCTGCTGCCCGACGAGGACCCGTGGGCCACCCCCGTCCCGCCGCCGTCGAGCGCGACCCGACCCGACGCGCCCGGCCTCCCGGCCCCGGACGACGCCTGGGTGGTCGCCGACCCCGCTTTCCCGGCCGCTCCGCTCACCCCGCCGGCCACGTCCGTCCCGCCGACACCGTCCACCCCGGTCGGCGACGCGACCGGTCGGGCCGACGACCCCGCGCACCCGACGTCGGGCCCGCGCGGCACCGGCGAGCGCGTCGTCACGGACCCGCACGACGGCCCGCGCCGGACTGCGACGGCGGAGGTCGCGGACCTGCTCACCGACCTGGTGGTCGTCGGCGCGCGGTCGCTCGCCTTCACGCGCTCCCGGCGTGCGGCGGAGTCGGTGGCGTCGGCGACCCGCGACCACCTGCGCGACGTCGACCCGGACCTCGCAGACACGGTGTCGGCGTACCGCGGCGGCTACCTGCCCGAGGAGCGTCGCGCGCTCGAACGGGCGATCCGCTCGGGCGACCTGCGCGCCCTGGCGACGACCAACGCGCTCGAGCTCGGCATCGACATCTCGGGCCTGGACGCGGTGCTCGTGGCCGGCTGGCCCGGCACGCGGGTGTCGTTGTGGCAGCAGGCCGGGCGCGCGGGGCGCGCGGGGGCGGACGGGCTGGTGGCGCTCGTCGCGCGGGAGGACCCCCTCGACACGTTCCTCGTGCACCACCCCGAGGCGATCTTCGACGCACCGGTCGAGGCGACCGTCTTCGACACGACCAACCCGTACGTGCTCGCGCCGCACCTGTGCGCGGCCGCCGCCGAGCTCCCGCTGCGCTCGGAGGAGCTCGACATGTTCGGACCGTCGACGCTCGACCTGCTGACGGAGCTCGTCGAGCGGGGTGCGCTGCGTCGCCGACCGTCGGGCTGGTACTGGACGCACGCCGAGCCCGCGACGCGTCTGACGGACCTGCGCGGCTCGGGCGGCGACCCGGTCCGTGTCGTCGAGTCGGTCACGGGTCGGCTGCTCGGCACGGTGGACGCCGCGTCGGCGGACGCGACGGTGCACGACGGCGCCGTCTACGTGCACCAGGGCGCGACCTACGTCGTCGACGAGCTGCACCTGGACGACGGCGTCGCCCTGGTGACCCGGCGGGACGTCGACTACGGCACGTGGGCACGCTGGGTCACCTCCACGGAGATCGTGTCGGTCGACACCGAGGTCGCCTGGGGTCCCGTCACGTGGGGTTTCGGCGCGGTCGACGTGACGACGCAGGTCCTCGGCTACCAGCGCAAACGCATCCCCGACCTGCAGGTGCTGGGCTCGACCGACCTCGACCTGCCCGCCCGCACCCTGCGGACCACGGCGGTCTGGTGGACGGCGCCCGCCTCGGTCCTCGAGACGGCCGGTGTGGCCGAGGAGGACGCCCCCGGCGCCCTGCACGCCGCCGAGCACGCGTCGATCGGGCTCCTGCCGCTCCTCGCGACGTGCGACCGCTGGGACCTCGGCGGCCTGTCCACCGCCCTGCACGCCGACACCGGGCACGCGACCGTCTTCGTGCACGACGCCTACCCGGGCGGGGCAGGCTTCGCCGAGCACGGCTTCCGCGTCGGACCGGTGTGGCTGCGGGCGACCCGTGACGCCATCGCCGCCTGCCCGTGCCCCAGCGGCTGCCCGGCCTGCGTGCAGTCCCCCAAGTGCGGCAACGCGAACAACCCGCTCGACAAGGCGGCCGCGGTCCGCCTGCTCGACGCCGTCCTCGCGCACGCCCCCACCGACGACGACCCGCACGCCACCGAGCAGCACCCCACCCAGCCATAGCCCGCTCGTCGCGCCCGACCGCCGACTCACCTGTCACCGTGGTCGGCCGGGCCGGGGCGCTCTCGCGCCGGTCCGGCTCGTGCGCGTGCCACCGCGGTCCCGAACCCTGCGGATCGTTCCGCCACGACGCGCACCACGCCGCGCGCCTCCTTCTCGCACACCACGAGCCGGGCGCCATTGCGGTCGGCGACGTCGCGCGCCAGGGAGCACGGGTCGGCCAGCATTCCGCTCCGCTCCGCGCTCGCCGCCGCGAGCGCCGACAGGTCCGCCGCGCCCTGCGCACGGACCCGGGCAGCGTGCCCGGACGTCACCGCACCGACGACGACGGCCAGCACCAGCGCCACGGCGACGACCGCGAGCACGACCACCGTCGCCGCGCCCCGCTCGGCCTCGTCGCGCACGGCCCTGACGGCGCGCCCCAGGCGACCGCTGCCCCGCGCGCCGGCAGCCGCTCGACGTCCCACCTCGCGCTCGGGCTCGTCCCGACCGGTGGTCACGGCTCGACCCAGGCGACGGCGGACCCGCGCGCCGGCAGCCGCTCGACGGCCCACCTCGCGCTCGGCCTCGTCCCGACCGGTCGTCACGGCTCGACCCAGGCGACGGCGGACCCGCGTGCCCGCAGCGGCCCGACGTCCCAGCCGGCGAGCGGGACGGCCGCGTCGACGGCGACCGTCACCCACTGAGCGTCGCCGGAGACCGTCACACGCGCGGCCGGGCCGGCGACCCGGCGTGCAGCCGCCGCAGCGGCCTGGGCGGACTCGCCGAGCGCGGCGACGCGCGCACCGACCCGTGCGGCGTCCACGCACCGTGCCTGCGTCAACCCCGCGCCCGCGACCATGACCACGAGGACCAGGACCAGCAGCACCGCCGGCAGCGCGACCGCGAGCTCGGCCGTGACGCTGCCCCGGTCGCACCGGTCGGCCTCGTCCAGCGCGGGCGCGTCGCGCGCTGGACCCGCGCAGCGCGGCGCGTGCCCACGGCGGACCGCGCCCGCGTCGTCCGGCGCGTCCGCGCGGGTGCCGCGACGTGCACTCACCGAGTGCGTCGAACGCGCACGGCGCATCCCCACGAGGTGGGGAACGTCCGCGCGGGCAGGTGCTGCGTCCTCGGGCTCGTCCGCCGCTGGGTCGCCAAGCGTGGGCCCCTCCGCCGCAGGGTCGCCAGACCGACCAGGACGGCTCACTGCGCGAGCGCCTGACGGATGAGGCCGAGCAGCAGCCCCTTGACCTCGCCGCCCCGCAGGATCGCGACGAGCAGGCCGGCGAACCCGACCGCGGCCAGGGTGACGATCGCGTACTCGGCCGTCGCCATCCCGGCGTCGCCGGCCGCCGCCACGACGCGACGCACGGTCGGCCCCACGCGCCGGAGCGGCGCGGGCACGACCCGGCGCTCGAGAGCGCCCACCACGCGGTGCCGTCGGGCACGCTCCTGCATGCCGCCTGCAGCGGTGGCGCGCGCCGTCTGCGGGGAGGTGAGTGCCTGGCCCGCTGTCGGGTGCGCACGGGTGGTGAGGTCGGTGGACATCGCTCGTCTCCTTCTGGTCGTCGGGTCGAAGCCCGGCCCTGCTCTGCGGTGCGACGCCCGACCGCGGAGCCGGCGCGGTGCTGACTCCGGTCGCGGGTCGTCGCCCGGTCGCGCTCCTGCCGCGCGCAGGACCACGGTGCTGCGGCGAGCGACGCGGGTGTGGACTGCGGACGTGGTCCCGTGGACGGCGCGGGACCACCGGGCCCTGTGGACGGCTCGCGACCGTACGGCGGTCCGACAAGGGCATCGGCGCGGCAGCCCACGCGTCATCGGATGCCGCAGCCCGGACCCGCACCGGGTGCCGCAGGCCAGCGCGGGCGACGGGTGCCGCGGTCCAGCGCGGGCGCCGGACGGGGCCATTCGGGTGGGGGCACCGGCACGAGGGGTTCTCTCGGCGGCCGAAGCACCCGGCGTCACGGCGCCCCGACCAGCCCGTCGGCGAGCGAGAGCACGACCGGCACCAGCCCGAGCAGGACGAACGCGGGAAGGAAGCACGCCCCGAGCGGCAGCACGAGGTGGACCGACAGGCGCGCCGCCGCCGTGCGCACCGCGCGACGCCGGGCGCGCCGGATCCCGTCGGCGCACGCCCGCAGACCTGCGCCGGGCGACGCTCCGGTGACCCAGGCGACCTCGAGCGCGTCCCGCAGTGGTCCGAGCGAGTCCGGCGCGTGCGCCCAGGCGGTCGGCCAGGACGCCCCGAGCAGCAGCGCCGACCCCGCACGTCGCAGTGCCCGGCCGGACGCACCCGCGATCGCGTCGCCGACGGCGCACAGCGCGGTCGGCAGCGCACAGCCGGCGGTCAGGGCCGCGTCGACGAGCTCGATCACGAGCACGACGTCGAGCTCGCCCTCGGTGCCGTCACTCCGGGCCGGGCGCGCGACGCCGTCGTCCCGACCGCTGGTCGCCGGGGCGCGGTCACGGACCGCCGTCGTCCCTCGGAGCCGCCGACCGACGGAACCGCGCCACCCGACCACGACGAGCACCAGCGCGACCGCGAGAGCAGCGCTCGTCGCGGTCACCCCGCGCCCCCCGGCAGACGCTGTCGACCGCCCGGCTCCTCCGGCCGCAGGCGCGCCTTCGCCCCGCCCCGACCCGGACGAGCCCCGCTCACGTCGGCCTCCTGCCGGCGGCGGCCGTCCGGGCGAGGAGCGCGCGCGTCCACCACCACCCGGCACCGAGGAGCGCGCACCCCGCCGCAGCGCTGACCGTCCCCGCACCACCGGCCACGACGGATCCGACGGGATCCGCCCCCAGCAGCGTCCCGAGGACGAGCCCGGCGCCGGGCAGCAGCGCGAGCACGCGTGCGGTCGACCGGGGACCCGCGACGGCTGCGGCGACGTCGGACTCGTGCTCCTCGTCGGCGGCCACCGCGCGGGCGACCTGCTCGAGGACGTCGGCCAACGGCATGCCCAGGTCCTCCGCGAGCCGCGCGGCCGCGACGGCTGCGGTCGCCCTGTCGACGAGGTCCCGCCCGGGGTTCCGATGCGCGCCGAGGAGGTCCTCGACGGTCGGGACCGGACCCACCCCGCCACGTCCGAGCGTCTCGCTCCAGGCGGCCGCCGGCCGCGCACCGGATCGCACGCGGGCCGCGGTGTCGTGCAGGGCGCCGACGAGGTCGACCGCCGCCCCTCGCCCTGCGAGGCCGGGCCCCGCACGACGAGCGTCGCCCGGCCGCCCACGGCTCACACCGCGGGCCGCCCGTCGGCCGAGGTGGTCCCTGGCGTCGGCGGCTGCACCAGGCCGTCGTCGCATCGCGTCGTGCGGACGTCGTCCCACGACGGGGCGCCCGAGCGGCGCCAGCGCGAGGACGGCGAGCGCGACGGCCGCACCCGTCAGCGCCCCGCTCACCCGTGCGTCCGGTCGGGACTTGGCGCGCCGCCCGCGCCCGGGACGGCCGACAGCGTCACACCTCGCACGGTCGCTCCCCCGTCACCCCGGCGAGCAGCAGAACCGTCACCGGCACCAGCACCAGGCCCAGGACCAGGACCAGGACCAGGACCAGGACCAGGACCAGGACCAGGACCAGGACCAGGACCAGGACCACCGTCTCCCGACCTCAGCCCGAGCCGGTCGGCGAGGGCCGGCCACGCGGCGCCACGGACCACGGCTCCACCCGCGTCCGCGCGCAGGGCGCACGCGACCTCGAGCGCACCGTCGGGCGCCCGCCGGACGACGCCCACCTCCGCGAGGTACCGGTGACCGCGACCGTCGCCGTCGCCGCCGGCCCGGCGCAGGTGCAGCACGGCGTCGAACGCGCTCGCAGCCTGGGCGGCGAGCGCGTCGCGGGACATGCCGGCGAGGGCGGCGAGGGCTTCGAGGCGGGCGGGCACGTCGGCGGCGGCGTTCGCGTGCACGGTCGCGCAGCCGCCGTCGTGGCCGGTGTTGAGCGCGGCGAGGACCTCGCGGACCTCGGCGCCCCGGCACTCGCCGAGGACGATGCGGTCGGGCCGCATGCGCAGGGCGTGCCGCACGAGGTCGGGGAGGCCGACCTGTCCCGCGCCCTCGACGTTGGCGTGCCGGGCGAGGAGGCGGACGACGTGCGGGTGGGCGGGGGCGAGCTCGCCCGACTCCTCGATGACGACGATCCGCTCGTCGGACGGCACGAGCGACAGCAGGGCCGCGAGCAGCGTCGTCTTGCCGGACCCCGTGGCGCCGGACACGAGGACGTTCGCGCGGCGGGTCACGAGGGCGCGGACGACGGGGACGAGGACGGGGGCCAGCGTCCCGCCCGCGACGAGCTCGACGAGCGACAGCGCGCGGACACGGACGGTGCGCAGGCTGAGCAGGGTGCACGCCCCGGCGACGGGAGGCAGGACGGCGTGCAGGCGGGTGCCGTCCGGCAGGCGGGCGTCGACCGTCGGTGACGCGTCGTCGAGCCGCTGACCGCCCGCGGCCGCGAGCCGGACGGCGAGAGCGCGCACGTCGTCGGGGGTGCCCAGCCGCACGTGGGCGCGCGCGAGGCGACCGGCGCGCTCGACCCACACGTCGTCGGGCCCGTTGACGAGGACGTCGGTGACGTCGGGGTCGGCGAGCAGGGGTTGGAGCGGTCCGGCGCCGTAGAGCTCGTCCCGGACGGCCGTGACGATGCCGACGAGCGCACGGGAGCCCACGACCGCACCGCGGCTGCGGGCGACGGTCTCGACGGCGTCGCCGATCGCGCCCGGGTCGGGCAGGCCGACGTCACCCGCCGGGTGCTGCTGCAGCCGCGACCGCACGTCGTCGAGGAAGGCCGCGTCGACCAGTCGTCGCGCGGCGTCGCCGGGGTGGTCGGCGTGGCCGGGGTGCCTGGGGAGGCCGTGCGGACGGTCCGTCACCGCAGGACGTCCCGCGCGAGGCGTCGGGCAGCCCGGGCGAGGGCACCGGTCGACGGCAGCCCGCCGTGCTCGGTCCCGACGGCGAGGCGCCGGTCGAGCGGGAGGGTGGCGAGAACCGGCAGGCCGGCGGCGTGCGCGACCTCGGCGCTGCCGAGCCCGCCCGGCGCGGGTCCGCGGACGACGAGCCCGACGTCGGCACCGGGCGCGGACCGCAGCGCGAGCCGGAGCGCGAGGGCGCCCGCTGTCGCCCGCAGGTCCCGCGGCGTGACGACCAGGACGGTGTCGCAGACGGCCGCGACGGACTCCCCCGCCACGACGGCGGAGCGGTCGAGGTCGAGCACGAGCACCCCGGTGGTCCGCGACAGGGCGTGCAGGACGTCGGCGACGACCGCGGGCTCGGGCGGCACGGGTCGGGACCTGTCGGCGCTGAGGACGGCGCACGTGCCCCAGCGGGGCAGCATCGCGAGGAGGTCGTCGCCGTCGACGTCGCCGCGTGCGGTCGCCAGGTCGGGCCAGCGCACGCCGTCGGCCCCTTCGAGCCCGACGAGGACGTCGAGGCCGCCGCACGCACGGTCGAGGTCGACGACCGTCGTCGCGGTGCTCCGGGACGCCTCGCGGGCGAGCGCCGCCGCGAGGCTCGATGCACCTGCTCCGCCCCGGGCCCCGACGACGCCGACCACGGTGGCGCGTCGCGTCGGGACCGGGGCAGCCAGGGGGATCATGGCGTCGGGCAGCCAGGCGTCGGGCGCCCGCGCGGTCGCGACGGTGTCTGCCACCCGACCTCGGACCAGCGTGCGCACGGCGTGTCCCCTCTCGACGGGAGCACGGGCGGCTCCTTCGCAGGCATCGTCGTGGCGAGGACCGGGCGCGGTGCGGGCCGCTGCCCGCGCCGGTGGACGTCGGGCCGGGCGACCGGGCTGTGGACGGCTCGACGGGGAAACGGCGCGGCAACTGGCGCGGCGCGGCGACGCGGACGGCGCGGTCACGCGGATGGCGCGGCGACGCGGACGGCGCGGTCACGCGGATGGCGCGGCGACGCGGACGGCGCGGTCACGCGG
>NZ_BIMR01000025.1 GCF_004306155.1 Cellulomonas biazotea
ATCAGCGCTCGTTCCTGTGGTCGCGCTGGTCTTGCGCTCCACTACGGCCGAGAGGGCCGGTGCTGACGCACCGACCCTCTCAACCTGCGTTGCGCTCCAGATCAGCGCTCGTTCTCGCCCGCGATGAAGGCCTCCAGCTGGGCGCGGCCCAGGGTGTCCTCCATCTGGACCGGCGGCGACTTCATGAAGTACGTCGACGCGGACAGGATCGGGCCGCCGACGCCGCGGTCCTTGGCGATCTTCGCGGCGCGCAGGGCGTCGATGATGATGCCGGCCGAGTTCGGGGAGTCCCACACCTCGAGCTTGTACTCGAGGTTCAGGGGGACCTCGCCGAACGCGCGGCCCTCGAGGCGGACGTACGCCCACTTGCGGTCGTCGAGCCACGCGACGTAGTCCGACGGGCCGATGTGGACGTTGCGGTCCTCCTTCTTGCCACCGAGCGGGCCGGTGAGGTTGGAGGTGACGGCCTGCGTCTTCGAGACCTTCTTGGACTCCAGGCGCTCGCGCTCGAGCATGTTCTTGAAGTCCATGTTGCCGCCGACGTTGAGCTGGTACGTGCGGTCCAGGACGACGCCGCGGTCCTCGAAGAGCTTCGCGAGGACGCGGTGCGTGATGGTCGCGCCGACCTGCGACTTGATGTCGTCGCCGACGATCGGGACGCCGGCGGCCTGGAACTTCGCGGCCCACTCGGGGTCGGACGCGATGAAGACGGGCAGGGCGTTGACGAACGCGACGTTCGCGTCGATGGCGGCCTGCGCGTAGAACTTCGCGGCGGCCTCCGACCCGACGGGCAGGTAGCAGATGAGGACGTCGACGCGGGCCTCGCGCAGGGCGGCGACGATGTCGACCGGCTCCGCGTCCGACTCCTCGATGGTCTGGGAGTAGTACTTGCCCAGGCCGTCGAGCGTGTGGCCGCGCTGGACCGTGACACCGGTCGGCGGGACGTCGGCGATCTTGATGGTGTTGTTCTCCGAGGCGACGATCGCCTCCGAGAGGTCGAAGCCGACCTTCTTCGCGTCGACGTCGAACGCCGCGACGAACTCGATGTCACGCACGTGGTAGTCACCGAACTGCACGTGCATGAGACCGGGGACGGTCCCGTTCGGGTCGGCGTCGGCGTAGTAGTGCACGCCCTGGACCAGCGACGCGGCGCAGTTGCCGACGCCGACGATGGCGACGCGGATGGAGGTCATCCTCGCTCCTTCTCGGTGGTGTTCGCCGTGTCGACGGAGTCGGACGGCACAGCGGGGGAGTCGGCTCCGGCCGGGCGGCCGGTGCCTGCGGTACGCGCGCGACGGTGGCCGCGCTCGTTGTCGATGAGCCCGTCGAGCCAGCGGACCTCACGCTCGACCTGTTCGAGGCCGTGCCGCTGGAGCTCGAGGGTGTACTCGTCCATGCGCTCGCGGGTGCGGGCGAAGGACAGCCGGATCGTCTCGAGCCGCTCGGTGAGGCGGGTGCGCCTGCCCTCGAGGATCCGGAGACGGGTCTCGGCGTCGGTCTGCCCGAAGAAGGCGAACCGGACGTCGAAGTTCTCGTCCTCCCAGCTGGACGGCCCGGACGACGCGAGCACCTGCTGGAGGTGCTCCTTGCCGTCGGCGGTGAGCTGGTAGACGATCCGTGCGCGCTTGCTGGCGACGGCGTGCCCGGTGCCGGGCGTCGACTCGGTGCCGACGATCCAGCCGCGGTCGACGAGCGACTTGAGGCACGGGTAGAGCGAGCCGTAGGACAGCGCGCGGAACGAGCCGAGCACCAGGTTGAGGCGCTTGCGCAGCTCGTACCCGTGCATGGGGGACTCGTGCAGGAGCCCGAGGATGGCGGGCTCGAGGACGTCGGAACGACCGCGCACAGCGCCACCTCCTTCGGGCCTTTGGTACGGTCCGCTGCACGGCTGGCGCGGACGAATCGGACGACGGCCGGACGACGTCGTCGCGGCGATGTATCAACTCGATACATCTGGAGACTATGTCGAGTCGATGCCTCGGGACAAGTCCGTCCGCTCCGGCGACCCGTCCCGGCGCAGGTCGGTGACGCGGGCCACAGACCCCTCGTCGCTCGCGGGGGACGCCCGAGGAGCACGTGCCGATCGTGTGAAGGCTCTCGCGAGAGGCCCGTCAAGAGCCTGGGCGGGCACAGGGGCCTCCCCCATACTGGGCACCGCGGCAGACGTGCGCCCGGATGCGGCCCCTCGCCCCGGACGCCGCACCGCTGACTTGTCGTCGTCAGGAAGGCATCGCCTTGGCAGGCTCGAACCGGCGCGCCACGCCCCCCCGGTCGCGACGCGGTACCCGCGCACGTCCGGCGTCGCGCGCCACCGCCGGCACCGCCGCGGCCTCCGCCGGGACCGCCCGCAAGCGCCGGTTCTTCGACTACCCGCGCTCCGGCTACCACGGCCTGCACCGCTGGCTGCCGTCGTGGCGGTTCGTGCTCGGCACCTTCCTCACGTTCTTCTTCCTGTGCCTCGGCGGCGCCGTCGCGGCGTACAACTCCGTGAAGGTCCCCGACGCGAACGACGAGAACAAGGCGCAGACGACGACCGTCTACTACGCCGCCGACCCTGGTGACCCCGACGGCAAGGGCGAGGTCATGGGCACGTTCTCGATGCAGAACCGCAAGCTCGTCGGGTACGACACGCTGCCCCCCTACGTCGGCCAGGCCGTCGCCGCCGCCGAGGACAAGACCTTCTTCACGAACTCGGGCGTCGACCCGGTCGGCATGGCGCGCGCGCTCTACATCAACATCACGCAGGGCAAGAAGCAGGGTGGCTCGACGCTCACCCAGCAGTACGTCGAGCGCTACTACTTCTCGACCACCACCGACTACGTCGGCAAGGCCCGCGAGGCGATCCTCGCCGTCAAGCTCGGGCGGGAGCTCGACAAGGAGCAGATCCTCGAGCGGTACCTCAACACCATCTACTTCGGCCGCAACACCTACGGCATCCAGACGGCCGCGCAGGCGTACTTCCACAAGGACGCGGCCGCGCTGACCGTCGAGGAGTCCGCGCTGCTCGCCGGCATCATCCCGTCGCCCAACAAGTGGGACCCGGCGGTCGCGCCGGACAAGGCCGAGGCGCGCTGGAACATCGTGCTCGACGCGATGGTCGAGATGGGCTGGGTCAAGCAGGCCGACCGCGCCGCGATGGTGTTCCCGCAGTGGTTCCCGTACGAGCGCACCAACGACAAGGTCGGGCCCAACGGGCTGCTGCTCCAGATGGTCCGCGACGAGCTCCAGCAGAAGCCCCTCGCCCTCAGCGACGAGAAGATCGACCGCGGCGGCTACCAGGTCTACACGACCATCCAGAAGCCGCTGCAGGACCAGGCGGTCGCCACGGCCACCGCGTTCCGCACCGGCACGCTCGAGGGGATGGACGGGGCCACGCCGAACGCCCGCACCAAGATCTCGATCTCGTCCGTCGACCCGCTGACCGGCGGCATCGTCGCGCTGTACGGCGGACCCAACGACGAGACCGACCAGATCAACCGCGCCGCGTGGGACAAGATCCAGGGCGGCTCGACGTTCAAGCCGTTCACGCTGATCGGCGCGCTGGAGGACGGCATCAGCCTGACGACCCGCTACGACGGGCAGTCGCCGCAGCGGTTCCCCGAGTGGGAGGGCGGGACGAAGGACGTCAAGAACTTCGGCCTCGGCAAGGGTGGGCAGTTCGGCAACATCGACCTCGTCGACGCCACGGCCGACTCGGTGAACACCGTCTACGCGCAGCTCAACATCGAGATCGGCGCGGCGAAGACGGCCGAGGTCGCCGAACGGGCGGGGATCAGCACGACGATCGACCCCGCCAACGTCTCGAACGTGCTCGGCACCGACATCGTGCACCCCCTCGACATGGCGAGCGCCTACGCGACGATCGCGAACCAGGGTCGGCACATCCCGGCCCACATCGTCGCGAAGGTCGACAACTGGGATGGCTCCACCGCGTTCACGTTCGACACCGGCGGTGAGCAGGCGTTCGCGTCCGACGTCATGGCGGACACCGCCTTCGCGATGCAGCAGGTCGTCGAGAAGGGCTCGGGCAAGGACTGGGTCAAGCCGCTCGGCCGCCCGATCGCCGGCAAGACCGGCACCACGCAGGAGAACAAGGCGTCGTGGTTCGTCGGCTTCACGCCGAACATCGCGACGGCCGTGTCGATGAGCCAGGTCGGCGAGGACGGCAAGTCCCAGGAGACGATCCAGGCGTTCGGCAAGGACAAGCGCGGCCGCACCATCGAGTACATCACCGGTGGTACGTGGCCCTCGTTCCTGTGGGCCGCGTACATGGGCCAGGCGTTCACGCTGCCGCAGTACGCGGACGTGCTGGAGTTCCCGGCCCGCGCGAACGTCGGCGGCAAGCCCACGCCGACGCCGACCGTCTCGGAGTCGCCCACGGAGGCCCCCGTCGAGGAGGCGCCGCCGGCGCCGGCGAACGTGTCGGTGCCGAACGTCGAGGGCAAGCTCGAGGCCGACGCGACCGCGACCCTCGACGCCGCCGGCCTCACGATCGCCGTCGTCAACGAGTCGTCCGACACCGTGACGACCGGCCGCGTCATCCGCATGGAGCCGAAGGCCGGCGCCGAGGTCCCGGCCGGGACGGCGATCACGATCGTCGTGTCGACCGGACCCAAGCCGCAGCCGACCCAGCCGCCCGCGACCCAGCCACCCGCACCGCAACCGACCGCCACGGCGGGCGCGGGCGCCGGGGGAGCCGGCGCCGGAGCGGGTGCCGGGGGCGGTAACGGCGGCTAGCACGTCCAGGCCACCGGCCTGTCGACCCGCGATTTCTGCGGGCGCCGACGGGCCGGTAGGCTTGGTCCTTGCTGTGCCCACGCACGTCCGCCGCCGATCGGCGGGAAGCGTGAGCACAGCGACGCACAGAACCCTCCTGTCACGGAACGACCGTGACCGCTGAGACCAGAGGAGGTGGGTATGAGCCTGCGTCAGTACGAACTCATGATCATCCTCGACCCCGAGATCGAGGAGCGCACCGTCGCCCCGTCGCTCGACAAGTACCTGTCGGTCGTCAAGACCGACGGTGGCACGGTCGACAAGGTGGACATCTGGGGCCGTCGTCGCCTCGCGTACGACATCAAGAAGAAGTCCGAGGGCATCTACGCCGTCGTCGACTTCACCGCGGAGCCCGCGACCGCCAAGGAGCTCGACCGTCAGCTCGGCCTCAACGAGGTCGTCCTGCGGACCAAGGTCCTGCGCGCCGACGCGTGACTGTCGGACTCCGCGCGTACCGTGCGGAGTCTTTCTGCGGACCCACCCGACTGATCGAACGAGCGAGGAGCTGGCATGGCTGGTGAGACCACCATCACGGTGATCGGGAACCTCACAGGGGACCCCGAGCTGCGCTTCACCCCCTCGGGGGCTGCGGTCGCGAACTTCACCGTCGCGTCGACGCCCCGCACGTTCGACCGCCAGAGCAACGAGTGGAAGGACGGCGACACGCTGTTCCTGCGCTGCTCCATCTGGCGGGAGGCGGCCGAGTCGGTCGCCGAGTCGCTCACCAAGGGCACCCGTGTCATCGTCACCGGCCGCCTCGTGCAGCGCTCCTACGAGACCCGTGAGGGCGAGAAGCGCACCGTGTACGAGCTGCAGGTCGACGAGGTCGGCCCCTCGCTGCGCTACGCGACGGCCAAGGTCACCCGGACCCAGCGTTCGGGCGGCGGCGGCTTCAGCGGCGGTGGCGGGGGTGGCGGCTTCGGCGGCGGCTCCGGCTCCGGTGGCGGCGGCGGGTACGGCGGCTCCGGTGGTGGCGGCCAGCAGGACGACCCGTGGGCGACGCCCGCGGGTGGGTCCGGCGGCGGCTACTCCGACGAGCCCCCGTTCTGACCGGCGGGTCCGCGCACACCCCAGACATCCCCATCCCCGGGTCCGGCAAAACCCGGGGCTCCGAACGAAGGAGCACCACGATGGCCAAGGCCGTTGTCCGTAAGCCCAAGAAGAAGCAGAACCCCCTCAAGGCCGCGAAGATCGAGTCGGTCGACTACAAGGACACCGCGCTCCTGCGCAAGTTCATCTCCGACCGCGGGAAGATCCGCGCGCGTCGTGTGACGGGCGTGTCCGTGCAGGAGCAGCGCGCGATCGCCCGTGCCGTCAAGAACGCCCGCGAGATGGCCCTGCTGCCGTACTCGTCGTCGGCCCGCTGAGAAAGGAGACCTGACATGGCGAAGATCATCCTGACCCACGAGGTCACCGGCCTCGGTGCCCCCGGCGACGTCGTCGAGGTGAAGGACGGGTACGCCCGTAACTACCTCATCCCGCGCAGCCTGGCCACGCCGTGGACCAAGGGTGCCGAGAAGGACATCACCGCGATCCGCAAGGCCCGCAAGGCCCGCGAGATCGCGACGCTCGACGACGCGAAGGCCGTCCGCGACTCGCTGCAGTCGAAGCCGGTCGTCGTCACGGCGAAGGCCGGCGACGCCGGTCGCCTGTTCGGTGCGGTCACGACCGCCGAGATCGCGGACGCGGTCAAGGCGTCGGGCGCCCCGGCGATCGACAAGCGCAAGGTCGAGATCGGCCAGCCGATCAAGGCCCTCGGCGAGTACAAGGTGTCCGTCCGCCTGCACGCGGACGTCGCCGCCACGGTGACCGTCAAGGTCGTCGCCGGCTGACACCCGCCTGACGTACAGAGGCCCCTGGGACCACCTGGTCCCGGGGGCCTCTGTCGTTCCCGCCCGTCCGACTGGGCGTCGCCTCGCACGTCCCACGCCCGCTCCGCGGCTACTCGTCCCTCACACGTCTCCCGCCCGCTCCGCGGTGCTCGACCCCGTGATCGTGACCGCTGAGGGGCCGCGAGCGGTCCCCATGACGGGGTCGGCGCGTGGGTCGTGGGGTCGGCGTCTGCCTGCGGCGGATCTGCTCAGGGCAGAGGCAGGGGTCAGCGGCGTGGCGGCGGTGCGAACGTCGAAGGGCCGATGCACCACTCGCCCGAGGAGGCCCCGATGACCGTCACCGACCGCACCGCCGCACCACCCGCCCGACCGTTCGACGACGACCTCGCGACACGGCTGCTGCACCAGCGCATCGTCGTGCTCGGCCAGGAGGTCGACGACGCCGTCGCCAACCGCGTCTGCGCCCAGCTGCTGCTGCTGTCCGCCGAGGACCCGCGCCGCGACATCGCGCTCTACCTGAACTCACCGGGCGGGTCCGTCAGCGCCGCGCTCGCCATGTACGACACCATGCGGCTCATCCCGAACGACGTCGCGACGCTCGCCATGGGGCTCGCCGCGTCGGCCGCGCAGTTCCTGCTCAGCGCCGGGACGCCCGGCAAGCGGTTCGCGCTGCGGCACGCCCGGATTCTCATGCACCAGCCGTCCGGGGGCATCGGCGGCACCGCCGTCGACATCGCGATCCAGGCGCAGAACCTCGCGCACGTGAAGCGCACCATGCAGAGCCTCACCGCCGAGCACACCGGGCAGACCGTCGAGACCATCGAGCGCGACTCCGACCGTGACCGGTGGTTCACCGCGCAGGAGGCCCTCGAGTACGGGTTCGTCGACAAGGTCGTCGAGCACCTCGACGACGTCCGGCCCGACGGCGCGCTCCGGAAGGCGGGCCTGTGATGGCCGGCCAGTACTCGATCCCGTACGTCGTCGAGCAGCGGCCGACGGGGGAGCGGGCGTCCGACGTCTACTCGCGGCTGCTGTCCGACCGCATCGTGTTCCTCGGGACCGAGATCGACGACGGCGTCGCGAACGTCGTCATCGCGCAGCTCCTGCACCTGCAGTCGGAGAGCGCCGAGCTGCCCATCCACGTGTACGTGAACTCACCGGGCGGCTCGATCACCGCGCTCCTCGCCGTCTACGACACGATGCAGTACGTCCGCCCACCCGTCGCGACGTTCTGCCTGGGCCAGGCCGCGTCCGCCGCGGCGGTGCTGCTCGCCGCCGGGGCGCCCGGGCAGCGGCACGTCCTCGAGCACGCCCGGGTGCTGCTGCACCAGCCGTCCGGGGGTGCCGAGGGGACCGCCGCCGACCTGGAGATCCAGGCCGCCGAGATCCTGCGGCTGCGCGGGCAGGTCGAGGAGATCCTGTCGCGGCACACCGGGCAGAGCGTCGAACGGCTGCGCCGGGACACCGACCGAGACCTCATCCTCACGGCGCAGCAGGCCGTGGACTACCGGCTCGCGGACCGGGTGGTGACGACGCTGAAGGACGTGCCGGTCGCGGCGTGACGACGGTCGACGCCCGCCGGCCGCGCGGGGAGGTGGGCGTCGACTTGTCCTGCGTCCGGTCGGGTGCGCGACCGGGGGTCAGGCGGCGAGGAGGACGGCGTCGGACACGGTGCCGCGCGCGCCGCTTGTGCCGCGCGGACGGATCGCGGTGACCGTCGCGCCGGTCGTCGTGAGGTCGACGAGCGTCGGCCGTTCGGGCGCGTGCTCGTCGGCCAGGGCGGGGGTGCGACCGCGTCGGGGGTCGGCCAGGTCGACGACGACGCGCCCGTCGGCGCGGGCGAGCTCCGCGTGCGCGGCACCCACGAGGTCGACGAGCCGCAGGCCGAGCGCGCGGCAGACCGCGACCAGCACCTCGGACGAGGCCTCCTTGCGCCCGCGCTCGATCTCGGAGAGGTAGGCGACGGACACGCGGGCGTCGAGCGCGACGTCCCGCAGGGTGCGGCCCTGGTCTTCCCGTCGCTCGCGCAGGACCGCGCCGACGAGGCGCCGCAGGAGGGGCTCGACGCGATGCTCGGCGGGGCGCGGGCGACCGGGCGCGGCGAGGTGCTCGTGGCCGCGCGCGGGGAGGTGATCGTGGCCGGCCGCGGCTCGGTGCTCGACGCGACGGTCGGTCGACGGCGCGCTCGGCGGGAGCGGGCCGGCCGCGAGGTCGTGCGTCATGAGGTCTCCCGTCGTCGTGCGCCTGCCCGCCACGCTAGCCCCGCACCACGGCCGGTCGGGGGTGCGGGCCGTCTGCTGTCAGCGGACGGCCGCGTCGCCGCCGAGGTCGTGACTTCCGGTCGAGGTCGTGAGTCAGAGCCGACGACCTCGGCGCGAGCTCACGACCTCGACGCGAGCTGACGATCTCGCGCGCGGCGGTCAGGCGCCCGTGACCATCCACGCCGTGCCGCGGGCGCGCCAGCCGGTCGTGACGGCGCGGGCCAGCATGAACACGCCCGCGAACGCCGCCCACAGCCACGCGAGGCCGACCGCACCGTCGGGTGCCCAGGCGCGCACGGCCAGCGCGACGGGCACGTACGCGACGAGGGTCGCGACGCCCGCCCACGCGAGGAACCGGCCGTCGCCGGCGCCGATGAGGACGCCGTCGAGCACGAACACCCACCCCGCCATGGGCATGGTGACGGCGGTGACGACGAGGGCGACGACCGCGGCGTGCCGGACGGCGGGGTCGGGCGTGAAGAGGCCGACGTACAGCCACGACGCACCGCCGATGAGCAGGCCGAGGACGACGCCCGCCCCGACGCCCCACTGGAGGGTGCGGCGCAGCAGCGCGCGGGTGCGGGGGACGTCGCCGGCGCCGAGGGCGTGCCCGACGAGCGCCTGCGCGGCGATGGCGAGGGCGTCGAGCGCGAACGCGGCGAGCCCCCAGAGGGCGTTGACGACCTGGTGCCCGGCGAGGGCGGTCGACCCGAGGCCGGTCGCGACCCACACGGTGACGAGGATCGCGGCGCGCAGCGACAGGGTGCGGACGAGCAGGGGAGCGCCGGCGCGCGCGTTGGCCCAGAGCCCTGCGGCGTGCGGTGTCAGTCGTGAGCCGGCCGCGCGTGCGCCGCGCACGACGACGGCGCCGAGCACCGCGCCCATGGCGAGCTGCGTGAGCGCGGTGCCGAGCCCGGACCCGGCGATCCCGAGGTGCGCGCCGTAGACGAGCGCGACGTTGAGCACGGCGTTGACGACGGCCCCGGCGGTCGCGACGACGAGCGGGGTGCGGGTGTCCTGCAGTCCGCGCAGGGCCCCGGTCGACGCGAGGACGAGCAGCATCCCGGGCAGTCCGGGCGCGGACCAGCGCAGGTAGACGACGGCCTCGTGGGCGGTGTCGCCCGTCGCGCCGAGCGCTGCGATCACCCACGGGGCGGCGAGCCACGTCACGGCGGCGAGGGCGATCCCGAGGCCCAGGGCGAGCCACATGCCGTCGACGCCGACCTGCAGCGCGCCCTCCCGGTCGCCCGCACCGAGACGCCGGGCGACGGCCGCGGTCGTGGCGTATGCGAGGAAGACGCACAACCCCACGACGGTGACGAGGACCGTCGAGGCGAGCGACAGACCGGCCAGCGAGGCCGTCCCCAGGTGCCCGACGACGGCCGAGTCGACGAGGACGAAGAGGGGTTCGGCGACCAGTGCGCCGAGGGCCGGAACGGCGAGGGCCAGTATCTGCCGGTCCACGGCGGACGGGCGATGTCCGTCAGATGAAATCTCGCCCAACCTTTCTCGCGTCCACATGCGGTGTGGCGCGTTCTCGCTGGTCAGCACACTGACAGATCAGAAACTCATTCTCTGTCCACAGGACTGTCCACGGACTGTGCACAGTCACCAAGGCGCGGTCCACAGGTGGTCCACAGGCGTCGTCCACACACCCGTTTGGTACCCGCCCGACAGGGGCCTAACCTCGCGTGAGCATGGCAGGACCGGGCACGGTGGACGGTACGTGGACCGGGATTGTCGGCGGCCCCTGCTAGAACAGAAGTTCGAAATCTATCGGTACGGGGGTTGGGCGGCCAGTGAGCATCGAGGAGCTCGAGTACGGGGCACCGTCCGACACCGGACGGGGCAACGGGGGCTTCGACCGCACCCCGCCGCAGGACCTGGAGGCCGAGCGCTCGGTCCTCGGCGGCATGATGATCTCGAAGGACGCCATCGCCGACGTCATCGAGCAGATCAAGGGCACCGACTTCTACCGCCCCGCGCACGAGGCCGTCTACGACGCGATCCTCGACCTGTACGGCCGCGGCGAGCCCGCCGACGCGATCACCGTCGCCGACGAGCTGACCAAGCGCGGCGACATCCAGCGCATCGGCGGCGCGCCCTACCTGCACACCCTCATCTCCTCCGTGCCGACCGCCGCGAACGCCGGCTACTACGCGCGGATCGTGCGCGAGCGCGCCATCCTCCGCAAGCTCGTCGAGGCCGGCACGCGCATCGTCCAGCTCGGGTACGGCACCGACGGCGGCGACGTCGACGAGATCGTCAACAACGCGCAGGCCGAGGTCTACGCCGTCACCGAGCGACGCGCGTCCGAGGACTACCTGCCGCTGGGCGAGATCATCGGCGGCACGGTCGACGAGATCGAGGCCGCCGGCCACCGCGGCGAGGGCATGATCGGCGTCCCGACGGGGTTCTCCGACCTCGACCGTCTGACGAACGGCCTGCACCCGGGCCAGATGATCGTCGTCGCGGCCCGACCCGCCATCGGCAAGGCCCTCGCGCTCGACACCCCGCTCCCGACACCCACCGGCTGGACGACGATGGGCGAGGTCGCCGTCGGCGACTGGCTCCTCGCCGCCGACGGGACGCCCACGCAGGTCGTCGCCGCGACTCCGGCCATGACCGGCCGCCCCTGCTACCGCGTCACGTTCGACGACGGGACGACGATCGTCGCCGACGCCCAGCACGAGTGGGAGACCCGCACGCGCGCGGACCGCCGGCACCCCGGTGGCGGCACGCCGGGCATCTGGACGACGGAGGAGATCCACGACACCGTCCGCTGCGCGACCGCGGACGGTCGTGCGAACCACTCGGTCGACACGGCCGCCGCGCTCGACCTGCCCGATGCGGACCTGCTTGTCGACCCGTACGTCCTCGGGGTGTGGCTGGGCGACGGCCACACCGCGTCCGCCCGCTTCACCAGCGCTGACCCCGAGATCGCCATGCGTATCGAGGGCCGCGGGCTCGTCGCGCGCGCTGCGGCCGACCGCGGCGGTGCCGCCCGGCTCTACACGCTCCTCATGCCGCCGACCGTCGTCTCCGAGCGTGCGTGCGAGGTCTGCGGGACGACGTTCGTGCCCGCCCGCTCCCAGGTGAGGACGTGCGGCCGGTCGTGCGGCGGACGGGTCACGATGCTGTCGGCGCCGGTCCCCGTGCCGACGTGCCCGGACTGCGGCGTTCCGACGACCGGGCTCGCGCGCTGTCAGGACTGCCACGACCGGTACGGAACGGTGCAGGGACGTCTGCGCAGCCTCGCCGTGCTCGGCGACAAGCACATCCCTGCGGCCTACCTCCGGGCGAGCGAGGCCCAGCGTCGCGACCTGCTCGCCGGGCTGCTCGACACCGACGGCACGGTGAACCCGACCGGTAGCGTGCAGATCGCCCTCACGGACGCGCGTCTGGCGCTCGACGTCCGCGAGCTCGTGCACTCGCTCGGCTACCGGACGGGCTGGTCGACGAGGCGGGTCGCGGGTCGGGACGAGTCGCGCTCGACCTGCTTCACGCTGACCTTCACCACCGACGACGACGTGTTCGCGCTGGAGCGCAAGCGTCTCGTGCACAAGGAGCGTCGCCGTCCGTCGACCGCGCGGCTGACACAGCGGTTCATCGTGTCGGTCGAGCCGATCGAGTCAGTGCCGGTGCGGTGCGTCCAGATCGACCACGTCTCGCACCTGTACCTCGCCAGCCGGTCGATGGTCCCGACGCACAACTCGACGCTCGGTATCGACATCGTGCGTTCCGCGTCGATCAAGCACGGCATGACGTCCGTCGTGTTCTCGCTCGAGATGAGCCGCAACGAGATCACGATGCGTCTGCTGTCCGCCGAGGCGCGCGTGCACCTGCAGAAGATGCGCACCGGTCAGATGGGGGAGGACGACTGGGCGAAGGTCGCCGCCACCATGGGCAAGATCTCCGAGGCGCCGCTGTTCATCGACGACTCGCCGAACATGTCGCTCATGGAGATCCGCGCGAAGTCGCGGCGGCTCAAGCAGCGGCACGACCTCAAGCTTGTCATCATCGACTACCTGCAGCTCATGACGTCCGGCAAGCGCGTCGAGTCGCGTCAGCAGGAGGTCTCGGAGTTCTCGCGTGCGCTCAAGCTGCTCGCGAAGGAGCTCGAGGTCCCGGTCATCGCGATCTCGCAGCTGAACCGTGGTCCTGAGCAGCGCACCGACAAGAAGCCGCAGATGAGCGACCTGCGTGAGTCGGGCTGCCTCACCGAGGACACCCGGATCCTGCGCGCCGACACCGGGGCGGAGACGACGTTGGGCGAGCTCTTCGCGCTGGGTGCGAAGGACGTGCCGATCTGGGCGCTCGACGAGCGGCTGCAGTACGTCCGTCGGCACATGACGCACGTCTTCCCGACGGGCGTGAAGCCCGTCTACCGCCTCCGTCTCGCCTCCGGCAAGGAGGTCACGGCGACCGCGAACCACCCCTTCCTCACCTACGAGGGGTGGACGCCGCTCGGCGAGCTGGAGGTCGGCTCGCGCCTCGGCGTGCCGCGCCACGTGCCGGGACCGGAGCAGCGCGCCGCGTGGGACGACCGGCAGGTCGTCATGCTCGCGCACCTGCTCGGCGACGGGTCGTTCGTCAAGCGCCAGCCGGTCCGGTACGCCTCGGTCGACGAGGCCAACCTCGCGGCCGTGTCCGACGCCGCGGGAGCCTTCGGGATCACGCCGATCCGCGACGACTACGCGGCCGCCCGGGTCACGACGCTGCGCCTGCCCGCGCCGTACCGCCTGGCCCGCGGGAAGCGGAACCCGATCGCGGAGTGGCTCGACGACTTCGGGCTCTTCGGTGCGCGCAGCCACGAGAAGTTCGTGCCGACGTCGGTGTTCCACCTGCCCAAGGAGCAGATCGCGCTGTTCCTGCGGCACATCTGGGCCACGGACGGCTCGGTGACCGTGCGGGCCGACGGCCGCGGCGGCCGGATCTACTACGCCTCGACGTCACGCCGGCTCGTCGACGACCTGTCACGTCTGCTCCTGCGGTTCGGCATCTCCACGCGGGTCCGGACCGCCACCCCCAAGGCGGGTTACCGCCACGGGTACACGCTCGACATCTCCGGAGTCGACGACCAGCGCCGCTTCCTCCAGGAGATCGGCGTGCACGGTGCGCGTGGCCTGCAGGCCGAGCGCCTGCTGCAGATCGTGCGCGAGACGCGGGGCAACACCAACGTCGACACCGTGCCGCGCCAGGTGTGGGACGACGTCCGTGCGCTGCTCGTCGAGCAGGGCATGACGCACCGCGAGTTCGCCGCCGCCATCGGCACGCAGTTCTGCGGCTCGGCGCTCTGGAAGCGTGCGCCGTCCCGGCAGCGTCTCGGTCGCATCGCCGACGTCCTCGGCAGCGAGGACCTGGAGATCATGGCCGTCAACGACCTGCTGTGGGACGAGGTCGTCGCGATCGAGCCGCTCGGCGAGCAGCCGGTCTTCGACGCGACGGTGCTCGGCACCCACAACTTCATCGCGAACGGCATCGCGGTCCACAACAGCATCGAGCAGGACGCCGACATGGTGATCCTGCTGCACCGCGAGGACGCCTACGAGAAGGAGTCGCCGCGCGCGGGCGAGGCGGACCTGATCGTGGCCAAGCACCGAAACGGCCCGACCGACACGATCACCGTGGCATTCCAGGGGCACTACTCGCGCTTCGTCGACATGCAGGCCTGACTCGCTGCTTACGTGTCGAGGTGCAAGGTGCATTGACTATGGGAGCCTTCTCGTCTCACGACCCGACTCATCCTAGTTTGTCCCACTACTCGACGCGTCGTTCAGTCGTAGGAGGACTCGCTGCATGAGCGAACAGTTCTACTCGGACGCAAGGTTGTACGACCGGTTGTTCCCGGCCCGCGAGCCGGCGGTCGACTTCTACCGGGCTGAGGCCGACCGGCAGGGCGGGTCTGTCTTGGAACTCGGGTGTGGGACAGGCAACAAGCTGATCCCGATCGCGTCCGACGGGCATCGGTGCGTGGGCCTGGAGCTCTCGCCGGCCATGCTTGCCGAGGCTCAGCGCAAGGCGGACGAGCGCGGCGTGGAGCTGGACTGGGTGCAGGGCGACATGCGCGGGTTCGACCTGGGCCGAACGTTCGACCTCGTGATCATCGCCGCCAACTCGCTGCTCCATCTGCATGGGGCGTCGGACCTGGTCGACTGCTTCCGGTCGGTGCGGAGGCACCTGGCGCCAGGAGGGCGTCTCGTCTTCGACGTGTTCAACCCGAGCGCGCTGATGCTTGCGCACGCCGACGGCGTTCGACGGAGGCGCGAGGACCTGTCGTTCGTGGACCCCGATCGTGGCGTCGTGCACGTCGACGTCGCGGACACCTACGACGCGGCTGCGCAGGTCACTCGCGGGACGTGGCACTTCTCGACCGAGTCCGAGTCCGAGGCCGACGTCGTCGTCGTGCCGCTGGAGATCAGGAGCATCTTTCCCCAGGAGCTGCCGCTCCTGCTCTCACTGGGCGGGCTTCGGCTCGTCGAGCGATTCGGCGACTGGTCCGGTCGACCGTTCACCGGGGATGCCGCTGTCCAGCTCTGCGTCTGCGAGGCGGACTGAAGGACCAGACGACGGCCTTGATGGACGACGTAGGTTGCCCGCCGATCTCTCCGGATGGCCGCGGTCAAAGTGCGCCACCCGCGCGGTCGATCTGGGCTGGATCTCGACACGACGACGCCTGCCCCGGAAGCCGGTCGCGGACGAGGTGGACGGTGCCGGCGGGTCGCGGCGCGCTCCCGGGCCGCCGCACGCGCCCCCGCCAGTGCCTACAGCCGCACGACGGTCGGGCCGGTCAGGGTCCCGTGCGGGTCGAAGACCCGCCTGGCCGTCGACAGGGGCAGCGACCGGTAGACGGCATGCGGCTGGACCAGCACCGAGATGTCCGCCTTGGCGAGCTCCTGTTCCAGGTCCTCGGCGCGGTCTGCGGTCGCGTCGGGCCGGGTCCACGACGTCACGAACGGGTCGTGGTAGACGAGCTGGGCTCCGCGCCGGGCGAGCTCGGCCGCCAGGTCGTAGGCCGGCGACTCGCGGTCGTCCGCCACGTCGGGCTTGTAGGTGACCCCGAGGAGGAGCACGCGGGCGCCCCGGACGTCGACGCCGTCCTCGGTCAACGCCGCGGCGATCCGGTCCGCCACGTAGTCCGGCATGCCGTCGTTGACGGACTGCGCGGCCGAGATCATGCGGAAGTCCCTGTCGGTGGCCTGCCGGGTGAGCCACCTCAGGTAGTGCGGGTCGACGGGGATGCAGTGCCCGCCGACACCGGGTCCGGGCGAGAACGAGTGGAAGCCGAACGGCTTGGTGGCCGCGCAACGGATGACGTCCCACACGTCGATGGACAAGCGCTCGCAGACCTGGGCGAGCTCGTTGACCAGGGCGATGTTGACGTACCGGTAGGTGTTCTCCAGCAGCTTCGACATCTCCGCCTCGGGTATCCCGGCCGCGCGGACGACCTCGGACGCGATGCGCTCGTAGAGCGCGACCGCGCGGTCGGTGCAGCGTTCGGTGAGCCCCCCGACCACCTTCGGCGTGTTGCGCACGTGGAACCGCTCGTTGCCGGGGTCGATGCGCTCCGACGAGAACGCGAGGTGGAAGTCCCGGCCGGCGTGCAGCCCGCTCGCCTCGAGGGCGGGCTGCACGAGACCCTCGGTGGTGCCGGGGTACGACGTCGACTCGAGGACGACGAGCGTGCCTGGGCGCAGGTGGCGGGCGAGGCTGCGCGCCGCGCGCGCGATGCTGTCCGTGTCGGGGTCGCCGTGGGCGTCCAGCGGGGTCGGGACGCAGATCGCGACGACGTCGGCGTGCTCCGCGACGGAGAGGTCCTCGGTGAAGCGCAGGTTGCCGCCGGCGAGGAGCGTCGCCACGGTCGCGGAGGGGACGTCGTCGATGTGCGACTCGGCGCGGCGGAGCCGGGCGACGACGGTCGGGTCGATGTCGACACCGTCGACCCGCATGCCCGTCGACGCGGCGGCCGTCGCGAGCTGGAGCCCCACGTAGCCGAGCCCGACGACGACGAGGCGCTGGTCGCCGTCGACGGTGGTCACCGCGACCACAGCACGTCCGTCCCGAGGTCCTGGCCGAGGACCCAGCGCCCGACGCGTGCGACCGAGGCGTCGCGTGCGGGCTGACGGAGGTAGACGGTGAGGTCGCGGTGCAGCTGCTCGACCACCGACGGGCGGACGAACGACCTCGCGCCCAGTGCCTGCTCCACGAGTCGCAGGGTCTCGAGGGACGCGTGCTCGACCGACAGTCGCGTCATGCCGAGGTAGGCGGCGAACTCGTCGAGCCGTGCGGCGTCGCCGTCGCCGACGGTCGCCGCCGGGTCGAAGAGGGGACCGAGCGCCTCGGTGAGTGCGGCGGACCGGTCGAGCCAGAGCCGGCCGCCCTCGAGCAGGCGGGCGACCTCCGCGACGCGTCCGAGCTGCACCTCGTCGGTGTCGCGCCGTCCCGAGCGCAGCGCGGTCGCGAGCTCGACCAGGAGCTGCTCGGCGGCGCCGAGCTGGGCGGCGGCGTAGCGGGCCACGCCGGCGACGAGCCAGGGCTGGCGGTGGTAGTCCTCGGGCCCGCCGACCAGGCGGTCGGGTGCGACCGGGGTGCCGCCGAACGCGATGGTCCCGCTCACCGAGCCGCGCATGCCCATGACGTCCCACCAGGACGTGTCCGCCGTGACGGTCTCGTCGGTCGTGTCGACGAGGGAGAGCTGCCAGCCCCGGTCCTCGCCGTCGACGACGAGCGTCGCGCCGACGAGCGCGAGGGCGCACAGGCCTGTGCCCGACGCGAAGCTCTTGCCGCCGGTGAGCGTGTAGCCGCCGTCCGCCTGGGCCGTGAGCCTGGCCTTGTCGCGGGCGTCGTTCGTGTTCCACAGGCCGACCACGGCGTCCTGCTCGACGATCTCTCGCAGCATCGCCTCGGCGCCCGGACCTCCGAACGCCTCGATGACCTGGAGCGCGTTCGCGTGACCCTCCCAGATGCGCGCGGTCGAGAGCGACCCCGCGCCGAGCGTCCGCAGGACGTCGAGGTGGGCCCGCACGGCACCGGGCGTGCGGGGGTTGCCGAGGTCGGACCCGCCGAGCCTGACGGGAAGCGTTGCTCGCAGGAGGCCCGCGGACCGGAGGTCGGCGATCGCGTCCGGCGGGCGGACCGTGTCGGGTGCGCCGGAGCGGACCTCCTCGAGGGCGTTGCCGGCGATGTCGCGCGCGGACCGCACGAGGGTCGACCAGGTGAGATCGCGGTCGATGGCGATGGTCATCGGTTCTCCGTTCGGTGGCCGGCCGGCGTGGTGGACGCCCGCCGGAGGACGTCGATCTGGAACGAGTTGCCGTGGAGCGTGTGCCGGTGCCGTGAGACACGCTCGAACGCGGCGTTCGCGGCGAACGTGTCGTGCACCTCGGCGCCGAGCACCACGTGGTCGGGGTGGTCGTGGGTCCAGTGGACGAGCAGGAGGTCGGCACCGGGCCGCATGGCCGCGGCGACCGCCTCGGCGGTCCGGTGCAGGTCGTCGGGTGTGAGGTAGTACCCGACCTCGGACATCGCCACGAGGTCGTACGGTCCGCCCAGGTCCGTCCGGGGCGGCAGCACCACGCGTCGGACGGTCACGTCGGGCAGGTGCGCCAGCCGCTCGGTCGCCCGGGACACGGCGAGGGTCGACCCGTCGACGGCGACCACGGACCCGGCGACGCGCGCGATCTCCCGGGTGAGGGCTCCGACGCCGCAGCCCAGGTCCAGGGCCTGTCCGTAGCGCTCGCGCGGGAGCGCCGCGACGGCGAGCGCCGTCTTCTCGCGCTCGTAGTCCGACGTGAGTGTCGACCAGGGGTCGTCGGACCGGGCGTACGCCCGGTCGAAGTGCGCGAGCTCGACCGACCGGCGGCGGTCGCCACCGATCTCGGGCGGGTCGGCCGGGCGTGCCAGGACGATCCACGTGACGGCCGCGGTCAGCAGGAAGCACACGGCGAGGGCGAGGGCGACGGGGGCAGGCCCGGCCCACGTGACCAGGACGCCGCCGAGCGCGACGCCGACGGGCGGAGACGCCTGGGAGAGGAGGCGGTAGATGCTGTTGACCCGACCGAGCACCTCGTCGGGGATCAGGGTGACCCGGTGCGCGTACATGGTGGAGAAGTAGACGGGCACCATCAGCGCGAAGAGCAGCCACGACCCGACCAGGGGGGCGAGGCCCGACCCGGACGCAGCGACGGCGGTGCTCGCCCCCCAGGTGGCGGTCGCCAGGACCATGACCTGCCGGTGGTCGAGCCACCGGCGCAGCACGGGTGTGAGCGCCGCCCCGACGATGCCGCCGATGCCGCCGAGCGTGAACACGAGGGCGAGCCGCTCGGTGGTGAGGCCGTCCGCCTCGCCACGGGTCAGCAGGATGAGCTGGATCGGCGCGAGCAGCCCGCACACGACGAAGTTGAGCCCGGCCAACCAGCGCAGCTCCCGGTGCCGCACGAGGAAGGAGACGCCCGTGGCGAGCGCCCGGCGCACCGGCTCGGGCGTCGCCCCGGCTGCCCGCGGCTCCTGCAGGGGCCGACGGATGCCCAGCAGCAGGGCGATGCCGACCAGGAAGGTGAGCGAGTCCAGGCCGTAGGTGAAGGCGGCACCGTGCAGCTGCGTGCTGCCGAGTCCGAGCAGGATCCCGGCGACGAGCGGGCCGAGGAGCTGGGCCGCGGTGGCGCCGCCCTCCGCGAGCGACGCGGCCCGGGGAAGCTGCTCGGTGCTGACCACCCGCGGGAAGGCGGAGTTGTCCGCGACGTCGAAGTAGGTGAACGCGATCCCGCTGACGACCGACGCGACGACCAGGTGCCAGAGCTCGAGGGTCCCGACGTAGGCGGTGACCGCGACGGCGAGCAGCGCCGCGAACCGCACGGCGTCCGCGACGACCATCGTGGTGCGGCGGTCCCAGCGGTCCACCGAGACCCCGGCGTGCAGGCCGATGACGAGGTAGGGGATCTGCTGCGCGGCGAGGACGACGCCGGTCTGCGCAGGTGACCCGGTGATCCCCAGCACGAGCACGGGCAGGGCGAACGCGGTGACCGCGTTGCCGAGCTGCGAGGTCAGCTGGCCGACCCACAGCAGGACGAAGTCGCGGTTGCGGAAGAGGGCGGGTGCGGCGGCGGCCGCGGTCGTCGTCACGCGACCCCGTCGCGGGCCAGGGGGCGGGTCGCGGTCACGTCGCCGGCGACCGCGTGCCGGACCCGCACTGCGACGTCGTACGGGTCGTCCGCGCCCCAGATGCTCCGCCCGACGGCTGCGCCCGCGGCCCCCGCGGCGACGGCACGGGCGACGCGCTCGACCAGCGCACCGGTGCCGTCGGCCGTCCCGCCGGCGACGACGACCGGGACCGTGGTGGCCTCGACGCACCGGCGCACGAGCGCGTCGTCGTCGGGCAGCCCGGTCTTCACGAGATCGGCGCCGAGCTCCTCGGCCACCCGGCACGCGTGCACGTGGGCGTCGGCACCCGAGCGGGCGACGATGTCGGGCAGCGCGTAGACGGTGACGAGGACCGGGAGGCCCATCTGGTGCGCCTCCTCGGCGACACGGCTCACGACCTGGGCGTTCGCGAGCTCGCCCTCGGAACCGAGCTTGAACTCGGCGCACACGGCATCGGCACCGCTCGCCGCGGCCGCCTCGACGCTGCTGAGCAGCACGTGGTCGACCCCGCGGTCGAGGCGCCCGGTGACGCAGAGGATCAGACCGAGGTCACGGGTGTCGACGTCGAGGACGGCAGGCACCAGCCCCGGACGGAGCATGACGGCGTTGAACCCCGCCCGGCGGGCGACGTCCACGACGGCCGACGCCGACTCCAGACCGCCGCGCGGACCGAAGGTGATCGCGTGGTCCAGGGGGAGGATCGCGGTGCGACCGTCCGCGTCGAGGATCCGACGCAGGCGGAGCAGGTGGCCGGCAGCGGCGGGGGTGGGGCGCACGGAGGTGGTGCGGAGGATCGCGGGCATGGTTCCTTCCGGGGGTCAGGCGTGCGGTTCGACGACCAGGGAGACGCAGTCCGGGTCCCCCGAGACGTCGGGCGCACGGACGGCGTCGGCGAGGCCGAGGCGGTGGGTGAGGATGCCCTCGAGCGACACGTCGCCCGCGGCAAGGAGGTCGAGGGCGCGGCCGAACAGCCCGGGGCGGTAGTGGTAGCTCCCGACGACGTGCAGCCCGTCGTAGTGCAGGCGGTTGACAGGGACGGGGACGGTCGTCCCGGGCGGGTAGCCGCTGAACACGACGACGCGGGCGCCGGGTGCGGCGAGCCGGAACGCCGTGGCGAGCGCCGCGGGGTCACCCGACATCTCCAGCACGACGTCGGCCTGCGGCACCTCGTCGTCGTCGAGCGCGGCGAGGGCGTCGTCGAGGACGGCCTGCGCGCCGTGGCGCCGTGCGGCTGCGGCCCTCGCGGGTCGGCGTGCGACGCACGTGACGCGCGCACCCCGGCGGCGGCTGACCTGAACGGCGAGGAGCGCGAGCGGGCCGCTGCCCAGCACGACGACGTCGCTGCCACCGGCGACGCCTCCGCGGTCGGCGGCCTCCAGCACGCACGCGAGCAGCTCGGCATGGACCGCCTCCGCGAAGGTGAGGGTGTCGGGGACGACGGCGACGGCACAGCGGGAGGTGCGGACCAGCACCGTCTGCGCGAGGCCGCCGGGGCGCGGCGCCGCGGTGTGCGCGCAGACGGCCGGCACGCCGCGTCGACAGGCGTCGCAGGTCCCGCACGGTGGGTGCGGATCGACGACCACACGGTCGCCGGGGCGGGCGGGTGCGTCGTCCCCGGCGGCGGTCACGACCCCGGCGACGAGACTGCCGAGGACGCGCGGCGGGGCGATCCGGGGGTGGCCGACCGTCACCGCACGGCGCAGTGCCGCCCCGAAGTGGGCGGCGTGCACGTCGAGGACCAGGTCACCGGGCTGCTCCACCTCGGGCCGCGGCACGTCGACGAGGCGCAGCGGCTCGCCCAGGGCGGCCCACTCGACCGCGCGGACGGTCGCGAGCCCGAGGCCCGGGGGCGCCGTCACCGACGCTCCTCGACCCACGCGTGCCGCTCGTCGGTCCGGAACCGCGCGACGGGCTCCTGCCCCCACAGCGCCCACAGGTAGTAGAGCTCGTGCCCTCCCGCGCATGCGAAGGAGTGGAACCCGACGACGTCGTCCACGACGTCGCCGTCGTGCAGCACGCGCGCGGACTCGGACCGCGCGTCGTCCGGGTAGTCGAGCAGCACCGCGAACCCGCTCGGCGGCTCGACCCGGACGTGGAAGACCTCGGCGTGGTGCGTCTCGCGCGGGCCGTCGTCCAGCGCGTGCCGGTGCGGAGGGAAGCTGGACCAGACACCGCCACGGCTGAACGTCTCGCCGACCACGAGGTGCGGGCCGGGGCCGTCGCCGGCGGTGACGACGTCGTGCACCTCGCGCGCCCAGTGGCCCGTGCCGCGGTGCTCGACG
>NZ_BIMR01000026.1 GCF_004306155.1 Cellulomonas biazotea
CGCACGGCCTTCGCGGCGGCGCCCGACGACCACGACCGCGGCAGGCGCGTGCGCGACGGCGACCCGCTCGACGTCGCCCCCGACGGGGCGCCGCAGCCGTCCGCCGCGGAGCCGCCGACCGTGACGTCGCCCGTGCGGGTGCCGCGCTGGGCCGCGGGCGACACGTCGACGTCCTCCGGCACGCAGGAGCTCTCCACCTGGTTCGACGAGCAGGCCGGACCGGGCCTCGTCCTCGCGCCGCTCGCCCCGACGCGCAGCGGACCCGACCTCGACACGCGCGCCCTGCCGATCGTCCGCGCGACCCCGCCGGTCCCCGCCGCCCCGCCGGTCGTCGGCCCGCCGCCCGCGGGGTCGGCCGGTCTGGACCCCGAGCTCGAGCTCACCCGCCCCGTGCGGGCCCGCGTCGACCTCGTCCCGGAGCCCCCGCCCACGTCGGTCGAGCGTGCGACGGCGCTCGTCGAGCTCAGCGACGGCCGGCGGCTGACCGTCGAGCGGACCGCGCTCGTCGGCCGCAACCCGGCCGCGGCGTCACCCGTGCAGCTCATCCGGGTGGTCGACCCGACCCGGTCGGTGTCGAAGACGCACCTGCAGATCGGCGTCGAGCCGGGCGGCGTGTGGGTCGCGGACCGTGGGTCGACCAACGGCACCGTGGTGACGCTGCCCGACGGCGCCCAGATCGTCTGCCAGGTCGACCACCAGGTGCGGCTCCGGGTGGGGGCGACGGTCGTGTTCGGCGACTGCTGGATCCGCCTCGTCCGTGCCCCGGGGATCCCCGGCGTGTCCTAGAGCCCGTCGAGCACGCTCTTCGCCGACGCGGCAGCGGGCGTCCCAGAACGACGCTGCCGAACCCTCACCCGAGGTCGTCGACAGGCTCTAGGGTCGAAGCATGGCGGGCAGGCGCTCGGCTGCACGGATGCAGCTGGTCGAGGTGGACGAGTCGCCCGCGCCGCCGACCGCCCCCGCAGGACACGACAACGCGGTCGTTCCCCCCTCGGAGGCGGTCTCCGTCGCCCGGCCGACGCTCGCCGGCGTCGCGCGCCGGTGGTGGCCGCTGGCGGCCGTCGTGGTCGTCGCGGTGGCCGGCGCGGTCGTCGTGGGCGTCGCGCGCGACCGCGCGTTCGTGGCCCGCATCGACGCCGTGCCGGGCCTGGTGCACCCGCTCGGTGCGGCCCCCTCGGTGCGGTGGCAGGCGCCCGCCGCACCGCACGGCGGTGCCGTCGTCGCGGCGGGCGACGCGCTGGTCCTCGTGTCCGCGCAGTCCGAGCGGTGGCGTGTGACGGCGCACGCGGTGTCCGACGGCGCGGTGCGGTGGTCGCTGGACGTGGCGCCCGTGCAGCGGTCCGGCTTCGAGAGCAGTCTCGTGCGGTGCCCGTCGTCGGGCGAGGACGTGGGGTCGACCGTGCTGTGCCTGGTGACGGAGCCGCGGGTCGTGTACTCGGACGACGCGTCGATCGACGAGCCCGCGCACACCCGGGTCGTCGCGCTCGACGCCGCCCGCGGGACCGAGCTCGGCACGTGGGAGGTGACCGACGAGCTGATCGCCGCCGACCGTGTGGGGGACGACCTGGTCGTCGTCACCCTCGACCGGGAGGGGCACGCGGTCGCCGAGCGTCGGGCCGGGCGCACCGGCGAGGTCGACTGGACGTTCCGCACGCCCGAGGTGCTGGAGTCGGCCGTCCTGAGCCGCTCGGTCGACGCCTGGACCGCGCGCGGCGTGGTCGCCGTCAAGGGCTTCGTCACCTACGTCCTCGACGCGGACGACGGGGAGACGTTGGTCGTGGGCGCCCCGTACCGCAACCTGGAGGTCGTCGCGCTCGACGACGGGTTCGCGACGTGGGCGTTGGTCGGCGCGGGGCACGTGCACGCGCCGGACGGGACCGAGCGGTTCGCTGTCGCCGGCCTCCCTGCCCGGGTGCGGCTCGACGACGGGACCGCGGACGACGTGCTGGTGGTCGACGACGGGGGGCGGCTGCAGGGGTTCTCGTCCGCGTCGGGCGAGGCCCTGTGGACGACCGAGACGATGCTCGACGCCCGGGTGCGCGTCTCCGACCGGGTGCTGGTGTCCGGGCTGACGCGGTTCGGCGTCCTCGACCCGCACGACGGCCGGCTCCTGTGGGTGTCCGACGCAGGCGACCCCGTCCCGTGGCAGCCGCTCTCGGACGGTGCGCTGGTCCTTGCGCCCGCGTTCACGCCCGACGGGCGCCCACAGCTCGCGGGTCTGGGGCTCGACGACGGGGTGCGCTTCTGGGCGGTGGACCTGCCGACGGGTGTGCAGGGCGTCGACGGGGTGGGTGGCCTCCTCGTGGTCCGCACGGCCGACGAGGCCGTCGTCCTGGGCTGAGGCACGGCCCGGCGCGAGCGCCCGCCCGGCCCGCCGTCCGGACCCAGGCCCGACCCTCCGCGTCGGGCAGGTCTACCCTCGGCTCATGGGGGCTGCCGCACCCGGCCCTGCGCTGCAGCGCGTCCCTCTCGACGAGGTCGACGAGGCGAACGCCGGCCGGGGCGCGCGCCCGCGCACGGCGGTGCAGAACGCGGCCCGGGTCGCGGGCGCGTGGTCGGGCTGGCACGCACGCAGCCCGTCACGTGCGGTCGCGCTGCTGGTCGGTGCGCTCGCGCTGGTCGTGGGGCTGGCGGTCGCGACGCCCGCGGCGGTCGCGGCGTACGAGCGGTCGACCGTGCTGCGGCCGGCGGCGTTCGACGGTGCGATCAGGTACGCGGGCGCGGAGCCCGCGGTCCGGTGGACGACGCCGGTCGACACCGCGGTCGCGCCCCTGCTCGCGGGGGACACGCTCGTCGTCGCGACGGGCACGGGCCCGCACGACCGGTCGCTCACGGGCCTCGACGTCGTCACGGGCGCGGTGCGGTGGACGGTGCCCCTCGGCTCGTCGCCGCCCGCGCAGGACGTGCGCTGCCTGCTGGTGGCCGAGCGCGTCGCCTGCACGGTGGGCGCGGAGGCCGGCACGGGGCGCGCGGCGGTCCGGTCCCGGGCGGAGCCGCCCGGTCCGGTGCCGGCGGCGCGCCTGCTGCTCGTCGACCCGCGCACGGGGGCTGTCCTGCACCGCGGGGCGACCCCGGGGAACGTCGTGTCGGTCGCGACGGCCGACGGGCTCGGGGGCGACGTGGTGCTGGCGGCGATCGCGCACGACGTCCTGACGATCCGGCGGGTCGAGCCGGAGACCGGGCGGCTGCGGTGGGAGGCGCGGCGGCCGTCGGCGTTCCCGGCGTCCCCGACGTCGCGCGTGCACCTGCAGGTCGGCGGCGGGCTGGTCGTGGCGACGGCCGAGGGGAGCACGATCGTCGTGCGGGCCGCCGACGGGACGCGCGTCCCGCCGCCGTCGGACGCGGTGGGCACGGACGAGACGTTCCTGCGGTCCGACGGCACACTCGTGCGCACGCGCTACCGGCTGCACACCGTCGGCGTCGACGTCGTCTCGGAGCTCTCGGACGGGTCGGGAGACCCGTGGCTCACCGTGCGCGGCGTGCCGGTGGAGCCCGCGGTGTCCGACGGGGCGTCGGGCCTGGTCTTCACGTCGAGCACGCTCGCGGGCGGCCCGCTGGCGGGGCGGGTGCGCGCGTACCTGCCGGACCGGCCCGACGCGGTGTGGCACGCGCTGACGCCGTCGCGGGAGATCGCGGCGGACGTCGCGGGCCGGGTCGTGCTGCGGGCGGCGGGGGCGCTCGTCGGGCTCGACGCCGGGTCGGGGGAGACGGTGTGGCGACGCACCTTCGGGCTCGGGATGGGGTCGGTCTTCTCCGACGGGCGGCTCGTCGTGGTGCAGCGGACCACCCCGGACGACGGCGCGGTGCTGCTCGCGCTCGACCTGGTCGACGGGCGGACGCGGTGGGTCGCGGACCTGCCGCACGACACGCGCACGGTCGTGCGGCTGGGCTCGCACCTGTACGCGATGACGGAGGACGCGCTGGCCGCGCTGCGGTGACGGGCGTCGGCGGACGCGCCCCGCCGTCGGTGGCGTCCGGGTCGCGGAGCGTTTGCGAGGCCCCGGTGCGGTGGGGGTAGTGTGACGGCGTGCTCGGAAGCACCCTCCTCCTTCGTTGCCGCGGCGAGGCCCTGTAGAGGCCGCATCCTCGTCGCGGTGTCCCGTGCGCCGGCCGCCAGCCGCACCGCCACGAAGGAGCATCACCCCATGAGCTATCTCGAGACGAGCCCCCAGCAGCCGTCGCCCATGCCGGTCCACAAGTACCGGCCGTTCCACGAGCAGTTCCGTGTCGACCTGCCGGACCGCACGTGGCCGGAGCGCCGCATCTCGCAGGCGCCCCGCTGGTGCGCGGTGGACCTGCGCGACGGCAACCAGGCCCTCATCGAGCCGATGAGCCCCGCGCGCAAGCTCGAGATGTTCGAGCTGCTGGTGCAGATGGGCTTCAAGGAGATCGAGGTCGGCTTCCCCTCGGCGTCGCAGACGGACTTCGACTTCGTCCGGATGCTCATCGAGGACGGGCGCATCCCCGACGACGTCGTCATCCAGGTGCTCACGCAGGCACGCGAGCACCTGATCGAGCGGACGTACGAGGCGATCGCGGGGGCCAAGCAGGCGATCGTCCACCTGTACAACTCGACGTCGACGCTGCAGCGCGAGGTCGTGTTCCGGTCCGACGAGGACGGCATCGTCGACATCGCGGTGTCGGGCGCCCGGTTCTGCAAGAAGTACGAGGAGCTCGTGCCGGACACCGAGGTGTTCTACGAGTACAGCCCCGAGTCGTACACCGGGACGGAGCTCGAGTTCGCGGTGCGGATCTGCAACGCGGTGCTCGACGAGCTGGGCCCGACCCCCGACAAGAAGGTCATCGTCAACCTGCCGGCGACGGTCGAGATGGCGACGCCCAACGTCTACGCGGACTCGATCGAGTGGATGAGCCGGAACCTGCGGCACCGCGAGAACGTCGTCCTGTCGCTGCACCCGCACAACGACCGCGGCACGGCCGTCGCGGCGGCCGAGCTCGGCTACCTGGCCGGCGCGGACCGCATCGAGGGCTGCCTGTTCGGCAACGGCGAGCGGACCGGCAACGTGTGCCTGGTGACGCTCGGCATGAACCTGTTCAGCCAGGGCATCGACCCGCAGCTCGACTTCTCCGACATCGACCACGTCCGCCGGACCGTCGAGCGCTGCAACCAGCTGCCCGTCCCCGAGCGGCACCCGTACGGCGGCGACCTGGTCTTCACGGCCTTCTCCGGCTCGCACCAGGACGCCATCAAGAAGGGCCTCACGGCCATGGAGGCGACGGCCGCGCGCGAGCACAAGGCCGTCGACGACCTCGTCTGGGCCGTCCCGTACCTGCCGATCGACCCGAAGGACGTCGGCCGCTCGTACGAGGCGATCATCCGCGTGAACTCGCAGTCCGGGAAGGGCGGCATCAGCTACCTGATGAAGTCCGAGAAGGACCTCGACCTGCCGCGCCGCCTGCAGATCGAGTTCTCGCAGGTCGTGCAGAAGCACACCGACGAGCACGGCACCGAGGTCACGGCCGACGAGCTGTGGCGGATCTTCGAGGACGAGTACCTGCCCGTCGAGCCCGGTTCGGCGACGCCGCCGTGGGGGCGCCTCAAGCTGCGCGGCACGCGCGCGACGAGCTCCGAGGACGGGCCCGACTCGCTCGTCGTCGACCTCGTCGACCGCGGCGAGGTCGGCACGCACGAGGGGTCCGGCAACGGGCCGGTCGCGGCGTTCGTCGACGTGCTGCGCGGGATCGGCGTCGACGTCGCGGTGCTCGACTACGCGGAGCACGCGCTCTCGGCCGGCGGCGACGCGTCGGCCGCGGCCTACGTCGAGTGCGCGATCGGCGACCAGATCCTGTGGGGCGTCGGCATCGACCCGTCGATCACGACCGCGTCGCTCAAGGCGATCATCTCGGCCGTCAACCGGCACGAGCGCTGAGCAGCACCCGCGCGCGGGCCGCGCGCGAGCACCACGAGCAGGGCCGTCCGGCGCGTCCGGGCGGCCCTGCGCCGTGCGTGTCGGACCCGCGGGGGAGAATGGGCGCGTGAGCCTCTACCGCGACGAGGCGATCGTGCTGCGCACCCACAAGCTCGGTGAGGCCGACCGCATCGTCACCCTCCTGACCCGATCGCACGGCAAGGTGCGCGCGGTCGGCAAGGGCGTGCGCCGGACGTCGTCGCGGTTCGGCTCGCGGCTGGAGCCGTTCATGCACGTCGACGTCCAGCTCTCGACGGGACGGTCGCTCGACATCGTCACGCAGGCGGAGACCCTCGGCGCGTACGGGCGGCCGGTGTGCGAGGACTACACGCTCTACACCGCGGGCACGGTCATGCTCGAGACGGCCGAGCGGCTCGTCGAGGCCGAGCACGAGCCCGCGCTGCAGCAGTACTGGCTGCTCGTCGGCGCGGTGCGGGCCCTCGCGACGCGTGAGCACGCGCCCGGACTCGTCCTCGACTCCTACCTGCTGCGTGCGCTCGCCGTCGCGGGGTGGGCGCCGAGCTTCACGGACTGCGCGCGCTGCGGCGAGCCCGGGCCGCACCACGCGTTCGCGGTCGCGTCGGGCGGCGCGGTCTGCACGGCGTGCCGTCCGCCCGGTGCCGCCGCGCCCGCACCGGAGACGTTCGCGCTGCTCGCAGCCCTGCTCGCGGGGGACTGGCCCGTCGCGGACGCGAGCGCCGAGCGGCACCGCGGCGAGGGCAACGGGCTGGTCGCCGCGTTCTGCCAGTTCCACCTGGAGCGCCAGCTCCGCTCGCTGCCGATGGTCGAACGCGTCTGACGGCGGTGGCCCCGTCCGTCCCGCCTGGCGGGCACGGAGTCGGGTCGTCGCACCCGGCGGCCCGGGTGTGCCCGCGCGTGCTCCAGACCCCGAAGGCCGGTTGTGCCGGACCCGTGCGCCCCGCGGTCGGACGTCGTGACGCCGGACCGCCGCACCCGCGGGGGCGGGCAGAATGTGCGCGTGCCGAACCCCGTGCAGCCCCCGTACCCGCACCCGTCGGGTGCCGTCGCCCCGGTGATCCCGAAGCAGTTCGTGCCCAAGCACGTCGCGGTCGTCATGGACGGCAACGGGCGGTGGGCCAACGCGCGCGGGCTGCCGCGCACCGAGGGGCACCGGGCGGGCGAGGCGTCGCTGCTCGACGTCGTCGCGGGGGCGATCGAGGTCGGCGTCGAGTACGTCAGCGCGTACGCGTTCTCGACGGAGAACTGGTCCCGCTCGCCCGAGGAGGTGCGGTTCCTCATGGGCTTCAACCGCGACGTGCTGCGGCGTCGGCGCGACCTCATGAACTCGTGGGGCGTGCGCGTGCGCTGGGCCGGTCGGCGACCGCGGCTGTGGCGCTCGGTCATCGCGGAGCTCGAGGAGGCCGAGCAGCTCACGCGGGAGAACACCACGTGCACGCTGACGATGTGCGTGAACTACGGCGGCCGCGCGGAGATCGCCGACGCGGCGAAGGCGATCGCGCACGAGGTCGCAGCGGGGCGGCTCAAGCCGGACCGTGTGAACGAGAAGACGTTCGCGCGGTACCTCGACGAGCCGGACCTGCCGGACGTCGACCTGTTCCTGCGCTCGTCGGGCGAGCAGCGCACGTCGAACTTCCTGCTGTGGCAGGCGGCCTACGCAGAGCTCGTGTTCCTCGACGAGCCGTGGCCCGACGTCGACCGCCGGCACCTGTGGCGGGCGGTCGAGACGTACGCGCGTCGCGACCGGCGCTACGGGGGAGCGATCGACCGGCCGGGTGCGTCCGCGACCTGACCCGGGCGTCGCACGGCCACGGGCGCTGCCGCAGGGCCACCGCGGTCGTGTCGGTGCGGGCCGCTAGCCTGCGCGCATGACGCTGAGGCCCGCGATGATCACGTTCGACACGCTCGACGCCACCCGGCTCGCCGACTGGTGGGCCCGGCAGACGGGCGGGACGGTGCACGACGACAGCGACGGCTGGTACGTCATGGTCGCGCCGTCGGTGCCGGGCGGACCGACGCTGGCGTTCCAGAAGGTCGACGACCCGACGCCGGGCAAGAACCGGCTGCACGTCGACCTGGCCGCGGCGGACCGTGACGCCGAGGTCGAGCGGCTGCTGGGCGACGGTGCGGAGCTGGTCGCGCGGCACGAGCACGAGGGCTTCGCCTGGGTCGTGCTCGCCGACCCGGACGGCAACCAGTTCTGCGTGTCGCAGGAGCACGTGCCGGCGACAGCCTGAGGACGTCAGGCCGGCTCGTCCTCGGCGACGTGCCGGCCCGGGTGGGGCTCGGTGCCGTCGTCGGCGGCACGTCGCAGGAGGCGCCGTCGCACTGCCCAGCCGACGAGGAGGGCGACGACGGCGACGACGCCGAGCAGCGCGAGGGGTGAGCGGGCGAACAGCGCGAGGCCGGCCCACACGGCGCCGAACCCGACGGTCGCCCAGATGACCGCCCAGGCGACGGCGCCGGGGATCGACGCGAGCGTGAACCGCCCGTACGGCATCTTGATGAGCCCCGCGGAGGCGAACACGGCGGTCTGCACGCCGACCGTGAGGTAGGCGAGGGTCACGGCGATCGGTCCCCAGCGCCGTACGAGGTCGAGCCCGCGCTGTGCCGCCCGGGTGCTCGTCCACTGCTCGAGGTGCTCGATCATCGTGCGCCACCACGTGAAGCCGCGGTCGGAGTCGTGCACGACCTTGGCGCCGCGGGTGACGCCGCGGCCCGCCCAGTACGTCGCGTGCGACCGGGCGAGGACGATGAGGAAGAGGGCGACGACGGCGATCCCCAGCGGCAGGGTCGCGAGGCGGTAGGCCTCGAGCGGGTCGTCGTCCACGGGCCGATCCTAGGTGAGCAGGTCAGCGACCCCGGCCGTCACCGGGACCACCCGACGTCGGCGCGGTGGCGGCCGGCTCGTCGCGCACGTCGTCGACGATGAGCACGTCGTCGACCATGTCGGGGTGCGGGTCCTGCTCGGGCGCGCGACGTTGCAGCAGGGGCCGCAGGGCCGCCGCCGCCGCGTAGACGGCGATCGCGAGGACCACGATGGTCGCGCCCGGGGGGATGTCCTGCCAGTACGTGAGCACGAGGCCCGCGACGCTGACGACGACGCCGATGACGCTCGCGGCCGTCATGGTCCGGCCGAACGACCGCGCGTAGAGCTGCGCGATCGCGACGGGCACGATCATGAGCGCGCTGACGAGCAGCAGGCCGACGACGCGCATCGCGATGGTGACGGTGAGCGCCGCGATGGTCGCGACGAGCATCGACAGCAGCCGCACGGGCAGCCCGCTGGCGCGCGCGAACTCCTCGTCGTGGCTCACGGCGAACAGCGCGGTGCGCAGCCCGACGCCGACGCCGAGCACGAGTGCCGCCAGGGCGACGGTCCACCACAGGTCGGTCGTCGAGACGGTCGAGATGGAGCCGAACAGGTAGCTGATGAGGTTGGCGTTGGTGCCGCCCGCGATCTTGATGAGCAGCACGCCGCCCGCGATGCCGCCGTAGAACATGAGCGCGAGCGCGAGGTCGCCGCTGGTGCGCCCGCGCTCGCGCACGAGCTCGATGACGACCGAGCCGACGACGGCGGCGACGACGGCGCCGGGCACGGCGAGCGTGTCCTGCGGGACCAGTCCCGCCCACGAGCCGACGAGCCAGCCGAGCGCGACGCCGGTGAGTGCGACGTGCCCGATGCCGTCGCCCATGAGCGCCATCCGGCGCTGCACGAGGAACGTGCCGACGACGGGTGCGGCGGCGCCGACGAGGACCGCGGCGAGCAGCGCGCGCTGCATGAGCGACGAGGAGAGCATGTCGACGAGCAGGTCCCACGTCATGGGGTCACCTCCACGGTGATCGTGGGGCCCGTCGGTGGTGGCTCGGGGTCGGGGTGGGCGTGCGTGTGGTCGTGGTCGGCGTGCGCGTGCTCGCTGCGGGCGGCCGGGGGCGGGCCGTCGTGCGCGACGCGGCCGTGCCGCAGGACGACGGCGCGCTGGATGAGCCCGGCGAACGGGCCGAGCTCGTGCAGGATCACGACGACCGTCGTCCCGGCGGCGTGCAGCCGCGCGACGGTGTCGACGAACGTCGCCTGCGTCGGGATGTCGATGCCCGAGGTCGGCTCGTCGAGCACGAGCAGGTCGGGGTCGCGCACCAGGGCCCGGGCGATGAGGACGCGCTGCTGCTGCCCGCCGGACATCTCCTGCACGCGCTGGTGGGCGCGGTCGGCGAGCCCGACGGACGCGAGCGCGTCGAGGGTGCGGCGGCGGGCTCCGCGGTGGGCGCGCAGCCGGCGGCCGTGCAGGAGCCCCGACGTCACGACCTCGATCGCGGTCGCGGGCATGCCCGACGCGGCGGGCATGCGCTGCGGCACGTAGCCGATGCGGTCCCACGGCGCCGACGGCCCGAGCGGGGAGCCGAACAGCCGGACGGTCCCGGCGCTGGTCGGGACGACGCCGAGCAGCGCGCGCACGAGCGTCGACTTGCCGGACCCGTTGGCGCCGAGCAGGGCGAGCACCTGGCCGGGCTCGACGGTCAGGTCGACGCCGCACAGGATGCGGCGGCCGCCGAGCGTGACGTCGACGCCTGCCGCCTCGACGGCGGGCGTCGTGCTGGGGGTGGTGCTCACGAGCAGGACAATGCCACGCGCAGCGCGTCGAGGTTGGCCTCGGCGATCGAGAAGTAGTCCGCGTCGTCGGTGACGCCCTCGATGGGGTCGAGGACCGCGGTGCCGACGCCGAGGTCGGCGGCGAGCGTCTCGGCGACCTTGGGGCTGACGAGCGTCTCGAAGAAGATCGTCGTGACGCCCTCGTCGCGGACGACGTCGGACACCTCGGCGAGGCGGGCGGGCGACGGCTCGGCCTCGGGGTCGATGCCGGAGATGCCGACCTCCTCGAGGTCGTACCGGTCGGCGAGGTAGCCGAACGCGGTGTGCGACGTGACGAAGGTACGGATGCCGCACTCCGCGAGGCCGGTGCGGTACGCCTCGTCGAGCGCCGTGAAGCGCTCGGACAGGGCGGCGGCGTTGGCGGCGAACTCGTCGGCGCCGTCGGGGTCGAGCGCGGTGAGGTGCTCGGCGACCGCGTCGGCGACGGCGGGCATGCGGCTGGGGTCGAGCCAGAAGTGCGGGTCGAGGGAGCCGTGGTCGTGCTCCTCCTCGGCGTGCTCGTCCTCCGCGTGCTCGTCGTCCGCGTGGTCGTGCTCGTCGCCCTCGCCGGAGATGAGGGTCGTGACGTCGGCGGCGTCGAGGACGTCGGACGGCTCGGTCTGGGCGACGGCGTCGTCGACCGCGGCCTGGAAGCCCGAGAGGTAGACGACGAGGTCGGCGTCGGCGACGTGGGCGACCTGCGCGGGGGAGAGCTCGACGTCGTGCGGCTCGGCTCCGGGCGGGGTGAGCGACTCGACCTGGACGCGATCCCCGCCGACCTCCTGGGCGACCATCTGCAGGGGGTAGAACGAGGCGAGCACCTGGACGGTGCCGTCGTCGCCGGAGGTGCCGGACGCCGTCGCGCCGCAGCCGGCGAGCAGGACGGGCAGGGCGAGCGCGGGGGCGAGCAGCAGGGGGCGCCGGGGGCGGGCGAAGAGCATGACGATCATTCTCAGTATGACGAGAACGATTGTCAAAAACGCGGCGCGGCCGGACGGGTGTTCCCCGGTAGCCTGGGACACGTCTGCCGCGGCGTCCGCCGCGAGCCCCTCAGCCCGCGACACCCAGCCGCGGGCGTCACACGCACTGGAGTGATCGCACGTGGCCGCACCTTCCCGACTGGACTCCGTCGTCTCCCTGGCCAAGCGCCGGGGCTTCGTGTTCCCCAGCGGCGAGATCTACGGAGGCACGCGCTCCGCGTGGGACTACGGCCCGCTCGGCGTCGAGCTCAAGGAGAACATCAAGCGCCAGTGGTGGCGCGCGACCGTGCAGAGCCGCGAGGACATCGTCGGCCTCGACTCCTCCGTGATCCTGCCCCGCCAGGTGTGGGTCGCGTCGGGCCACGTCGGCGTCTTCACCGACCCGCTCACCGAGTGCCTGTCGTGCCACAAGCGGTTCCGCGAGGACCAGATGATCGACGAGTTCGAGGAGCGCAAGGGCCGCGCGCCCGAGGGCGGACTCGCCGAGATCGCGTGCCCGAGCTGCGGCACGCGCGGCCAGTGGACCGAGCCGCGCGACTTCAACATGATGCTCAAGACCTACCTCGGCCCCGTCGAGGACGAGTCCGGCCTGCACTACCTGCGGCCCGAGACCGCGCAGGGCATCTTCGTGAACTTCAAGAACGTCTACACCGCGGCCCGCATGCGCCCGCCGTTCGGCATCGGCCAGATCGGCAAGTCGTTCCGCAACGAGATCACGCCCGGCAACTTCATCTTCCGCACGCGCGAGTTCGAGCAGATGGAGATGGAGTTCTTCGTCGAGCCCGGCACCGACGAGACGTGGCACCAGTACTGGATCGACCAGCGCACCGACTGGTACGTCGACCTCGGCATCAGCCGCGAGAACCTGCGCCACTACGAGCACCCCGCCGAGAAGCTCTCGCACTACTCCAAGCGCACGGTCGACATCGAGTACCGGTTCGGGTTCCAGGGCAGCGAGTGGGGCGAGCTCGAGGGCATCGCCAACCGCACCGACTTCGACCTCGGCACCCACACCGAGCACTCGGGCCAGGACCTGTCGTTCTTCGACCAGGCCAAGAACGAGCGGTACGTGCCGTACGTCATCGAGCCCGCCGCGGGCCTGACCCGCTCGCTCATGGCGTTCCTCGTCGAGTCCTACACGGAGGACGAGGCGCCCAACACCAAGGGCGGCGTCGACAAGCGCGTCGTGCTCAAGCTCGACCCGCGCCTCGCGCCCGTCAAGGCCGCCGTGCTGCCGCTGTCCCGCAACGAGCAGCTCTCGCCCAAGGCCCGCGACCTCGCGGCCGAGCTGCGCCGCAACTGGAACGTCGACTTCGACGACGCCGGTGCCATCGGCCGCCGCTACCGCCGGCAGGACGAGATCGGCACGCCGTTCTGCATCACGGTCGACTTCGACACGCTCGACGACCAGGCCGTCACGATCCGGCACCGCGACGACATGACGCAGGAGCGCGTCGCGCTCGACAAGGTCACCTCCTACCTCGCGGGGCACCTCGTCGGCGCCTGACGCCGTCAGCCCGCCCGCCGGAGGCTCGTGACCCCAGGGTCCCGGGCCTCCGGTGCGACAATGGCCCGATGACCACGACGACACCCGCAGCTCCCGCGCGCCCTGCCGGCGCGGGTGCGGTGCTGCCGCCGCTGCGCATCGGGCCGATCACCGTCGACACCCCCGTCGTGCTCGCGCCGATGGCGGGCGTGACCAACGCAGCGTTCCGGCGCCTGTGCCGCGAGTCCGGCGCGGGCCTGTACGTCGCGGAGATGCTCACCAGCCGCGCGCTGGTCGAGCGCAGCCCGGAGTCGTTCCGGATCATCGCGTTCGAGCCCGACGAGGTGCCCCGCTCGGTGCAGGTCTACGGCGTGGACCCCGCGACCGTCGGCGCGGCGGTGCGGCTGCTCGTCGAGGAGGACCGCGCCGACCACGTGGACCTCAACTTCGGCTGCCCCGTGCCCAAGGTGACGCGGCGCGGCGGCGGTGCGGTGCTGCCGTGGAAGCGGGACCTGTTCACGGCGATCGTCCGGGCCGCCGTCGACGCGGCCCGCCCGTCCGGCGTCCCCGTGACGGTGAAGATGCGCAAGGGCATCGACGAGGACCACCTGACGTACGTCGAGGCGGGCCTGACGGCGCAGGACGCGGGCGTCGCCGCGGTCGCGCTGCACGGGCGCACGGCGGCCGACTACTACTCGGGCACCGCCGACTGGGACGCGATCGCGACGCTCAAGGAGGCCGTCACCGACATCCCCGTGCTCGGCAACGGCGACATCTGGTCCGCCGAGGACGCGCTCGCGATGGTCGAGCACACACGGTGCGACGGGGTCGTCGTGGGGCGCGGCTGCCAGGGACGGCCGTGGCTGTTCGCCGACCTCGCGGCGGCGTTCGCCGGGTCGGACGTCCGCATCCGCCCGGGCCTCGGCGAGGTCGCGCACGTCGTGCGGCGGCACGCCGAGCTCATGGTCGCCCACTTCGGCGAGGAGTCGAAGGCGCTGCGCGAGATGCGCAAGCACATGGCCTGGTACCTCAAGGGCTACGTCGTCGGCGGCGAGGCGCGGGCCGCGCTGGGGCTGGTCTCGACGATGGCCGAGCTCGACGACCGGCTCGCGGTGCTGGACCTCGACCAGCCCTACCCGGGCGAGGCCGCCGAGGGTCAGCGTGGCCGGGCGGGCTCGCCGAAGCGGCCGATCCTGCCCTACGGCTGGCTCGACTCGCGCGAGCTCTCCGAGGACTTCCGGCGCGACCTGCACGAGGCCGAGCTGAGCGTCTCGGGCGGCTGAGCCCCCGCTCGCCGTGACGCCGTGCCCTCCGTCCGGGACGCTGGGCGCATGGCTCCCTGGACCGTGCTCCGGGCACGGGTGCCCGCGACCCCCGACGCCCCCGACGCGTGGGCGGTGCAGGGCGCGTGCCGCACGCACGCCGCGGTGCACCGCGACCTGTACGGCCACGCGGACTCGGCGTGGCAGCCGCAGGAGCTGACGTCGCTGCTGCGGGCACGGCCGTACGAGCGGGTGGCGCTGCTCGTCGCGGTGCCGGCCGGGGCCGGCGGCAGCCCGGACGAGGTCGTGGGGGCGGCCGTGGTGTCGGTGCCGACGCAGGACAACCCGCACCTCGCGGAGGCGGAGCTGTGGGTGCGACCGGCCGACCAGGGCCGGGGGGCGGGCGGGCTGCTGGTCGACGCGGTCGAGGCCGAGGCCCGAGCCGAGGCGCGCCGGACGGTCATCGTCATGAGCTCGCACCGCGACCCGGGCGACGGCGTGCCGCAGCACCCGGCAGCCGGCGGGACGGGCGGCGTCCCCGCGGCGGACGGGGGCACCCGCCTGGCGCTCGCGCGCGGCTACGGGCTGTCTCAGGTCGAGCGTTTCAGCACGTTCGACCTGCCGCTGGGTCCCGCCCGCACGGCCGACGTCCGGCGCGCGCACGACGCGGCCGCGCGGGCGGCGGGACCCGACTACGCGCTGCTGGCGTGGACCGGGCCGACGCCCGAGGAGCACCTCGACCAGATGGCGGCGCTGCGCGCGCGGATGAGCACCGACGTGCCGACCGCGGACCTCGCGCTCGACGAGGAGCCGTGGGACGCCGAGCGGGTGCGCGCGCACGACCGCGAGACCGCGGACCAGGGGAAGGTCGCGGCGGTCGTCGCGGTGCGGCACGTGCCGTCCGGCGACCTCGTGGCGTTCACCGTCGTCGAGGGGCCGCGGACGCTGCCCGAGGTCGCGTACCAGCAGGACACGCTCGTCGTCGCCGGGCACCGGGGGCACCGGCTGGGGATGCTCGTCAAGACCGCGCAGCTGCTGCGCCTCGAGGCGCTGTGGCCCGAGCTGCGGCGGCTGCACACGTGGAACGCGCAGGAGAACGACCACATGCTGGCGATCAACGTCGCGCTGGGCTTCACGCCGACGGGTGTCATGGGGATGTGGCAGCGCGACCTGCCGGACGGGTCAGCGGGCGCGGACGGCGACGTGCTGCGCGAGTGACGCGACCGCTTCCGGGGTCACGAGCGCGCCGCCGACGCCCGGGCTGGTGACGGCGAGGGCCCCGGCGGCGGACGCCCGCGCGAGGGCCCGCGGGTGGGGGAGGCCGTCGAGCACGCCGTGCAGCAGCCCCGCGAGGAAGGCGTCGCCCGCCCCGTCGGCGTCCACGACCGCGTCGACCGGTGCCGCGGGCACCTCCCACCAGCCGCTGGCGTCGCGTGCGAGCGCACCCGCGGCGCCGGACGTGCACACGGCGAGGCGCGCACCGCGCCGGACCGCGGCGTCGAGGTAGGCGGCCGGGTCGGTGAGACGGTCGGCGCTGACGAGGAGCACGTCGGCGGCGTCGGCGAACGGCCGGGCGTGGGCGGCGGTGCCGTCGTCGTCGTGCACGTCGCACCACAGGGGGACGCCGGCCTCGCGCGCGGCGGCGAGCAGCGGGCGGCTGTGGTCGGCCAGGTCGACGACCGCGGCGGCGGCGGCGGCGAGGACGGCGCGCACGTCGACGGGGACGGGGTCGGCGGGTCGTTCCGGTGCGGGGAGGGTCAGGTAGAGCGAGAGGCGGGCGCCGTCGTCGGCGAGGAGGTTGACGTGCCGCTCGGTGCGGCCGTGCGCGGCGGGCTCGGCGAGCAGCGTCAGACGGGGGTGGTCGAGTGCCGCGCGGACCCGGCCGGCCTCGTCGTCGTCGCCGAGGACCGTGCGCAGCGTGACGTCGAGGCCGAGCGCGGCGAGCGTCCGTGCCTTGCCGGCGGACGTGCCGCCGAGCCCGTCGTGGTGCGCGCGGGCGAACAGCGTGGCGCTGCGGGGCTCGGGCAGGGCGGGCAGGCGGACGACGGTGTTCCACGAGGCGGGACCGTTGACGAGGACGCGCGGCACCTGGTCAGCGTAGGTCGTCGGCACCGCTAGGGTGAGGCGTTCCCGCAACTTGCTGCAACGTGTTGCAGCCTGCTGACCCGGTGGTGACGATGACGCACCCGACCTCACGCGCGCGCCGCGACCTGCGCGCCGCTGCCCTCGTGCTCGCCATCGCCGCGCCGCTCGCCGCGTGCTCGACCGGCCCGTCCGGCCCCGACCCCGACGCCCGCAGCGACGTCGGCGTCCAGCTCTTCCAGTGGACCTGGGACGCGATCGCGACCGAGTGCACCGAGCGCCTCGGCCCGGCCGGGTACGGGTGGGTGCTCACGTCACCGCCGCAGGAGCACGTGCTCGGCGAGCAGTGGTGGACGGCCTACCAGCCCGTCAGCCACCGGGTCGAGTCCCGGCTCGGCACCCGCGAGGAGTTCGCCGCGATGGTCGCGACCTGCCACGACGCGGGCGTGGACGTGTGGGCGGACGCCGTGCTCAACCACATGACGGGCCAGGACGACCCCGGCACCGGGTGGGCCGGCTCGACCTACGCCCATTACTCCTACCCGGACCTGTTCGCCGACGGCGACTTCCACCACTGCGGCCTGGCCGCCGGCGACGACATCCAGGACTACCAGGACGCCGCGCAGGTCCAGACGTGCGAGCTCGTCAACCTCGCGGACCTCGCGACCGAGACGCCCCGCGTGCGCGCGACCCTCACGGCCTACCTCGAGGACCTGCTGTCCCTCGGCGTCGACGGGCTCCGCATCGACGCCGCCAAGCACATGGCGCCCGCCGACGTCGCGGCGGTCCTCGCCCCGCTGCCCGAGGGCACCGGGGTCGTGCAGGAGGTCATCCGCGGTGCGGGCGAGCCGGTCACCCCCGAGCAGTACCTCGGCAACGGCCCCGTCTTCGAGTTCGCGTACGCCGACGGCCTGGCGGGTACGCTCGGCGGCGGGTCGCCGTCGGTCGCGCTCGACCTCGGCACCGGCCCCGGCTTCGTGCCGTCGGACGACGCCTACGTCTTCGTCGACAACCACGACACCGAGCGCAACGGCTCGACGCTCTCGTCCGCCGACGGCGTGACGTACGCGCTCGCGAACGTCCTCATGCTCGCCGGCACGTACGGCACGCCGACCGTCTACTCGGGGTACGCGTTCAGCGACCGCGACGCCGGACCCGCGCAGGACGCCGACGGGAACGTGCTCGACGCGACCTGCGACGACGCCCCCGGACCCGCCGCCGCACCGGCCGACGGCACGTGGGTGTGCCAGCACCGCTGGCCGCAGGTCGAGGCGATGGTCCGGTTCCGGGCCGTCGCCGGCGACGCCCCGCTCGTCGACGTCTGGTCGCAGGGCGACGCGGTCGCGCTCGGGCGCGGCGAGCGCGGCCTGGTCGTGGTCAACGCGGGCGACGAGGTGCTGCGCACGACGCTCGCGACCCACCTGCCCGACGGCGAGTACTGCGACGTGCTCGCACCCGAGCCGGACGGGTGCGCCGTGGCCCGCGTGGACGACGGGCGCGTCACCGTCGAGGTCCCGGCGGGAGGTGCCTCGGCCTGGCACGTCGGCCGGATATCCTGACGCCCGTCCACGCCGACGCCCGATCGAGGGACGCCGCCCGCCCGCCGGGTGGCCCGCTGGACCGCGCTGTAGAGTCACGGCGCCGCCCCCGGGCGCCCCTGTGGCGCGCGACCCCACACCCCGTCACGGAGTCCCCATGCCTGCTGCCGACGCCGCCCGCCTCGCCGCGATCCTCGAGGACCGGACCGCCGACATCTCCGCCGCGTGGCTCGACCGCGTCGTCGCCGAGCTGCAGGGCCGCACGACCCGCGCCGAGGCGCAGCGCGAGCAGGCCGAGATCCTCGACGCCCTCGTCGACGGGCTCAAGGCCGGCGGCGAGCGCGTCGACGCCCCCGCGTTCGACGCGCTGCGCGGCCTGCTCGCCGAGCTGTCCGCGGCACGGGCGCGGCTCGGGTTCACGCCCCGCGAGACGGCCGTCGGCGTCTTCGCGCTCAAGGAAGGGCTGTACGCGGTCGCCGGCGAGGGCGACGCGGCCGACGTCGCCGACCTCACCGCGCTGCTGCGGCTCGTCGACGACCTGGGCCTCTTCACGTTCGAGAGCTTCGCCGCGGCACGCGAGTCGATCATCAGCGAGCAGGCGGAGCAGCTCCTCGAGCTGTCGACGCCCGTCGTCAAGCTGTGGGAGGGCGTCGTCGCCGTCCCGCTCGTCGGCACGCTCGACTCGGCCCGCACGCAGGTCGTCATGGAGAAGCTGCTGCAGACGCTCGTCGAGACGGGCTCGGAGCACGCGATCATCGACATCACAGGCGTCCCGGCGGTCGACACGCAGGTCGCGCAGCACCTGCTCAAGACGGTCGTCGCGGCGCGCCTCATGGGCGCGGAGTGCACCATCAGCGGCATCCGGCCCCAGATCGCGCAGACGATCGTCGCGCTCGGCATCGAGTTCGGCGACATCCGCACCAAGGCGACGCTCGCCGACGCACTCGTCGCGGCGCTGCGCTCGAACGGTGCGGCGCGCACCCCGGCCGCGGTCCTGGGCGTCTGATGGACACCGTCCCGATCCTCAAGCTCGGCTCGACCCTGCTCGTCTCGATCCAGGTCGACCTGTCGGACCAGACGGCGCTGCAGCTGCAGGAGGACCTCGCCGAGCGCATCACGCAGACAGGCGCCCGCGGCGTCCTCATCGACATCTCGGGGCTCGAGATCGTCGACTCGTTCATCGGGCGCATGCTCTCCTCGATCGCCGGGATCTCCCGTGTGCTCGACGCGACGACCGTGGTCGTCGGCATGCGGCCTGCCGTCGCGATCACCATGGTCGAGCTCGGCCTGTCGCTCGACGGCGTGCGGACGGCGCTCGACGTCGAGAAGGGCCTGCGGATGCTGCAGCCCGAGGACTCCGAGGCGCCCGAGGCGCTGCTGCTCGGGCTCGCCGCGGCCGAGCCCGAGTGACCGCCGACCCGGCGACGTCGCAGCGGCTCGCCATCACGACCGACGGGGACGTGGTGCGGGTGCGCCAGGCCGTCCGCGGGCTCGCACAGGGGGCTCGGCTGTCGCTCGTCGACCAGACCAAGCTGGTCACCGCGGCGAGCGAGCTCGCGCGCAACACCCTCGTCTACGGCGGGGGTGGCGAGGCCGTGCTGTCCGTCGAGGCCGACGGGCGCCGCACGGGCGTGCGCGTCGAGTTCCGCGACGACGGGCCGGGCATCCCCGACCTGGACCTCGCGATGACCGACGGCTGGACCAGCGGCGGCGGCCTGGGCCTCGGGCTGTCCGGCGCGCGGCGCCTCGTCGAGCACTTCGAGATCGACACGGGACCGGGGCGCGGGACGCGCGTCGTGATCGCCTCGTGGTCACGGTGAGCGCGGACGGCACGGTCGAGGACGTCGCGTGGCTCACGGTGGACCACGTGAGCGCGACCGGTGCGGCCCGTCGTGCGGCCGCGTCGCTCGCGGCCCGCGTCGGCATGAGCGAGCAGCGCGCGGGGGAGATCGCCCTCGTCGTCGCCGAGCTGACCGGCAACCAGATCAAGCACGCGGGCTCCGGGTCGGCGCTGCTGCGCGTGCGGCACGGGGCGTCCGGGCCCGTGATCGAGGTCGTGGCGGTCGACTCCGGTCCCGGCATGGCCGACGTCGCCGCGGCGCTCACCGACGGCGTCTCCTCGACGGGCACGCTCGGCATCGGCCTGGGCACGCTCGCCCGGCTCGCCTCGACGTTCGACATCTACTCGCGCCCCGGCGCGGGGACGGTCGTCACGGCGGCCTTCGCGGCCGACGACGTCGACCCACCCGGCGTGCCCGCCGCGGTCGGCGTGACGCGCCCGATGACCGGCCAGGACGTGTGCGGCGACGCCTACGCGATCCGCAACGACGACGGCGTCCTCACCGTCATGCTCGCCGACGGCCTCGGGCACGGCCCGCTCGCCGCGGTCGCGAGCAGCGAGGCCGTGCGCGCGTTCCGGGCCGCACCGGCCGCAGGACCCGCGGCGCTGCTCACCGCCGTGCACCGCGGGCTGTCCGGGACGCGGGGGGCTGCCGTGGCCGTCGCCCGCGTCGAGCAGGACCACGTCCGGTACGCCGGCGTCGGCAACATCGCGGGCGTCGTCTTCGACGGTGTCGCACGCCGCGGCATGATCAGCCACCCCGGCATCGCGGGCGGCCAGGCCCGCACCATCCGCGAGGCGACGTACCCGCTGCCGCGCGGCGGCGTCGTCGTCATGCACAGCGACGGCGTGACCGAGCGCCAGACGCTCGAGGGGTACCCGGGTCTGCTGGGTCGCTCGTCGCTCGTCGCGGCGGCCGTCGTGCTGCGCGACTACGGGGTGCGCCGGGACGACGCGAGCGTCGTCGTCGTCCGCCCCGGCACGGTCCCGGCAGCGGCATGACGGCAGGGGCCACGGCCGCGTCCCGCGAGCTCGCGACCGTCGAGCTCCTGGACGAGAGCGACGTCGTCGTGCTGCGCCAGGTCGGGCGTGAGGCGGCCGAGGCGCTCGGACTCGAGCGGCAGGACCAGGTGCGCCTGGCGACCGCGCTGTCCGAGGTGGGGCGCGAGGTCGCGTCGGGCGGTCGCGGCCGCGCGGTCCTGGCCGTGACCGGCGGGCCCGTGCCGGAGCTCGTGGTGCACCTGTCCGGCGCCCCGGCACCGGGCACGGGCCGCGGCGAGGTCACGGGCGTGGCCGCCGCGCAGCGGCTCGTCGACCGGGTCGACCTCAGCGTGCGGGCCGACGGCGACCGGCTGGTCGTCCTGCGCAAGGCGCTCCCGGAGGGCCGACCGGTCGCGTCGCAACGGCTCGACGCCGTCCGCGCCACCCTGTCGCGGCCGCGCGCCGCCGACGCGCTCGCCGAGCTGCGGGTGCAGAACACCGAGCTCGTCCGCGCGCTCGAGGCGCTCGCGGCGCGCGAGCAGGACCTCGTGCGCGCCAACGAGGAGCTCGAGGAGACGAACCGCGGCGTCCTCGCGATGTACACGCAGCTGTCCGACGAGCTCGAGGAGACCAACAGCGGCGTCGTCGCCCTGTACGCCGAGCTCGACGAGCGCGGGCGGCAGCTCGCGGCCGCCAACGACGCCAAGACGCGCTTCCTGCGCAGCGTGTCGCACGAGCTGCGCGCGCCCGTGAACTCGATCCTCGGCCTGGCCTCGCTGCTCGCCGACGGCGACCTCGACGCCGAGCAGCGCGTGCAGGTCGGCTACCTCGACTCGAGCGCCCGGTCGCTGCTCGGCATGGTCAACGAGCTGCTCGACCTGGCCCGCGCGGAGTCGGGGCGCCAGCACGTGCACCGTGTCCGCGTCGACCTCGCCGCGCTGCTCACCGACCTGGCCGGGACGGTCCGGCCGCTGCTGCGGCCCGGCGTCGACCTGCACGTCGACGTGCCCGACGGGCTCGACGTGCACACCGACCCCGAGCTGCTGGACCGTGTGCTGCGCAACCTGCTGACGAACGCCGCGAAGTTCACGGACACGGGCGCCCTCACGGTCACCGTGAGCGTCCCCGCGGACGGCGTCGGCGTCGTGGTCGCGGTCGCCGACACGGGCCTCGGCATCGCTCCCGAGCACCTCGACGCGGTGTTCGAGGAGTTCTACCAGGTGCCCAACCGGCTGCAGCCGTCCGTCAAGGGCACCGGGCTGGGGCTGCCGTACGCGCGGCGCGTCGCGGAGGCGCTCGGCGGCTCGCTCGACGTGACCAGCGAGGTCGGCCGCGGCTCGACGTTCACGCTGACGCTCGAGCGGACCGCGGTCCCGACCGTCGGGCGCGTGCTCGTCGTCGACGACGACGAGGCGTCCCGGACGGTCGTGCGCGGCCTGCTGGGCGGGTCCGCGGCCGAGGTCGTCGAGGCGCGCGACGGGTCCGAGGCGCTCACCCTGCTCGCGTCGGACGTGCCCGACGTCGTGCTCATGGACGTGCGCATGCCGGGCCTGGACGGCCCGGCGACGCTGCGGGAGATCCGGGCCGACGACCGCTGGGCGGCCCTGCCGGTCGTGCTCATGTCGAGCCTCGACGGTCCGCCGCTCGACGGCGTCCCGTTCGTCGGCAAGTCCGGGCTCGACGCGACGACCCTGCTGCGCGTGCTGCGGGAGGCCACGGGGAGGACGGCGCCGTGAACGACGCACCCCGTCGCGTTCTGGTCGTCGACGACACCGAGGCGCACCGCTACGTGATGGCGAGCTGGCTGCGGCGCGCCGGCTACACGGTGACCGAGGCGGGCAACGGGCGCACGGCCCTCGAGCTCGCGGCCGGCCACGACGCCGTCGTCCTCGACGTCAACCTCCCGGACATGTCCGGCTTCGACGTGTGCCAGCAGATCAAGGCGGACCCGTCGACGGCCGTGCCCGTGATGCACGTGTCCGCGACGAGCATCGACGCCCGCGCGCGCACGTCGGGGCTCGAGCGGGGCGCCGACGCGTACCTGGTCGAGCCGCTCGACCGCGACGAGTTCCTCGCGACCGTCGCGGGCCTCGTGCGGTCGCACACGTCGCGCCGGGACATCACCGAGCACGCGCGCCGGCTCGCGGACCTGGCCGCGGCGATCGTGCCGCTCAGCGCGGCGCGCACGCTCGACGACCTCGTGGCCGCGGCCGCGAGCGGTGCCGCGACGGTGTTCGGCGCCGCGGTCGTCGTGGTCGCGACCGCGTCGGACGGCATGGCGACCCGCGTGGTGTGCCCCGGCCCCGGGCGGGCGGTGGTCCGTGGCCGTCTGCTCGCGCCCGCGGGGAGCCCCGCGCGCCCGCAGCCGTACGTCGCAGCCGCGCAGGACGCGCCCGGGGTGTGGCGGGAGATGCTCGACCGCGCGGGCGTGCCCGCGACGTCGTGGCACGTCACGCCGCTGTCCGAGCCGGGCGGGCGTCCGCTCGGCGGCTTCTCGGTCGCGACGCCCGACGGGCCGCTCGACGACGACGACGCGGACCTCGCGCAGCAGTTCGGCGCCGCCCTGGCGGGCGCCCTGACGACGCTGCGGTCGTACGCGCAGGAGCACCTCATCGCCCTGACGCTGCAGCGCTCGATGCTGCCGCACAGCCTGCCGTCGTCGGCGGGCCTGCGGATGGCGGCGCGGTACAGCGCGTCCGACTCGCAGCTCAGCGTCGGCGGGGACTTCTACGACGCCGTCGAGCTGCCGGACGGCCGGGTCGCCGTCGTCATCGGGGACGTGCAGGGCCACTCGCTGCGGGCCGCGACCGTCATGGCGCAGCTGCGGTTCTCGCTCGCCGCGTACCTGGTCGAGGGGCACCCGCCCGCGCGGGCGCTCGACCTGCTCAACGACCTGCTGGTCCGCACCCACCCGGAGCTCGTCACGGTGTGCGTCGCCGTCGTGGACCTGCGCACCGGCACGGTCGAGGTCGTCAACGCGGGTCACCTGCCGCCGCTGCTCGTCACGCCGCAGGGCGCGTCGTACGTGCGGGCGTCGTCCCCGCTGCTCGGCGTCCGGCCGCAGCGTGACCGGCCCGTCGAGGTCGTCGCGACGGACGGCCCGTGCACGCTCGTGCTCGTCACCGACGGCCTGCTCGAGCGCCGGTCGGGACACCTGGGGCGGGCGCTCGAGGACATGGCGCAGGTCGCCGCCGCCGCGGGGACGCTCGACCCGGGCGAGCTGTGCGACGTCCTGCTCGGCCGGTTCGACTCCGCGGAGCGCGGCGACGACGTCGCGGTGCTGGCCGTGCACCTCACGGGCGAACGGACCGACGCGGCCTGACGCCGACTGACGCGCTCTGGCGGTTCCGGTGCGTCGTCCCGACCAGCGCCGCGGGCCACCGCGCGTCGGCATGACGACGCCCGGGCGGCCCACCGTGCGGCGGGTCGCCCGGGCGTGCGTCGTGCTCAGACGGTGGCGCGGACCCAGACCGTCGTGTCGGGCGCGACCACGACCGCGTCGCCGGTCGTCGGCTCGCCGGCCGAGGCGACCAGCACCTGCGTGCCCGCGGGCAGCGTGACCGTCTCGGTGCCGAGGTTCGCGACGACGACCACGTCGCGGTTCGCGAACGCGAGGACGTCCGGCCCGAAGCCGTCGAGCCAGGCGAGACCGCCGGACCCGAGCTGCTCGGCGCGTCGCGTCGCGAGCGCCGCCCGGTAGGTCTCGTAGGTCGAGCCCGCGACGCCGCGCTGCGCGTCGAGGGCGTACGCGGCCCACGACTGCGGCTGGGGCAGCCACGTCACGCCGGTGGGGGAGAAGCCGAAGCCCTCCTCGCCCGCGGCCCACGGCAGGGGCACCCGGCACCCGTCGCGCCCGCGCTCGGCGCCGCCGGTCCGGAAGAACGCGGGGTCCTGGCGCAGGGTGTCGTCGAGCGAGGTGTGGTCGGGCAGGCCGAGCTCCTCGCCCTGGTACAGGTACGCCGAGCCGGGCAGCCCGAGCATGAGCAGCGTCGCGGCGCGCGCCCGGCGCAGGCCGAGCTGCTCGTCGGGCTGCTCGTCGCCGACGCCGATGCCGTTGGGGCGCGAGCCGGGGACGGACAGGCCCAGGCGCGAGGCGTGGCGGACGACGTCGTGGTTCGACAGCACCCACGTGGTGGGCGCGCCGACCGTGTCGGCCGTGACGTACGAGGCCTCGATGACGTCGCGCAGCGCGGCGGCGTCCCACGGCGTCGCGAGGAACGCGAAGTTGAACGCCTGCTGCATCTCGTCCTCGCGGACGTACAGCGCGAGGCGGGACAGGGGCTCGACCCACGCCTCGGCGACGAGCGCGCGGTCGCCGGTGTACTGCGCGAGCACCCGGTTCCACGCCCGGTAGATCTCGTGCACGCCGTCCTGGTCGAACATCGGGCCGCGGTTGCCGGAGCCCGTGACCTCGTCGGCGCGGTCGGCGGGCTCGGGTCCGTCCTCGACGCCCTCGATCATGCTGACGTGGCCGTCCCAGTCGGGCAGGCCCGCCTCCTTGACCATGCCGTGCGCGACGTCGATGCGGAACCCGTCGACGCCCCGGTCGAGCCAGAACCGCAGGACGTCCTCGAACTCGGCGCGGACCTCGGGGTGCTCCCAGTTGAGGTCGGGCTGCCGCGAGTCGAACAGGTGCAGGTACCACTGGCCGGGCGTGCCGTCGGCGTCGGTGGTCCGCGTCCAGGCCGGGCCGCCGAAGATCGACTCCCAGTTGTTCGGCGGCAGCTCGCCGTGCTCGCCCCGGCCCTCACGGAACAGGTAGCGCTCGCGCGCGGCCGAGCCAGGGCCGGCCGCGAGGGCCTCGCCGAACCACACGTGCTCGTCGGAGGTGTGGTTGGGGACCAGGTCGACGATGACGCGCAGACCGAGGCCGTGCGCGCGGGCGAGCAGGGCGTCGAAGTCGTCGAGGGTGCCGAACAGCGGGTCGACGTCGCGGTAGTCGGCGACGTCGTAGCCCGCGTCGGCCTGCGGCGAGCGGTAGAACGGCGAGAGCCACACGGCGTCGACGCCGAGCTCGGCGAGGTGGCCCAGGCGCCCGGTGATCCCCGGCAGGTCGCCGATGCCGTCGCCCGAGGCGTCCGCGAACGAGCGCGGGTAGACCTGGTAGATGACGGCGTCGCGCCACCACTCGCCGTCGGGGGAGCCGGGCGCGTGCACCTGGGCGAGCAGGGGACGGGTGTCGAGGGACGTCATACGGGCATGCCTCTTTCGGTGGATCTCGGGTGGGGAGGCGTCGTCGCCGGAGGAGCGGTGCGAGCGGCAGCCGTGACGGCGGCCGGGATGCTCCGGGTCGGACCAGGGTAGGCACCGGTCGCGGGGGACCGGCAAGGGGGACTACGCGGAGGCGTTCGTCACAGGGCTCGACCCGCCGGCCGACCCGCTGGTCACGGCCGGGGCCGCGCCCGTGGAGCCGCGCACGATGAGCTCAGGGTGGAACTTGAGCTCGGTGCGCGAGGCGGGGGTGCCGTTGATCTCGGCGACCAGCGCGGACACCGCGGCGTGCCCCATCGCCTGGACCGGCTGGCGCACGGTCGTGAGCGGGGGGTCGGTGAACGCGATGAGCGGGGAGTCGTCGAAGCCGACGACCGACACGTCCTCGGGTACGGACAGCCCGTGGGCGCGCGCCGCCCGGATGGCGCCGAGCGCCATGAGGTCGGAGCCGCAGATGATCGCGGTGTGCCCGGACTCGATGAGCTCGGACGCGGCCGCCTGCCCGCCCTCGACCGTGAAGAGCGTCGAGACGACGTGGCCCGTCGGGTCCTCGACGCCCAGGTGGCGGGAGAGGTTGACCGCGAACTCCTCGCGCTTGCGCCGGGCCGGCACGAACCGGTCGGGGCCGATCGCGAGGCCGATGCTGCGGTGCCCGAGCGAGGTCAGGTGCCGGAACGCGAGGTCGAGCGCGGCGGCGTCGTCGGTCGACACGGTCGGCGCGTCGACGCCCTCGGCCCAGCCGTTGACGAGCACGACGGGCAGCCCGCGGCTGCGCAGCCGGTGGTACCGCTCCTTGCTCGCGGTGGTGTCGGCGTGCAGGCCGGAGACGAAGACGATGCCGTCGACGCCGTGCTCGAGGAGCATCTCGACGTACTGGTCCTCGGTCGTGCCGCCGGGGGACTGCGTGCACAGCACCGCGGTGTAGCCGCGCTCGGTGAGCATCGTCTCGACGACCTGCGCGAACGCGGGGAAGACCGGGTTCGACAGCTCGGGGACGACGAGGCCGACGAGGCCGGCCGACCGGGTGCGCAGCTTCTCGGGTCGCTCGTAGCCGAGCACGTCGAGCGCCGCCAGCACGGCCTGCCGTGCCTGGGCCGACACGCCGTGCTTGCCGTTGAGGACCCGTGACACGGTCGCCGTGCTGACGCCGGCCTGCTCGGCCAGGTCCGTCAGACGGGTGCGCACGGGTGGCAGCGTAAGGGACACGGGACCTCCTCGTCCTGAGTCGTCGTTCCATGGTCCTGGCGATCCGAGGAGGAGTCGCTGCAACCGTTGCCTGAAAGTTACCGTAACGACTTGCAACGCGGGTTGCAACGCCGTAGTTTTCCGTCGCACCAGGCCAGCGTCGGTGGGAGGACCGCCGAGCAGGCACTCCCCACGCAACCCTTGGAGAGACACGATGCGACGGAGCATCCCTGTCGTCGCGGCGACGATCGGCCTCGCGCTGACCCTCACCGCATGCGCCGGCTCTGACGAGCCCGCGGGCGACGCCACCTCGTCGGCCCCCGCCGCGAACGCCGGCACCCTCACCGTCTGGGTCGACGACACCCGGTCCGGCCCGGTCAAGGAGGTGGCGTCGGTCTTCGAGGAGGAGAAGGGCGTCACCGTCAAGCTCGTCCAGAAGGACTTCGGCGACATCCGCGACGACTTCATCTCGCAGGCGCCGACCGGCCAGGGCCCCGACGTCGTCGTCGGCGCGCACGACTGGCTCGGCAAGCTCGTCCAGAACGGCGTCGTCGCCCCCGTCGAGCTCGGCGACAAGGCGGCGGACTTCCTGCCCGTCTCCACGCAGGCCATGAGCTACGAGGGCACGCTGTACGGCCTGCCCTACTCGGTCGAGAACATCGCGCTCGTCAAGAACAAGAGCCTTGTCGCCGAGGCGACCCCGGCGACCTTCGACGAGCTCGTCGCGCAGGCCAAGGCCGTCGGCACCGACTACTCGGTGCTCGTCCAGCAGGACGAGAAGACCGGCGACCCGTACCACCTGTACCCGCTGCAGACCTCGTTCGGCGCCCCCGTCTTCGGCACCGACGCGTCCGGCGCCTACAACCCCGACGAGCTCGGCCTCGACTCCGACGGTGGCCGCGCGTTCGCCGCGTACCTCACCAAGCTCGGCGCCGAGGGCGTCCTCAACACCTCGGTCTCCGGCGACGTCGCCAAGGAGGCGTTCATCGCCGGCAAGGCGCCCTACATGATCACGGGCCCCTGGAACGTCGGTGACTTCGTGTCCGCCGGCATCGACGTCGCCATCGAGAAGGTGCCGTCCGCGGGCGGCCAGCCGTCGCAGCCGTTCGTCGGCGTGCAGGGCTTCTTCATCTCCTCGAAGTCCGAGAACGCGCTCCTCGCGAACGAGTTCGTCGTCAACTACCTCGGCACCAAGGACGTGCAGCTCGCCATGTACGAGGCCGGCGGCCGCGCCCCGGCGCTGCAGTCCGCGCTCGACGAGATCGGCTCCGACCCGATCGTCGCCGGCTTCGCCGCCGTCGGCATCGACGGCGTGCCGATGCCGTCCATCCCCGCCATGGACACCGTGTGGTCCGACTGGGGCGCCACCGAGGTCGCGCTCGTCAACCAGCAGGGCGACCCCGCCACGCTGTGGGACCAGATGACCTCCGCGATCGCCACCAAGATCGCCGCGAGCTGACCCCTCCCGGTGGCCCCGCCGGG